>DATCLF010000030.1:0-26278 GCA_036564055.1 Spirillospora sp.
GACCGCGACCCGGTGGTGGCGCGCAAGCTGGCCGACGCGATCGGGACGAAGGTCGTCCGGCAGCTCAACGAGTCCAGCCTCGGCGCGATCAGGATGCGGATCGAGGAGCTCGACAAGCGCATCCGCATGCTGGAGGACCGGCTGGGGCCGCTGGCGCAGCGGGCGGGGGGACCGGTGCCCGACATCGCGGCGGCGAACGAGCGGGAGCGGGTGCAGGCGGAGCTGTCCGACCTGCGGTCCAACCGCTCGGAGCTGACGACGCGGCTGACCTCGACGGGGACGGCATCGGTCGTCCAGCCGGCGGTCCTGGCCCCGCCGAGCGACCCGACGGTCATGATGGCGGCGATCGCGGGCCTGGCCGGGCTCGTCCTCGGGATCCTCGTCGCGGTCGTGGCCGAGACGGTCCGGCCGACGATCCCGGGTCAGCGACGGGTCGCGCGGCGGCTCGGGGTGCCGCTGCTCGGCTGGGCCGACCGGGGCCCGGAGCAGCTCGCCGACCTCGGCCGGCGGATCCGGCTGGCGGCCCACAAGCAGGACGTCCGGCACGTCGCCCTGGTCGGCGCGCCCGGACCGCTGCCCGCGGAGCTGGCGTCGTCGGTGGCGGCCGCCGTGCACCGGGGCGAGACCGGCGCGCCCGCGGCCGGCGCCGGCGGCGCGGCCGTGCCGGGGCGACCGGCCGGGACGCGGCCGACGGACGTCACCCGGCCGGTCCCCGTCCGCAGGCCGTGCTGCGTGCACGCGTTCGAGGACATCGACCCGGGCACGGACGACGCCGTCGGCGTGGTCGTGGTGGTCGGGCAGGTCACGGCGGTGTCGGCGCTGGAACCGGTCCACGACCTGGTGGCCGCGTCCGGCTGGCCCCTGCTCGGCGTCGCGGCCGTGGCGCGCGAGAAGACCTTCAAGAAGGGGTCCGAGGCCGGCTCCGCGTCCGGGACGGGGTCGCAGCCGAAGGACGACGACTCCCCGACGCCGTCCGCCGCGAAGCCGCACGCGGCTCCCCCGGCCCAGCGGGTGCATCCGCCGGCACCACAGGCGGCACCACCTGCCGCGGGCCAGGGGGCACCACCGGTCGCACCGCAACCGGCACCGCCGGCGCCGCCCCCTGCGGCGTCGCCCACCGCACCGCAGGCGACACCGCCGGCGGCGGCCGTGGAGAACCGCCGCGCACCCGCCTGACGCGGGCCGGCAGCGCCCGGCCACCGCGCACGACCCCACCGCGCACGACCAAGGAGAAGCCAGATGAGCTCAGCCGTTCCGTTCTGCGTCCCGCCGCTCACCGACGGGGTGCCCGAGGCGGTCGCCAAGGTGCTCGACTCCCGGTGGCTCACCACGGGGCCGGACACGACCGCGTTCGAGCAGGAGTTCGCCGACTACCTCGGCGCCGCGCACGTCGTCGCGGTCGCCTCGTGCACCAGCGCGCTGGAGCTGAGCCTGCGCGCGATGGACCTGCCGCCCGGGTCGCCGGTGCTGACGCCCAGCCTGACGTTCTGCGGCGCGATCAACGCGATCCTGCACGCCGGGCACCGGCCCGTCTTCGCCGACATCGACGAGGAGACGCTGGTGCCGAGCCCGGAGACGGTCGCGGCGGCCGCGGACCGGGTGAAGCCCGCCGCGATGGTCACCCAGAACCAGGGCGGCTACCCGGTGGACGTGCCGGCGCTCGCCGAGGCGGCCGGTCTCGACCGGTCGAGGGTCGTGGAGGACACCGCCCACGGGCCCGGTGCGGCGCGCGCAGGCCGCCCGGTCGGGTCCGAGTCCCACGCGGCGTGCTTCTCCTTCTACGCGACCAAGAACATGCCGATCGGGGAGGGCGGCGCGGTCGCGACGAGCGACGGCGAGTTCGCCGACCGGATCCGCGCGATGCGGCTGCACGGGATGAGCAAGGACTCCTGGCGGCGGTACCTGCCCGGCGGGAGCTGGCGGTACGACGTGAAGGCCGTCGGGCTGAAGGCGAACATGACCGACGTCCAGGCGACGATCGGACGCGCCCAGATCCGTTCCCTTCCCGGCTGGCAGCGTGCCCGGCGGGAGCTCGTCGCCCGCTACGACGAGGCGCTCGCCGACGTGCCCGAGGTCGTCCTCCCACAGCGGAACAGCCTCGACGGCGTCGAGCACGCCTGGCACCTCTACCAGGTGCGCGTCCCCGACCGCGACAGGGTCGGCGACGCGATGCGGGAGGCGGGCGTCGGGACGTCGGTGCATTTCATCCCGGCCCACCGGCTGTCGGCCTACCGGGAGATCGTCGGCGCGGAGGAGTGCGAGCGGCTGCCGGTGACCGACCGGGTGGCGGAGGAGCTGCTCTCCCTGCCGCTCTATCCGGGGCTGTCGGCCGATGACCAGGACCGCGTCGTCGCCGCCCTCACCGAGGCCCTGCGGACCCGGGCCTGACCGTGCGCTGGTTTCCGCCGCACCGGTTCCGCCGGAACCCGGCGCCCGCCGCACCGCCGGCGGGCCCGTTCACGCCGCTGCTGAACCGGGAGGAGATTCCCCTCGCCGACCCGCGCGGGCGCCGTGTCCTGCGCGGGCGGCGGGTGCTCGTCACCGGCGCGTGCGGGACGGTCGGCGGCGCGCTGTGCCGGAAGGTCCGGCGGTTCGCCCCGGCGGCGCTGTGCCTCGTCGACAAGGACGGGCGCGGGCTGGAGCGGCTCGCCGCCGACCTGGCCGGCGGGCCGGGCGGCGGCCGCGTCAGCCTCGTCGAGGCGGACGTGCGGGACGCCGACCGCGTCGACGCCGTCATCGGGGAGGCGCGGCCGCAGCTCGTCTTCCACGCGGCGGGCGTGCACAGCCTGTCCGCCGTGGAGGACGACCCGTGCCGCGGCGTCGCCGACAACGTGCTCGGCACCCGGAACGTCGTCGACGCGGCCGTCCGGCACGGGGTGCGGCGGTTCGTGCTCGCCTCGTCGGTCCGGGCGGCGGAGCCGACGTCGGTGCTCGGCGCGACGATGCGGCTCGGCGAGCTGCTGCTGCGGACGGCGACCGGCGGCCCGACGTGCTTCGCGGCCGTCCGCATCGGCGACGTCATCGGCGGGCCCGGCATCGGAGAGCCGCGGTCCGGCGAGCAGGGCGCCGCCGGTCCGGGCTCCGGCGAACCGCGCGGCGGCGGGCCCGGGGACGGCGAGCAGGGGCCTCCGACCGGGGTCCTCGGCTCCATCGCCCGCCGGATCGCGGCCGGCGAGGTCGTCACGATCGCGCATCCGGAGGCCGCACGGCACGTCATGACGGTGTCGGAGGCGGCGGGCCTGCTGATCGAGGCGGCCGCCCTCGCGGAGGAGGCGGAGACCTTCGCCCTCGACCTCGGCGGCCCCGTCCTCGTCCTCGATCTCGTCCAGCGGTACGCCGCCCAGCTCCGCTCGCCCGCGGTGACGATCAGGTTCCGCGGCCTGCGACCCGGCGAGAAGCTGGCCGAGAAGGCGTTCGCCGACTCCGAGCGGCGCATCCGCACCGCCCATCCGAAGATCTGGGGGACGCGGCCGCAGCCGCCCCCCGCCGGGCTGCCGCGGCTGCTCGACGCGCTCGCCGCGGCGGCCAGGACGGGTGACGCGGCCGGGGTGCGGCTGCTGCTGCGCCGTCTGCTGCCGGAGTACCGCCCAGCACGGCATCCCCTCCC
This sequence comes from Spirillospora sp., assembly GCA_036564055.1. Taxonomy (GTDB): domain Bacteria; phylum Actinomycetota; class Actinomycetes; order Streptosporangiales; family Streptosporangiaceae; genus Spirillospora. Next base: position 3,608 of record DATCLF010000030.1, read on the forward strand.
GGCCAGTGAGGTGATCGGTGAGTACAGGTAGGAAACTGCGCGTCGCGCAAGTGATCACACGGTTCAACGGCGTCGGCGGCCGGGTGGCGCTGAACGGGGCCCTGGCGCTGCCGGCTGGCACGTACGAACGCGCGATCGTCACCGGCGGCGTCGGCATGGACAGCCGGCCCTCCGGACGGCGGAAGGTGGGACGCGGCACCGTCCTGTACGGCGAGGAGGCCGTCGCGAACGCCGCCGCCGGGGATCTCACGCCGGAGGCGCACCGCGCCGGGATGGAGATCGTCCAGGTGGGCGCGCTGGTGCCGCAGATCTCGCCGCTCGACGACCTCGCCGCGCTGTCCGCCCTCACCCGGGTGCTGGCGGAGGGCCGCTACGACGTCGTCCACACCCACTCGTCCAAGGCGGGCGTGATCGGGCGGCTCGCGGCGGCCCGCGCGGGCGTGCCCCGCATCGTGCACACCTGGCACGGGTTCCCGTTCAACGAGTTCCAGTCGTGGGCGCGGCGCACCGCCTACATCCGCCTGGAGCGCATCGCCGCCAAGCACACCGACGCGTTCCTCGGAATCGGGTCGGAGACGGTGACGACGGCGCTGCGGCTCGGCCTGGCGACACCGGAGAGGGTGCGGCTGTCGTGGCCGGCGGTGGACGTCGAGGCGTACGCGGCGGCCCCGGGGGCGCGGGCGCAGGCGCGTCGCCGCCTCGACCTGCCCCTCGGTGTGAAGGTCGTCGGGTCGGTCGGCCGCCTCACCTTCCAGAAGGGCCCGGAGATCTTCGTGAAGGCGATCGCCCGGCTGCCGGACGACGTGTTCGGGCTGTGGGTCGGCGGCGGCCCCATGGCGGACCGGCTGGCGAAGCTGACCGCGCGGCTCGGCGTGCAGGAGCGGATGCGGTGGCTCGGGCACACCGACGACGTCGCCTCCGTGCTGCCCGCGTTCGACATCATGGCGATGGCGAGCCGCTGGGAGGGGCTGCCGTGCGTGCTGGTCGAGGCGATCAGCGCGGGGATCCCGCTGGTCGCGACGGCCGTCCCGTCCAACCAGGACCTCGTCCTCGCCGGGGAGACCGGGCTGCTCGTCCCGCCGGAGGACCCCGAGCGTCTCGCCGGCGCCATCGCCGCGATGCTGGACGACCCGGCCGCCGCCGACCGGATGGCCGAACGCGCCCGCGGCCGCATCGGCGAATGGTTCTCTCCCGCCCACCTCGGAACGGTCCTGGACGAGACGTACCGGGGCACGTCGAAACGGCCCTACCGACGGTCATGACGACGGTCACGAGGGGGGTGGCCGCGGACGACGGGGCCACGAACAGGGGGGTCACGGCCGGGAGCGCCCCGGCCGAGAACATCACGGGCGACGGTGTCACAGGCAGCGGCGTCACGGGCCGGGTCGCCACGGTGGAGGCGCCGTCGCGGCACCCTCCGGCGGAGCGGCCGCGCAGGTGGCGGCCGGAGGCCGTGGCCCTCGTCGTGGGCATCGCGTCGCTGCCGATGCTGATGCCCGCCGGGCTTCCGCCCGGCCCCGGCAACACGGCCCTGCCCGACGTCGTGCTGGTCGCGCTCGCGCTCACGACGTTCCTGTGGGCGGGAACGCGGGGGGTGCCCGTCCGCTGGCCGTACCTGCTGCCCACCCTGCTCACGGTCGTCGCGGGCGGCGTCGCGGCGCTCGCCAACGGCGGCGTCGGAGGGCTCACCCTCGTCAAGGACCTGTTCGTCCTGCTGTGGGCGGTCTGCCTCGCCAACCTCGGCCGGGACCCGTCCCTGCTGCGGGTCGCGCTGCGGGCGTTCGTCCACATCGGGACGCTCTACGCGCTCGTCATGATGGCGGGGTTCGCGCTCGGCGTCGACGCGCTGTCCGGCAAGCAGCCCGACGGTGAGCGCCTGATGTTCACCTTCGGCGACGCCAACTACGCGGCCAACTGGTTCATCTGCGTCCTCTTCATCGTCCGCGCCACGCGCTACCCCGAGCGGACGGGACCGCGGCGCGTCGTCTGCGGCGTCCTCCTCGCCGCCGAACTGCTGACCGGTTCGAACGGCGGGCTGCTCGCGCTGTGCTGCGCCCTGCTGCTCGGCTACCTGTTCCGGCTGTTCCGCGAGGGCAAGGCCCACCACGCCGTCGCGGTGTCCGCCGCCGCCGTGCTCCTCGGCGGCGGCGCGGTGACGGTCCTCACCCAGGCCGACATCCAGCCGTACCTCGACCGCGCCGGCCAGATCTCCCCCATCCTGCGCGACTCCATCGGCCGGACGACCGGGGAGAGCACCGACTCCCGCAGCACCGTCTTCGCCACCTGCTGGGAGATGATCAGGGAGCAGGAGCACCCGTTCGGGATCGGCGCGGCGCAGACCGAGACGCAGATGCGCGTGCGGCAGGAGCCGTACGTCCAGGAGGCGCACAACGACTACATCGCCTCCGTCCTCGAACGCGGGTTCCTCGGCGGTCTCGCGCTGATCCTGATGCTGACGGTGCTGGTGCTGAGGGCCGTGCGGATCGGGCGGCGGGGCGCGCTGAGGCCCGAGTACGCGCGGCTCGTCCCGCGTCCCGAGCTGTTCGGGGCGCTGGTCGCCGTGTTCCTGATCTGCGGCCTCTTCTATGAGGTGCTGCACTATCGGCACGGTTTCGCGATCTTCGGTCTGATCGCCGCGCTCGACCTGTTCGGCCGCGCCCCGGCCCTGCGCGAGCGGACGGTCGCACCGCTGCCGCCGCCCTCGCCTCCCGGCCCTCCACCGCCTGACGCGCCGGTGCCGGAGGGCCCGCCGCCGAAAGTCCCACCGTCCGGAACTCATCGGTCCGAGGCCCCGCGGTCGGGGACCGCGTCGCCCGTGTCGCCGCCGCCGAAGGCCCCGCGGCCGGAAACCCCGCTTCCGGAGATCACACGGCCCGACGGGAAGGGCGGCGCGACGAAGGCCGTCCGCACGCGGCTCGTCTCGCTCGTCGCCGGGAACATGGCCGCCCGGGTGGGGGCGCTGGCGTCGCTGGGCCTCGCCACGATCCTCGTCGCGCGGACCGGCGGACCCGAGCTCGTCGGCGCGTTCACGCTCGTCCGGATCCTGCCGGGGCTGCTCTGCCACCTGTCGAACGGCGGGCTCCCGGCCGCCGCGCCCTACTTCCTCGCGCGCGATGAGCGCGAGCAGAGCCGGGTCCGGCCCACGCTGGCCTGGCTGACCGTGATCGGCGCGGTCCTGGCGGCGGTGTGCTGGCTCGCGCTGAGCCCCTTGCTCTACATCGTCTTCTTCAAGTCGTTCGGCATCTGGGTGACGCTCGCCGCGGCCGTCCCGTCGTTCACACAGGGCTTCGTGTCCGTCGGGAAGGGCCTCCTCCAAGGGACCGACGACCCAAATGGCGCCAGCCTCGCCATCGCCGTCGAGGAGTTCGTGTTCCTGCCGATCTACCTCGCGATCCTGCCGGCCTGGCACGGACCGGGCGGGCTGGTCGCCGGGCTCGTGCTCGCCGACATCGCCGCCGCCGCCTGGATCGCGCGGCGGCTGCGGGGCCGCGGGTTCTTCCGCGGATGGGGACGCCCCGACGCGAAACTCGGCAGGTCGATCACGGGGTACGGCTTCCGCGGCTACGTCGGCGAGCTCATCGACATCCTCCAGCTCCGCTTCGACATGGCGCTGCTGGGGGCGCTCGCCGGGCCGAAGGTCCTCGGCGTCTACACCGTCGCGAGCAAGTTCGCCGAGCTGGTGCAGCTCCCCGGGCTCGCCGTGAACTACGTCCTGTACCCCGACTTCGCACGGGAGGACAGGCGACGCGCCGCGCGCCGCACCGCCGCCCTCATCCTCCCCGCGTTCGGGATCTCCGTCCTCGCCGCGCTGCCGCTCGCGCTCGTCGCGGGCACGGCGCTGCCCTGGGTGTTCGGCGACGTGTTCGACGAGGCGGTCGCGCCCACCTACATCCGTCTCGGGGGCGTCGTCACGTTCGGGGTGACGGGCCTGGTCATGGCCTACCTGTACGGGGTCGGGCGGCCGGGCGCCGCGTCCACCGGGCAGGCCATCGGCCTCGTCGTGGTCGTAGCGGCCGGTCTCGTCCTGATCCCGGCGCACGGTGCGGTGGGCGCCGCCGTCGCGACGTCCATCTCCTTCATCGCCACCACCGCGGCACTGCTGGCCTGGTTCCAGCACGTGAGGAAAACGAGGTGATCATGTCTGACGGGCTCATCGCCCGACCCGTCGTCCCGTCCGACGGCGTCCCGCCCTCGCGGGCCCGCCGGGCGCTGGACATCGCAGGGGCGTTGACCGGACTGCTGTTGCTGTCCGTTCCGCTGGTTCTCATCTACGCGCTGGTGCGGCTGACCAGCCGCGGCCCGGGAATCTTCCGGCAGACCCGGGTCGGGCAGGGCGGCCGGCCGTTCACCATCTACAAGTTCCGGACGATGCGCCAGGACGCCGACGGAATGAAGGTCACCGCGACCGGCGACCCGCGCGTGACCCGGGTCGGCCGTGTGCTGCGCCGCTTCTACCTGGACGAGCTGCCACAGCTCGTGAACGTCCTGCTCGGCGACATGACGCTCGTCGGGCCCCGTCCGGAGACCTACGAGCTCGCGGTCTACTGGGAACCGCAGTGGAGGTGGATCTTCGACCACCGGCCGGGGATGACGGGCACGTCGCAAATCAGGTTCCGCGACTGCGACGTCCTGCCTCCCGGTGAGGAGGTCGACCTCGCCTTCTACATCAAGCGTCTCGTCCCGGCGCAGGCCGCGGTCGACGCCGTGTTCCTGATCGACCCGTCGTTGCGCGCGACGCTCCGGACGCTGGCCCAGACCGTCTGGTACGTCCTCGGGTTCGACGTGGCGCCGCTGCGGGTATCGGCGGACGGGAAGGTGACCGAGATCAAGCCGTCCGACACTCTGCCGTCCGACACCGCGCGACCCGCCGAGGAGTCCGGGTCCGCCGCCTAGCGCGGCGCACCGGGGAAGGTCCTGCATGCATTCGCGGAGCGTCCGCCGCGCAGCGGCGGCCCTCGTCTCGGCGGTCGTGCTCTCCGCGGGGCTCCTGCTCTACCTGCGTTCGGAACCGTCGGAAAGCGAGCCGCACCGAAGCCCCCTCGCCTCGCCCTCCCCCGGCGCCTCCGCGGCGAAGCGCGCGCGGACGCGCCGCATCGCGCTGAACAGCGAGCCGTCCGACTATCCGCGGCTGCGCGCACTCGGATACGACCTGGTGGACGTCGGCGCCGACCCGTCGGAGATCGCCGCCGTCCCCGCGGACATGCAGGCGCTCGTGTGGGTCGGCAACTTCCAGTGCGACGACTTCGACCTCGGTTTCGAGGAGTTCACACGCGCCGTCGACCGGTTCGGGCGCGACCCGCGCGTCTACGGCTGGTACCTGTCGGACGAGCCGAACACCGGCGACTGCCCGAAGATCGCCGGGGAGATCCGCGCCCGCGCCGAGTACATCCGCAGGAACGCGCCGGGGCAGATCTCCTACATCTCCCTCACCGACTTCCCGATGCGGACGCTCACGCCGGCGCGCGTCGGCGTCGACCTGTTCGGCCTCGATCCCTATCCGTGCGAGGGGGCGGCGGAACCTCGCGAACGCTGCGACATCAGGGCGATCGACCGGATGGTCCGCATGGCTCGCGACGCGGGGATTCCGCGCAACAGGATCGTCCCCGTGCTGCAGGTGTTCGGGCAGAGCTGCTCCAGCGGAGACAAGCAGTACTGGCTGCCCACACAGAGCCAGTTCCGCCGGATCCTCGCCCGCTGGGACCGCCTCGTGCCGCGTCCTCCGCTGGAGATCTCCTACTCCTGGGGCCACCAGGACGAATGGGCCTGCCCCACCCTCGTCGACGCCACCGGCGACGGCCACCCCGACCTGCAGAGCCTCATCAAGGCCCGTAACGCGGGCTAGCCCGGGGTCATCCCCGGGCCAGCCGTCTTGTCCGCGATCGAGTTGTTCCTGATCGAGTTCTGTGACGGGTCGTCCGCGACCGGAGGTTCCGGCCGGAGTCAGTTGCGACCCTGGTCTGGGCTGTCGGCGACGACCGGTTGCTGCGGGCCCGTGGGGAGGGGAAGCTCGACCGACCCGAGCTTCACCGCCAGAACCTCCATGACGCCGACGACGAGCACGAACGCGACGGCCATCAGGCCGAACCTCTTGCGGTCCAACCGCACACCCCTATTCAGAAAACCCCCAGCTTAATTGCCATAAAAATAACACATCATGATCCTCAGCAACGTACCGGGCATACGCACCGTATCCACATCGTTACCCGATCGGGCGGGCATTCCCGTCAGCATCTCCTGCTGGTCAGATTGGCGGCCCGGGCGTTGACGCACTCGCCGGTGTCCAGGTCGAAGGCGAAGTTGTGGGCGAGGCAGTGGATCAGCCCGTCGCGGACGACGGCGCCCACGGACAGGTCCTCGCCCGCGTGCGGGCAGTAACGGGGGATCTCGTAGCGGACGCCGTCGCTCTCGACGACGATGCGCTCGCTCTCGTCGCGTCCCGTCTCGTACTCCTCGACGGCCCGCAGGGCGGGCGCGTTGGCGTGCTTGAGCAGGCCGACCAGGTGGTCGTTGTAGACGTCGGGGTCGCGGTAGAGGCTGACCCGGAAGGAGATGAGAAGGTCCTCCCAGGCCATGCGCCCGGCAAGGATGCCCTCCACCCACCTGCCCTCGGTGGTGATGCGGTAGTGCGGGCGGACGTCCGGGGACGCCTTGGCCACGGTGAGACCGTCCTCGGAGAAGTCCACGTCCCAGACGCCGCCGTTCGGACCGGTGATCTCGAAGCGGACGATCATCGAGATCCGGCGGAGGAAGTAGTCGCTGAGGCCGCCCAGGTACCGGAAGTGGGCGGCGAACCGCTCGTCGAAGCCGGGCTCCGGATGTGGGTGGGCCGCGATGATTTCGGCGATGGCGGACGCGCGGTCGGCGGCGTAACGCTCGAGGTACTCGGCGGCGTCGGCGAAGGAGAACTCGGCCGAGACCGGGTCGCGGGTGATCGCGCCGGTGTCGAGGTCGAGCGTGTCGCCGGGCTTGAAGTAGTCCCAGCGCTGCCGGGGCAGGTGCTCGCGCAGCCACCGCGTGGAGACGTCCGGGTCGCAGAAGGCGCCCTCCTCCTGGTCGAGGACCCAGTTGAGGTGGGCGACCCCGGCGTCGAGGAAGCAGGGCGGGCCGGCGAACGGGACGGCGAGCTCGGGCTCGGTCTGCCGGACGAGGCGCTGCACGGACCGGAGCTTCGCGATCCGCTTGTCCATGGAGATCCGCGCCATCTGCTCGGCCGGGTACTCGTAGCAGATCGGGTGCCAGGACGCGCCGGACGTCTGCACCGCCATGAGGTCGAGCCTGCCGCCCGCCATGTGCTTGGCGCGACGGGCCTGGGCGGCGGTGAGCCGGGCGTCGTTGCAGTGCAGGAACGCGCGGCCGTCCACGACGATCAGAAAGGCCGCATCGTGACACATCGGCGACACTTCCGGAATCGCGGTGATCCACGAGCCTCGATTGTCGAGCGGAAATTTCTCCCACGGAGTCAGCTCGATTACCTGGCGGCCGCCCGCGGCCGCCAGCATCCGTTCCCGGAACGCCGGTCCCGGATAGCGCGGAATGAGTATTCTGGTACGCGCCGGAAGTCGCTCCAGCACCCACGGGTCGAAATGATCGAGATGTTCGTGCGAGACGGCGACCCAGTCGGCGTCGAGCAAGGAGGCGACGTCCAGGTGATCGTTTCTCGGGTACTGGTGCCAGGCTCCGAGAAAGGCCCCCGTTGGAGCAAGCCACGGGTCGGCGAGCAGGTGGAAGGCGTTCGCGTGGATCGCCACGCCCGCATGTCCGAGAAATGTGACCATCGGCATGGGGAGACTGTCTCCCGCGACACCCGTCCGGCACACCCGCAGGAATGCGCAAAGCCGCTACGCCGTCGGCATGAAAGGCGAGGAGAACGAGATCGTTCCACCCCCGAACATTCCCTGAACGCGCCTTAGACTCCGAGATATTGGCCCAAGTTGTCGCTACTCGACCGTATGTCCACTTCTGGACATAGACCGGTCTGTTACGGCCAATTGACTGGACACTCACAGCCGGGCGGGTGACGGTTCTAGGCGGGTGCTGAAAGAACAGACGGGGGTATCAATGGACAACGGGCGGTCCTGGCCGTCTCCGGCGGGTGTGGGGACCCTCGCCGGAACGCACGCGCATCACGGCGGGCTCGGCGGCGGATCCCGCTCCGACCGCGCGGAGCACGTCCTGTGGAGGAGGCGGCTCCGTCACGACATCAGGCACGAACTCGGCACGATCATCATGCTGGCCTCGGCGGTCGCGGCCGCCGAGGACGTCGGCGACACCAGCCGCGCCCGCATCGAGCAGATCCTCGGCGAGACCCGCTGGCTCGACCACCTGCTCCGGCGCCTCGACGCGGACGACGGCCCGGACGAGACGCCGCCGCCCCTCACCGAGTGCATCCGCGTGGACGAGCTCACCGCCGAGGTCGTCACGGGCATGCGCCTCTCCACGTCCCACGAGGTGTGCTTCACCGGCGGCGAGGCGTGGGCCCACATGGACCCGGTCGCGCTGTGGCGCGCCGTGCGGAACGTCCTCGACAACGCGTGCCGCGTCGCGGACAGACGCGTCGACGTGCGCGTCGAGCCGCACCAGGGCTGGATCGTCATCCAGGTCGACGACGACGGCCCGGGGTTCGGCACCGTCCCGGCGGGGTCGCCGGCCGCGTCCGCCCGGGGCCGGGCGCGGCCCGGTCTCGCCTCCCTCGGGCTCGGCATCGTCCACGACCTGCTGTCCGGCTACGGCGGCAGCCTGGAGATCCGCGCCTGCGAGATGGGCGGGGCCCGGGTGCGGATGCTGCTGCCCGCGGCATCGCCGCCCGGCCCGTCCGCCGACCCGGCCGCCCGGGCCGACGGCCCGCCCGGCGACCCGCTCACCGATCCGCTCACCGACGACTGACGGCCGCACCCATGAAGGTGATCATCTGCGACGACCACGCCGTCTTCGCCGAGTCGCTGTCGCTCGTGCTGACCGAGGCCGGGCACATCGTCGCCGGGGTGACCTACTCCCCCGTCGACGCCCTGCCCGTCCTGCGGGACGAGCGGCCCGACGTCTGCCTCATCGACCTGAAGTTCCCCTCGGGGACGGTGCTCGAATGGCTGCCGGGACTGCGGGCCGCGTCGCCGTCCACGAGCTTCGTCGTCCTCACCGGCTTCCTCGAACAGCAGGTGCTGGACGCCGCCATCCGCCTTGGAGTCCGCGGTTTCGTCCACAAGGGCCAGCAGGCCGGCGACATCCTCGCCGTGCTGCGCCGGGTCGCCGCCGGTGAGACCGTCGTCGACGAGGTGACCCACCGGGACCGGGCGCGGCGGTCCAGCCGGGCGCAGCAGCTCGCGCGGTACCTCACCCCGCGTGAGCGGGAGGTCCTGACGCGCCTGGCGCGGGGCGAGTCGACGCAGACGCTGGCGAAGGCGATGGGCGTGACGCGCAGCACCGCCCGCAGCCACGTCCAGAGCGTCCTCAGCAAGCTCGGCGTGCACTCGCAGCGGGAGGCGGTGATCGCGGCCGCCAGACACGGCCTGGTCAGCGTGGAGACCGGGGAGTGGCTCGCGGGCTGACCCCCGCGTCGCCCGCCGCCCCTCCGGCTACACCGCGGGGAGTACGCGCGTCCCCTCCCCGCGGCCGACGCCGCCGCGGAGTCCATGACCTACCGTGCTGGCATGAGCACTTCACCGCCGCACGGTCAGGACCGGCCGCAGTGGCCGCGTCCCGGCCTGTGGCCGGTGTGGGTCGTCCCGCTCTTCCTGGCGTTCTTCCAGGTCGTCGGCTCCCTCGGCGCGCAGGGCGGCGGCCCGGGCGGGTCGTCCCGCGACGATGCCCCGGGGCCGCCGTGGGCGGGCGGAGGCGGACCCGGGGACGGCCACACCGATCTGGACGCGCTCGGCTTCGGCCTGCTCCTCGCCGGCCCCGCGCTGCTCCTGCTGCGCCGCAGGCACCCGGTGGCGACCCTCGCCGGGACCGCGGCGGTGACCGCCCTGTACCTGCTGCGCGCCTACACCTACGGCCCGATCATCGTCTCCCTCGCCGTCGCGATGGTCGCGGCGATCGTGGCCGGGCACCGGCTCGTCACCTGGGTGGGAACGGGCGCCGTCCTGACCGGCTACCTCGCGCTGACGACCGCGATCGGCGTCCCGCCGGACGAGCGGGGCTCCGGCGGGCTCTTCCCGGTGGAGAGGCCGACCGCCCTCGGCTCGGCGCTCGTCACCGTCTGGGCGCTGGTGGTGCTCCTCACCGGCGAGCTGATCCGGATGCGGGCGCAACGCGCCGCAGAGGCCGAGCGCATCCGCGCGGAGAAGGAACGCCGGCAGGCCAGCGAGGAACGGCTGCGGATGGCCCGCGAGCTGCACGACGTCCTCGCCCACAACATCTCGATGATCAACGTCCAGGCGGGGGTGGCGCTGCACCTGCTGGACGAGAACCCCGAGCAGGCCCGCACGGCGCTCGCCGCCATCAAGGACGCCAGCAAGGACGCGCTCACCGAGATGCGCGGGGTGATCGGCGCGCTGCGGTCGCAGGGCGAGGCCGCGCCCCGCGCCCCCACCGCCGGGCTCGACCGGCTGGACGACCTCGTGGCCCGGGCGCGCTCCGCGGGCCTGCGGGTCGAGGTCGACGTCACCGGGGAACGCCGCCCGCTGAGCACGGGCACGGACCTCGCCGCGTTCCGCATCGTCCAGGAGTCGCTGACGAACGTGACGCGTCACGCGGGCCCCGGGCCGGTGACGGCGCGGGTGTGCATCGCCTACCGTGAACACGAGATCGGGGTGCGGGTCGAGGACGACGGCCAGGGGGTGTCCCTCGTGGACGATCATCCGGGCGGCAGCGGGATCCGGGGCATGCGCGAACGCGTGGCGGCGCTCGGCGGCAGCTTCGACGCCGGGCCGCGTCCCGGCGGCGGCTTCCGGGTGGAGGCCCGCATCCCCCTGGAGGAGACGCGCGACGACGGGACGGGGGCCGCTCGGTGATCAAGGTGGTGCTGGCCGACGACCAGGTGCTGGTCCGGGCCGGGTTCCGGGCGCTGCTGGACGCCCAGTCCGACATCGAGGTGGTCGGGGAGGCGAGCGACGGCGAGGAGGCCGTGGCGCTGGCGCGGCGGCTGCGTCCCGACGTCATCCTGATGGACATCAGGATGCCGGGGCTCGACGGGCTGGAGGCCACCCGGCGCATCGCCGCCGACGAACGGCTCGACGGCGTCAAGATCGTCATCCTCACCACCTTCGAGCTCGACGAGTACGTGTTCGAGGCGCTGCGCGGCGGCGCGAGCGGCTTCCTCGTCAAGGACACCGAACCGGTGGAGCTGATCCACGCCGTCCGGGCCGTCGCGGAGGGCAACGCGCTGCTGTCGCCCAGCGTGACCCGGCGGCTCATCGCCGAGTTCGCCGCACGCGCCAAGGAGCCGGCGCCGTCGCCGCGGCTGAACGCGCTGACCGACCGGGAACGGGAGGTCATGGCGCTCGTCGGCGAGGGCCTGACCAACGAGGAGATCGCGGCCCGCCTGGTGGTGAGCCCCGCGACCGCGAAGACCCACGTCAGCCGGACGATGGTGAAGCTCGGCGCCCGGGACCGCGCCCAGCTCGTGGTGCTCGCCTACGAGTCGGGACTGGTCAAACCCGGCTGGCTCTCCTAGAGAGCGGCCTCACCGAGGCGCCACCACGGTCTCACACTGTGGCCGAGTGCACTGTCGTCGTCCGCCGGGACGTGACAGGGTGGACGGCACGAGCCGTCATGGACGCGGAGGAGCCCCGGTGCCGAAGGACACGAGGATCCTGGCCGTCGACGACCGCGAGGAGAACCTGACCGCCCTCGCGGCCGTCCTCGACGCCCTTCCCGTGGAGGTCGTGCCGGTCACGTCTGGCCAGGCGGCCCTGAAGGAGCTGCTGAACGACGACTTCGCGCTGATCCTGCTCGACGTCGTCATGCCGGAGATGGACGGTTTCGAGACCGCGGAGCACATCAAGTCCCGGCCCCGCACCCGCGACATCCCGATCATCTTCCTGACCGCGGCCGGGTCGGCGGCCGAGCAGGCGTTCCGCGGTTACGCCGCCGGCGCCGCCGACTACATCACCAAGCCGTTCGACCCGTGGCTGCTGCGGGCGAAGGTGTCGGTGTTCGTGGACCTGCACCGCCGGCACCTGGAGCTGCAGCGGCAGGCGAAGCTGCTGCGGCAGGCCCTCGCCGAGGCCGAGGGCGGCGACGCCCTGGCGGGCTCGGAGCGGCTGCTGGCGGCCCTCGACGAACGGCTGCGGCGGGTGGAGGAGGACGCGGCGCGGATCCGGGCGGGCGAACCGGCGGACCGGCTCGACGATCACGTCGCCGATCTGCGTCTCGTCCTGGACGCGTTCTCCGCCGGCCGCCTCACCCCCGACACCTGACCGGCGTCAGGACGCGAGGGCGGCGCAGGACGGCCCGGCGGTCGCCGAGGCCGGTCGCGGCGGCGCCGACGCGCCCGTCTGGAGCTTGTCGCGCAGGATGAGGGCACCTGTCACCACCGCCACCACGATGAGGATCACCGCGACCGTGACGAAGATGATCGTCTTGCGGCGCTCGGCCTGGTTCCGGGTGGGGCCCGGCACGGACGGCGGCGGAGGCTGCTGCCAGTGGGCGAACTGCTCCGGCTGCTCCCACGGCGGCGGCGTCTGCGGCGACGGCCCGGGCGGCGGCTGGCGCCCGGCCAGCTCCGGGGGAGGCGGCCCGGGCGGCGGAGTCCACTCGGTCTCCACGAACGTCCGCGTCTCCGCGTCCCGGCCGGGGGCCGACGACGACGCGTGGTGGGCGCCCTTCTGTTCCTGGCCGGCCCCCCAGGCCCGCCCCTGCCCCTGAGACCGGACTGGACCCTGACGGAGATCGCGGGCCTGGCCGTGGCCCTGACCGGCGAACTGCCGGCTCTGGCCGCCGTACCGGCCGGACTCCAGGCGGGTGACCGGCTCGGACCCGCCGGGGTCGCGGCGGGTCACCACATCGAGCTCGTCCGAGTCCAGGACGGTCTCCGCCGAGCCGTCCCGCCGCCCCGGGGGCAGGTAGCGGCCGGCGGGCTCGTCGGTCACCGTCTTGTCGAGGGACGTGGACGGCACCGGACGCGGCGGCGTTGACGCGGGCATGGCCGCCACCCGCGCGAGCAGCGGACGCGCCTGCGCCGCCGTCATCCGCTTCCTCGGCTCGCGCGCCAGCAGCCCGTCGAGCACGGGCGCGAGCGGCCCGGCGTTGCGGGCCGGCGGGACCGGCTCGGTCATCGCGGCCTGCAACGACGACATCGCGTCCGCCCGCTCGTACGGGGAGCGGCCCTCCAGGGCCGCGTACATCGTCGCGCCGAGCGCCCACAGGTCGGACGCCGGCACCGCGCGCTCGCCCAGGACCCGCTCCGGCGGGATGTAGGCGGGCGACCCCATGACCAGCCCGGTCTGCGTGAGGGTGGAGTCGCCCTCCATCTGCGCGATGCCGAAGTCGGTGAGCACCACCCGTCCCGAGTCGGTGATCAGGACGTTGCTGGGCTTGATGTCGCGGTGCAGGATGCCCTTCTCGTGGGCGTGCCCGATGGCGTCGAGCACCTGGAGCCCGATGTCGGCGATCCTCTGGTGCGTGATCGGGCCGCGGTCCATCAGGTCCTGCAGCGACGGGGCGAGGACGAGCTCCATCACGATCCACGGCCGGCCGGACTCCTCGACCACGTCGTGGACCGTCACCACCCCGGAGTGGTTCAGCCGCGCCGACGCCCGCGCCTCCCGGAACGTCCGCTCGTAGAGGACGCCCCGCTCGGTCTCGTCGAGACCGGGCGGGAACACGACCTCCTTGACCGCCACCTCCCGGTCGAGCATGGTGTCGAAGGCGCGCCACACGGTGCCCATGCCGCCCCGGCCGACCACCGAGTCGAGCCGGTAACGGTTACCGAGCAGACGTGCCTGTGCCATGACGAGAGGGTCCCCCCATCGGTCATCCCACCCCGGAGGGACGGAACGTGTTGAGCACATTCTCCACGAGTGCGGCGTTCTCGTTCCACCGGGAAGCGGGAACCGCGACCACGACGGCGTACGGACGGCCGCCGGCGATCACCCCGCGGTCGCGGGCACGGGTCAGGCCGGATCCCCGTGTCCAGGTGAACTCGATGTCGGCCGCGGGGATCCCCGCGACGCTCGTGTGGGTGATGGAGATCCGGTTGAAGTTCTTCAGTTTTCCGTCGGCGATGGCCTGGCGCTCCCACTCCACCCAGTGCTCGTACGGGTCTCCCGACCAGACCGTCTGGTCGACCTGGATGTAGGAGCCGCTCGCGGGGTCGGTCCAGAAGACGCTGTCGCCGCGGACGGACCTCCGCCACCCGGGCGGAACCCCGATGGTGAAGCCGGGGCCCTTCGCCCTGACCAATCCCGCCGGGAGGGGCGAGTCCGCGAGCGGTGAGGACGGTGTGGTCACGGGATCGGTGGAGGCGTCCTTCATCCCCGACGAGGTCGGCGCCGACGGCGTGGACGCCTTCGCGACGGTCGACGGCCGCCCGGTCGCGTCGCCGTCGGACGAGCCGTCCGGCCACAGCAGGAAACCGGCCACGGCGAGGATCACGGCCGCCACGGCCGCCCCCGCGAGGATCGGCACCACCGCGGACATGCCACGCGACGTTCCAGGCGTCGCAGCCGTCGCGAGCGGCGCGTACTGCTGCGTCATCCCGGGTGCCGGGTTGGCGAAGGGAGGCGGCGCCTGCGTCTGCGTCAGGGCGTCCGACGAGGCCGGAGGCGGTGTCGTGGAGGACAGTGCCCGCGTTCCCGCCGAGTCGGGGTCCGGGGTCGTGGCCGCCGCGACGGTCCCGTCCGCCACGGTTCCGGCGGCTGAGGCCGCCTCGATCCCCCGGCCTTCGGCGACCGCCTTCAGCGCCTTCTCCGCCTGGTCGCCGTCCATCCGCCGGACCGGGTCGCGCTCCAGGAGGCCGGCGAGCACGGGCGTGAGCGGCCCCGCGTTCTTCGGCGGCGGGACGTCCTGCGTCATCACCGCGGCGAGGACGGCCATCGCGTCGCCGCGGTGGTGCGGGGGCCGGCCCTCCGTCGCGGCGTACAGGGTGGCGCCGAGGGACCACAGGTCGGAGGCGGGGATCGCCGGGTCGCCCTTGACCCGCTCCGGCGCGATGTACGCGGGCGAGCCGATGAGCGAGCCGGTCCCGGTGAGGGTCGCGTCCCCCTGCAGCTGCGCGATGCCGAAGTCGGTGAGGACGGCCCGGTCATCGGAGGTGACGAGGACGTTGGCGGGCTTGACATCGCGGTGCAGGACCCCGATGGCGTGGGCGGCGCGCAGCGCCCCGGCGATCTGCCGTCCGATGGCGGCGACGCGGACCGGGGGGAGGGGGCCGTCCTCGTCCACGATCTCCTGGAGGGAACGGGCCCGCACCAGTTCCATGACGATCCACGGCCGGTCGTCCTCGTCGACGACGTCGTGGACGGTCACCACGCCGGGGTGGTTCAGCCGCGCCGACGCCCGCGCCTCCCGCAGCGTCCGGCGGTGCCGGTTGTCGCGTTCCTCGTCGCTCAGCCCCTCGGGCAGGACGACTTCCTTGACGGCGACGTCACGGTCGAGGACCTCGTCGCGGGCACGCCACACCGTGCCCATGGCGCCGCGGCCGACGACGGATTCGAGCCGGTACCGGCCCGCGAGAAGACGACCCTCCATCAGTCGCTCGCAGGCTCGAAGAACTGGTACACGGGCTGGAGCTCGGCGAACACCCGGCTCCAGTCCCGGTCGGGGGCGCGCAGCAGGATCGCGTAGCCGTGCTCCCGGTCTTCGGTGACGAAGCCCCGGTTGAGGACGTGGACGCGTCCGTTCTCGCCGTCGTAGGTGTACTCCCAGTCCGCGGACTTGTCGCCGTTGCCGGTGTCGGGCACGGGCGGCTGGTTCCCGGTGGGCCGGATTCCGATCAGTTTGTAGCCTTTCCGTCCGCCGCCGCCCTGTTCCAGCTCGCGCCAGTCGTCGATGGCGCTCTCCCCGGGGTCGTCGGTCTGGTCGATCTGGATGAAGACCTCGCGGTCGGGCGAGTAGAAGAAGTCGCCGCCGACCTTGCGTTCCGGGCCGCTCCAGCCCTCCGGGATGAGCACGGAGTAGCCGCTGCGGTCGTGGTACCTGCGGAAGCCGGCGGGGATCTGCCCGCTCGGTGTGACGCTGGCCGCGGGGGTCGTGGCCGGGGCGGACACCGGGGACGGCGTCGCCGTCCCCTCCGGCGAGGCCGCCGGCGAGGCGGCGTGGTCGCCGGCCGGCGCCGTGGCGCTCTTCTCGCCGGCCTGCTTCTCGTCGCCGCCGCCGTTGGCGAGCGCGATGCCCGCGACGACCAGGATGACGATCACGATGAGCGCGGCGATGATCAGCACGTTGCGGTTGGAGGCCAGGGCCGGGCGTCCCACCGTGTGCGTGGTCGGCGGGAAGTGCACCGCCGTCCCCTGTCCGGGCCCCGCGAGGCCCGGGTCGCCGTGCCCGGGAACCGCGTGCGCGGCGGGGAGGGCGCCTCCGCCCTGCGCGGCCCCTTGGGAGCTCCAGGACGCGGCGTCGTCGGCGTCGGGCCTCGTCTCGCTGGGCCCGGGGCCGCGCCCGCCCCCCTTCCCCGCCGCGCGCAGTTTGGACAGCACTGAGGCGGACTTGGCGGACCTGGCCTTGCCGGCCGGGATGTCGAGGCTCGTCAGCTGGTCGGGACGGGCGGTCGCGGCGGCGGGGGCGGCCGGGTCGGGGGTCGTCGCACCGCCGGGGTCGCCGGCTTCTCCGGGGTATTCGACCGCCATGGTGCGCTGCGTGTCGACGGTCTCCTGCCGGACGATCTCGTCCAGGAGGGCGCCGGCCTCGATCGCGTCCATCCGCTCGTCGGGGTTCTTGCGCAGCAGCCCCTCGATCACCGGGATGAGACGCCCGCCGTTCTCCGGCGGGTCGGGCTCCTCGGAGATCACCGCGATCAGCGACGCCATCGGCTCGGGGCGCTCGAACGGCGACTTGCCGTGCAGCATCGCGTACATGGTGACGCCGAGCGACCACAGGTCGGATTTCGGGCCCGCGGTCCGGCCGCGGGCGCGCTCGGGGGCGATGTAGGCGGGGGATCCCATGACCAGCCCGGTCTGGGTGAGGGTGGCGTCACCGGAGGCGGTCGCGATGCCGAAGTCGGTGAGGACGGCGCGCTCGCCCATCCGTCCCTTACCGGTGATCAGCACGTTGCTCGGCTTGACGTCGCGGTGCAGGACGCCCGCCTCGTGCGCGGCGTGCAGCGCGGCGAGCATCTGCCGGGCGATCTCGGCGGCGCGGCGGGGCTCCAGCGGCCCCTCCTGTTTGATCACCTGGTCGAGGGAGCGGGCCTTGATCAGCTCCATGATGATCCACGGGCGTTCGTCCTCCTCGACGACGTCGTAGACGGTGACGACGCCCGGGTGACCGAGCCGCGCCGCGGCGCGAGCCTCGCGGAAGGTGCGCTTGTGGTGCACGGCGCGTTCCTCGTCGGTGAGACCATGCGGGAGGATGACCTCCTTCACCGCGACGTCCCGACCGAGGACCTCATCGTGCGCCTGCCAGACCGTACCCATGCCGCCGCGCCCGACCTGGGTCACCAGTCGGTAACGGCGGGCGAGCAACCGCTCACCGGCGGGTTCACTTGGCATATCCGCGACCATATCGACTTTTGCTGACAACCTTGGACCGAGCTTGCAAGCCACAACCCCCCACCCGTACGACGCCCGGCCCCTTGCCGAGGTTCGCCACCGCACGCGCCCCCAGGGACGGAAGCAGGGCGGCCGTGACGACCGCCGTTGACGGTCCCGCGGCGGACGGCACCGGCGCGACGGGCCGCGTCGGCAGGGCCATTCGCGCCGTCCGCGCCGCCCATGGCGTGCGCATCGGCCGTGGCATACGCGCCGCTAACCGCGCCGCCGACCGTGCCGACCGTGCCGGTGAACGGGGGGCCTCCGGGAGGCGGGGACCGCGCGGCGGGGGCGGTCTGCTGGGCGAGTGGGGACGGCTCGTCCAGTCCGCGCCCACGGTCTTCTTCTGGTACACCCGACTCTCCGGGATCCTGTCGCTGCTCGCCTGGATCTCCCATGGTCTCATCCTCGAACTGGCCGACATCTGGGCCCTGCGCTGGATCGGGTACCTCGGCTGGTTCCCGAGCGTGCCCGTCGGCCTGCTGTGGATCCTGCTGTCGATGGGCGTGCGGCGCCGCAAGAAGGCCGCCTGGCGGATCCTCGTCCTGATCTTCTGCGCGCCGACCGCGGCCGGCGTCGCCGCCGTCGTGGCGGCCTGCCTGTCGCCGGGCAAGCCGCTCCAGGTCGGCCTGCTCGTCAGCGCCGGCGTCTACCTCACCGCCCTGGCCCTGCTGCTCGCCGCACGCGGCCAGTTCACGACGCTCCCCGACCGCGCGAACCGCCGGCTCGCCACCCAGGTCTTCACCAACCTGATGGTGGTGACCTGCGGCGCCGGAACGTTCCTGGTCAGCCTCACCGACCGGGACGACGACGGCGCGTTCTGGACGCACCCGCTCTACGCGATCTCCCAGACCGTCCTCGGGCCGCGCGTCACGGGCAAGCCCATCGACGTCCAGGTGCCGTTCTGGGTCGACGCGATCCTGTGGGTCCTCGGCACCGGCCTCCTCATCGCCACGTTCTGGGCGATGTTCAGGCCGGGCCGCCAGGATCCCGTCCTCGACCCGCAGGAGGAGCTGGCGGCGCGGACGCTGCTCGCCGAGTACGGAGAGCAGGACTCCCTCGGCTACTTCGCCCTGCGCCGCGACAAGGACGTCATGGTGGCGCCGAACGGCAAGGCGGCCATCGCCTACCGGGTCGAGGGGTCGGTCTCGCTGGCGAGCGGCGACCCGCTCGGCGACCCCGAGTCGTGGGACCAGGCCATCGAGGCGTGGCTGGAGGAGTGCCGTGCCCACGCCTGGATCCCCGGGGCGGTCAGCGTCGGCGAGCGCGCCGCGCACGCCTACCGGCGCCACGGGTTCGACGCGCTGGAGCTCGGCGACGAGGCCGTGATCGACCTGACGGAGTTCAACCTGGACGGCCGTGAGATGCGGCAGGTACGCCAGGCGGTCCGGCGCGTCGAGCGGGCCGGGTACCGCGTGCGGATCCGGCGCCACGCCCAGATCCCCGCCGCGGAGATGGAGACGCTGATCCGCGCCGCGAACGCCTGGCGCGGGGAGGAGACCGAACGCGGCTTCTCCATGGCGCTCGGCCGCCTCGGCGACCCCACCGACGGACGCTGCGTGATGGTCGAGGCGTTCGACGCCCGCGGCGAGCTGCGCGGACTGCTCAGCTTCGTCCCCTGGGGACGCACCGGCCTGTCGCTGGACCTGATGCGCCGCGACCGGCTCGCCGAGAACGGGCTCAACGAGTACATGGTCGCCAAGCTCGCCGAGCAGGCCCCGATCATCGGGGTGCGGCGGATCTCGCTGAACTTCGCGATGCTCCGCTCGGCGATCGTGCGCGGCTCCCAGATCGGCGCCGGTCCCGTGGCCCGCCTGTCCTACCGGTTCCTGTCGTTCGCGTCGAGGTTCTGGCAGCTCGAATCGCTGTACCTGGCGAACGCCAAGTACCTGCCGCACTGGCAGCCCCGCTACGTCTGCTACCGGCAGGGGCGCGACCTCGTCCGCCTCGGTCTCGCCTACGCCCGCGCCGAGGGGTTCCTGCCCAGCCTGAACCGGCCGAGGCTGCACCGGGCGGCCGCCGCGGCCCCCTCCGGCGACCTCGTCGAACGCATCCGGCGGATCGAGGCGGCCGCCGGTGCGGCCCGCGCGCCGCGCCGCCGCCTGTCGGAGCAGGAGCGGGTCAGGCACGCCAAGCTCGACCGGCTCCGCGATGCGGGAATGGACCCGTACCCGGTCGGCTGCGAACGCACCGACCTCGCCGCGGACGTGCGCGCCCGGTTCCCGGATCTCGCCCCCGACGCCCGCACGGGCCATCGGGTGGCCGTCGCGGGCCGGGTCGTCCTGGCGCGCGAGCACGGCCGTCTCGTCTTCGCCACGCTGCGGGACGAGACCGGCGACCTCCAGGTCATGCTGACCGCCGACGCGCTCGGGGAGGAGTCCCTGCGCCGGTGGAAGACGCTGGTCGACCTCGGCGACCAGGTGGGTGTGCGGGGCGAGGTCGTCACGTCCCGGCACGGCGAGCTGTCGGTGCTCGCCTCGTCCTGGCAGATCACCGCCAAATGCCTGCGGCCGCTGCCGAACAAGCGCTCCGGGCTGTCGGATCCGGAGACCCGCGTCCGGCAGCGGTACGTCGACCTCATCGTCAACGACGAGTCCCGCCGGCTGCTGCGGATGCGGGGCGACGCCGTCGCCGCCGTCCGCGACGGCCTGCGCGCCCGCGGCTACCTCGAGGTCGAGACGCCGATGCTGCAGCCCGTCCACGGCGGCGCCACCGCACGGCCGTTCACGACCCGCATGAACGCCTACAACATGCGCCTCTACCTGCGCATCGCGCCCGAGCTCTACTTGAAGCGGCTCCTGGTGGGCGGCATGGGACGCGTCTTCGAACTCAATCGCAACTTCCGCAACGAGGGCGTCTCCCCCAAGCACAACCCCGAGTTCACGATGCTGGAGGCGTACGAGCCCTACGGCGACTACGACACGATGGCGGACCTCACCCGGTCCCTGGTCGTCGACGCCGCCCGGGCCGCGCTCGGCACCACCGTGGTCGTCCGCGACGGGGTCGAGTACGACCTCGCCGAGCCGTGGCGGGAGATCACCGTCTACGGGTCGGTCTCCGAGGCCCTCGGCGAGGAGATCACGCCGGACACGCCGCTGACCAGGGTCCGCTCGTTCGCGGTGAGCCTCGGTTTGAACGTGGACGTGCACTGGGGGCAGGGCAGGATCGTCCAGGAGCTCTTCGAGACCCTGGTCGAAGGCAGGCTCACCGCGCCCACGTTCGTGCGGGACTACCCGGCCGAGACGTCACCGCTGACCCGTCCGCACCGCTCCGACCCGCGGCTCGCCGAGAAATGGGACCTCATCGTCTTCGGCCTGGAACTCGGCACCGCCTACTCGGAGCTGACCGATCCCGTCCTGCAGCGGGAACGTCTCGTCGAGCAGTCGCTGCGGGCCGCCGGAGGCGACCCCGAGGCCATGGAGCTCGACGAGGACTTCCTGCGCGCCCTGGAGTACGGGATGCCGCCCGCGGGCGGCATGGGGATGGGCATCGACCGGCTCATGATCACCCTCACGGGCCGCACCATCCGCGAGACGATCCCGTTCCCGCTCGCGCGTCCCGGCTTCTAGGCGACCGGTCGCGGCCGCCCGGACGGCGAGGCCCGGATGAGCCCCGCCGTCCGGGGCCTCACTGTTCGGGCCTCACTGTTCGGGGTTCCCGCGGCCGGCCTGCTCCCGGTACGCCCGGACGGCGTAGCGGAGCCGCGCGCCGACGAGGAGCGACTCGTCCTCCGGGCAGCCGAGGAGCCGCGTGACGAGCTCGATGATCTGGTCGTCCGACAGGTCCGCCTCGCGTTCGGCGATGCGTCCGACGAGCTGGACCAGCTCGGACCGCTTGTAGGTGGCGATCGACTGACCGCGTCTGATCTTCACGGGCCCGGACGGCGCGGGTTCCGGCGCCCTCTCCGGCCGGGACGGGCGCCGCTCGGGATCCTGCTCGCGCGGCCGCGCGGGTTCGGGCCGCTGTGCGGATTCGGGCCGCAGCGGAGGCTGGGGCCGCTGGTCCGCCGGCTCCGCCGGGCGCGGCGCCGGGGCCTGCCGCGGGCGTTCCGGCGGCCTCGGTGCCGGTCGCCCCTCGGGCGGACGCGGCTCCGCGGGACGTCGTTCCGCGGGTCGCCGGTCCGGATGACGCCGCTCGGGCACCCGGTGCCCCGGGCTGCGCTGCTCGCGCGGCCCCCGCTCAGGGGCGCCCCGCCCGGAAAGGCGTTGTTCGGAGAGGCTCTGTCCCGGCTCACGCCGTTCCGGCGCAGGTTGTTCGGGCCGGCGCTGCTCGGGCGCGCGCCCCTGCGCCGGACGCCGCTCCACTGGACGCTGCTCCGCCGGACGCTGGTCGGGCCGTTCCGGCGGGCGCCGCGGGGGCGAGTGTTCCGGGCGCGCGGGCGGCGTCCGGTCGCGGTGGGGTTCCGGGCGCGGGCGCGGAGGGGCGCCGGGCGTGCCCCAGAGAGCCGGGATCTCGGGACGGGACGGGGGCGGCGACGGCTCGGCCGGGTCGCGGCGCACGCGTCCCGGGGCGTCGAGCCCGCGGGGAGGCAGGGACGGGCCCGCGTCCCGTCCGGTGCCGGGGTGCCCGGTGGTCGCGTCCGTGCCCGCGAGGGTTCCACCGACCCGGTGGGCGTCGCGGCGCGGGGCGTCCAGCCGACGCGGGGGAAGCGGCCACTGCGGAGCGTCCGGACGCCGGGGCGGCCGCGCGGGACCCGTCTCCGGCGCCGCCTCGGACGGCGTCTCGCGCCGCGGCGCGGTCGGCGGCTCCGGGGGCCGGGCGTGCGGCGGGCGGTTGCGCGTGGCGAGACGCGGGACGGGCGCCGGCGGAGCGGACGGAGGCCGTTCGGGCGCGCGGGGGGCGGTGCCGGCCTCCGGCGCGACCGGGGGCCGGGTGGGCGGCTTGGTCCGCGGTTCGGCCCGCGGTTCGGACGGGGCGGGCGGTGGCGAGGCGGGCAGCCCGGGGTCCGGCGCCGTGTCGGCCGGGTGCGGGATCTCGGGCGGTTCCGCGGTCAGGGCGGTGAACAGGGGTGTCGTGGGGGTGATCCCCCTCAGGTGGGGCGGAAGGAGCG
>DATCLF010000031.1:0-10400 GCA_036564055.1 Spirillospora sp.
GTCCAAGGAGGTCGCCGAGGCGCTGGGCGCGGAGGTGGTCGTCGTCCACCCGCCGTTCCGGTGGCAGCGCGACTACGCCAAGGAGTTCGTCGACGGGCTGGCCCGCATGCAGGACGAGACGGACGTCCTGTTCGCCGTGGAGAACATGTTCCCGTTGAAGGCGCGCGGGGCGGAGGCGGGCATGTACCTGCCCGACTGGAACCCCGTCGACCAGGACTTCCCGTACGTCACCCTCGACCTTTCCCACACCGCCGTGTCCGGCTCGGACGCCCTCGACATGGCGGGACGGCTGGGGGACCGCCTGCGTCACATCCACCTCGCCGACGGGGTGGGCATCACCAACAAGGACGAGCACCTCGTGCCCGGACGCGGCAACCAGCCGTGCGGCCAGATGCTGGAGAACCTCGCCGAGAACGGCTTCCGCGGGCACATCGTCCTGGAGGTCAACACGCGTCGCGCGTCGAGCCGCGTCCAGCGGATGGAGGACCTCGCCGAGGCCCTGGCGTTCGCCCGGCTGCACCTCGCCGCCGCCCCGCACACCTGGGAAGTCACACCGGCGGGTGAGATCACTCGCCGGGGAGTGCGGTGACCGACCCCCTCCGTCCCGAGGACGGGACCGCCCCGTCCCGGGGGCGCGGCGGATCGGCGGGCGGGAGGCCGGGGGGATCGCGGTCGTCCCGCGGGCCCGGACGCCGTCCCGGCCCGACCGAGACGCGGGAGCAGATCCTCGCCCAGGCGCGCGCCCTGTTCGCCGAGAAGGGGTACGACGGCACCTCGCTGCGCGCCATCGCCCGCGCCGCCGACGTCGACCCCGCCCTCGTCCACCACTTCTTCGGCAACAAGGAGGGCGTGTTCATCGAGGCGATGCGCTTCCCCGCGGACCCGTCCGTCCTGCTTCCGCGGATTCTCGCCGCGCCGAGGGACCGGCTCGGCGAGACGATGGTGCGCATCTTCCTCGAGGTGTGGGGGGACGAGGAGCGGCGCGCGCCGCTCCTCGCGATGCTGCGCTCGGCGATGACCAACGAGCGCGCGGCGGCGATGATGCGCGAGTTCATCACGGCCGCGCTGTTCCAGCGCGCCGGGGACGCCGGCGCGGGGACGCTGCTCGGCATCCAGGCCGCCGCCGGTCACATGATCGGCATCATGATCCTGCGCTACGTCGTGCGGGTCGAGCCGATCGCGTCGGTCTCCGAGGACGACCTGGTCGAACTCGTCGCCCCGAGCCTGCAGCGCTATCTCGCCCCCTGAACGAGAGCCCCGAACGGCTTCTCCCTGACCCGTGACCGCCCTTGCGGGGGTCGATGCATGCCGTCTTGACCCGTGCCTCCGCATCGACAAAAATTCAACACATGATGAGTTCTAGTCCAGCGGTGAGCGTGCGGAACCTCCGGGTCGAACGTGGCGGACGCGAGGTCCTGCACGACGTCACCTGCGACGTGCCCCGAGGCTCGGTCGTGGGTCTGCTCGGCCCGAGCGGATGCGGCAAGAGCACGCTCATGCGGACGCTGGTCGGCGTGCAGATCGTCAAAAGCGGCACGGTGACCGTCCTCGGAGAGCCCGCGGGATCGCCCGGCCTGCGCCGCCGCGTCGGATACGCGACCCAGTCGCCCGCCCTCTACGCCGACCTGACCGTCGCGGAGAACCTGCGCTACTTCGCGTCCGTCCTCGGCGCCCCGCCCACCGACGTGGACCGGGTCGTCGGAGAGGTCGGCCTCACCGCGAGCCGCGACCAGATCGTCGGAACCCTCTCCGGAGGGCAGCTCAGCCGCGCCAACCTCGCCGTCGCACTGCTCGGCACGCCCGAACTCCTCGTCCTGGACGAGCCGACCGTTGGCCTCGACCCCGTGCTGCGCCAGGAACTGTGGCGCCTCTTCCGCGACCTCGCCGACCAGGGACGCACCCTCGTCGTCTCCAGCCACGTCATGGACGAGGCCGGCCGCACCGACCGGCTCCTCCTCATGCGCGAAGGACGCATCCTCGCCGACGGCACGCCGGACGGCCTGCGCTCCAGCACCGGCACCACCGACCTCGAAGAAGCGTTCCTCCACCTCATCGCCGAAAAATCCGAAAGCCCGGCATGAGGAGCACGGCCCGCAGCGACGCAGCCCGGAGAGGAACGGAGAACACCCCATGAACCTCGGCATCACGCTCGCCACGTCCCGGCGCATCCTCGCGCAGCTCAGACACGACCACCGCACCCTCGGGCTGCTGACCGGCGTGCCCGCCCTCCTGATGGTCCTGCTGCGCTACGTCCTCGACCAGCCGATGCTCTTCGACCGCATCGGGCCGATGCTCCTCGGCCTGTTCCCCTTCGTGGTCATGTTCGTCGTCACGAGCGTCGCCACCCTCCGCGAACGGACCGGCGGCACGCTCGAACGGCTCATGACCATGCCGCTCGCCCAACTCGACCTGCTGCTCGGCTACGCCCTCGCCTTCGGCCTCGTCGCACTCGTCCAGGTCGGCGTCGTCCTCGCCATCTCCCTGACCCTGCTCGACCTCGACCTCGCCGGCCCCCTCGGCTCACTGATCCTGCTCGCCGTCCTGACCGCCCTGCTCGGCATGGCGCTCGGACTCTTCGCCAGCGCCTTCGCCAGGACGGAATTCCAGGCGGTCCAGTTCATGCCCGCCTTCGTCCTGCCCCAGTTCCTCCTCTGCGGGCTCCTCATCCCACGCGACGACATGGCGTCCTGGCTCCAGGCCGTCGCCGACGTCCTGCCGCTCACCTACGCCGTCGAAGGCATGCAGGAGATCAGCACCCGAACCGACGTCACCAGCACCCTGACCACCGACATCATCGTCATCACCGGCTTCACCGTCGTCTCCCTGCTCCTGGGCGCGGTGACCCTGCGACGGAAGACTCATTAGCCCAGGGGGGCGACCCCCCTGGAACCCCCCGTTGCACGCGGGAGGTCGTTTGCCCGAGGCGCTTGAGCGCCTCGGGCAAACGACCTCCCGCGCGGGCGTGCCGGGCGGCCTCCGGTCGTAGAGCGACCTCCGGCCGCCCGACACGCGGAGCGGCTGAGGTCTCGTCCAAGAAGTGGCCGTCGGCTTGTCGGGGTGGGTTGCGGGGGGTGTGCAACAAGTGGGCGGCGGGTTGCAACCTCTGTACGACGCGGTGAAAGCGCCGGCGGCACGACGATGACCCCATGGCATGAACGCGATGCTGCGACCTTGGGGGAGATTGATGGTGGTGTCGCCTCTGGGCAGGGTGCTCACGCTGCTCGCCTGCGGTGGTGTCGTCGTGGCCGGGTGCTCGGGGCAGGCCACGGCGCGATGGCGGTCCGACGAGGGAACGGTGCGGCCGTCGGTCGTGCGGCTGGACTCGGGTCTGATCCGCGGCCGAAGTGACGGCGCGGTCGCCGAGTACTCCGGGATTCCCTTCGCGCAGCCGCCGGTGGGAGACCTGCGGTGGAAGCCGCCGGTGCGGGTGAAGCCTTGGAAAGGGGTCGCCGACGCCACCGAGCCGGGGCGGCCGTGCGCGCAGCTGAAGGACGGCGAGCAGATCGGCGGCGAAGACTGCCTGTACCTGAACGTCACGGCTCCGGCCCGGCCGTCGCGCAAGCGGCTGCCCGTGATGGTGTGGCTCCACGGGGGCGGCTACACCACCGGCTCCGGTGCGGACTACGACGCCCGCCGGATGGCCGAGCAGGGCGACGTCATCGTCGTGACGCCCAACTACCGGCTCGGGGTGTTCGGCTACCTCTCGCTGCCGGGACTGAAGGGCTCGGGCACGTTCGGGCTGGCCGACCAGCTCGAAGCCCTCAGATGGGTGCGGCGCAACGCCGCGGCCTTCGGGGGCGACCCGGGCAACGTGACCCTCTTCGGCCAGTCCGCCGGCGGGATGAGCGCCTGCGCGCTGCTGACGTCCCCGGCCGCGCGCGGTCTGATCGACAAGGCCGTCGTCCAGTCGGGCTCGTGCATGCTCGACTGGGTGAGCGGCACCTACCTGCCGCTGCCGGGCATGCCGTCGTTCCGGCCCTACAGCTCGCTGGAAGCGAGCCGGAGCACCGGCCTGACCGCCGCCGGGCGGCTCGGCTGTGCGGAGGGCGAGGAACTGGAGTGCCTGCGGGCCAAACCGGTCGCCGAGCTGATGAAGGTCCACGAGAGCTTCGGCAGCAACCTCGCCTACGGCACGCCGCTGCTGCCGCGCGACCCGCGGCGGGCGCTGCGCGAAGGACGCTTCCTGCGGGTGCCGGTGATGTCGGGCGGCACGGCCCATGAGAGCCATGGCTTCATCGCCGGCGCCGCCCAGGCCGGCTACCCGGTGACCGCCGAGAACTACCCGCAGCTCATGAAGGGCGCGTTCGGCGAGCACGCCGAGGCCGTCATGCGGCGGTATCCACTGGAGAAGTTCTCCTCTCCGGGCCTCGCGTGGGCGACGGTGAGCAACGACCGCGCCTGGGCCTGCCCGACCTTGGAGGGACAGGAGGCGATGGCGGGCCGCACACCGGTCTACGCGTACGAGTTCGCCGACACGAAGGCGCCCAACATCGGCGATGTCCCCGCCGACTTCCCGCCGGGCGCCCAGCACGGCAGCGAGCTGCCCTACCTGTTCGATCTGGGCGGCCGTCGGTGGGACGGGCTCACCCCCGACCAGTGGCGCCTGGCGGAACAGATGATCGGCTACTGGACGTCGTTCGCCCACACCGCGCGGCCCCGCGCCGCGGGCGCCCCGGCCTGGCCCGCGTTCACCCGCGAAGGCCGGACGATTCTCAGCCTGAAACCGGCTGGGCAGGGCGGGATCGGCCGGGCCGACTTCTCCAAGGAGCACCACTGCGACTTCTGGAAGACGCTGAGCGGCTGATCAGGCCAGGGGTGCCCGGTGGTCGGGGGGCCGGGCACCCCGTGTCAGGTTGATCACGCTGTGACACAATCGGGGCGTGGTCCGGGTCCTGATCGCCGACGACGACGCGATGGTCCGCCGACACCTGCGGACGATTCTCGGTTCCAGCGCCGACGTCCACGTCGTCGCGGAGGCGAGGGACGGGGCCGAAGCCGTCGAAGAAGTCCTCCGGAGCCGGCCCGACGTCGTGCTGATGGACCTCAGGATGCCGGGGGTGGACGGGATCGACGCGACACGGGAGATCGTGACCCTGGCCTCGCCGCCGGTGGTCATCGCGCTCACGACGTTCGACACCGACGAGCACGTGCTCGGCGCGCTGGAGGCCGGGGCCGGCGGCTTCCTGGTGAAGACCACACCGGCCGAAGACCTGATCAACCTGGTGAAGGTGGCCGCCGACGGGCATGTGGTGATGTCGCCGAGTGCGGCGCGGAGGCTGGTCGCCCAGTCGGGCCGGGGCGACCGGCGGCGGGAACTCGCGCAGGCGCGGGTGGCGAAGCTGGCCGAGCGCGAACGGCAGGTGCTGTCCTGCCTCGGCGAGGGACTGACCAACTCCGAGATCGCGGAACGTCTCTACCTGTCGGAGACGACCGTCAAGAGCTACGTCTCGCGGCTCCTGACCAAGCTCGACCTTCCCCACCGGACCCAGGCCGCCCTGCTCGCCCACCAGTCCGGCCTCGTCGACGAGCCCGGCTGAGAAAGACCGACGACCCCGCCGGCGCCCGCGTCCGGCGGGACGGCAACCGTCACGAGGTTTCCGCCGTGCGCACACCACCGCGTTCCTCCCGGCCGGAACTCCCCGGCCGGGACCGCACGATCATCCTGGCGGTCGCCACGGGCGCGGCCGCGCTGTGCGCCCTGGCCCAGGTCGCCGTGTACGTCGCCGCGGCGCGCACCCGCGGCGACGGGGCGGGCGCGGAGCTGGTCCTCAACCTCCTGCTCGACGCGTCCCTCCCGCTGGTGACCCGCTTTCCGCGGGCGGTGGGAGGGGTGGCCGTCGCGGTCACCTCGGTGTCCGCCGTCGGCGTCACCCTGGCCCCCGGCCTGGTGACGCCGTTGCACGAGCCGACCGTCGCGCCCATGGCGGCCGGGATCGTGGTGTCGTTCCTGACCTACCTGCTGCCCTGGCGTCAGGCGCTCGCCTTCGCCGCGGTACTGGCGGTATCGGCGATCCCGATCTGGGCTCCCACCTGGGTGAGGCTGGCTTCGGCCCTGTCGGCCACCGCCCTGCCCGCGCTGGTCGCCCTCTATGTGAGGACCCGGGTCGAGCTGGTGCGGGCCCTGCGCAGGCGGGCCGAACTCGCCGACTCCGAGCGCCAGCTCCTCGCCGAACGGGCCGAGACCGCCGAGCGGCAGCGGCTCGCGAGCGAGATGCACGACATCGTCACCCATCACGTCACCGAGATCGCCCTGCACGCCGACGCCCTGCGCGTCACCGCGCGCGACGACGACACCCGCTCCGCCGCCGAGCAGATCCGGCGGTCCGCGACGCGCACCCTCACCGAGCTGCGCGACCTCATCGGCGTGCTCACCACGGGCGCCCCCGCCGTTCCCCGCCCACGCGGCGGCGAGAACGCCGGCGACGGGGACGCCGCCGAGGACACCGGCGGAGACCTCGCCGCGCTCGCCGCGGCCGACCGTGCGACCCTGCACGTCGAGGGCGACCCCGGCTCCGTCCCCGCGGTCGTGGCCCGCACGGTCTACCGAGTGGTGCAGGAGGCGCTGACCAACGCCCGCAAGCACGCTCCCGGCGCGCCGGTCACCATCAGGGTCGCCTATCCCGGCGACCGGGTCGACGTCGAGGTGCGCAACGCGCCTCCCCGGCGCCGCGGCGACCCCGGACTGACCGGCACCGGGTCGGGAATCGGCCTGGCCGGTCTCGACCGCCGGGTCGCCATGCTCGGCGGCGCCTTCCACGCGGAGGGCGACGACCAAGGAGGCTTCACGGTCACCGCGACCATCCCCGCCGTCTCCGGGAGAACCACCTGACCCGCCGTCCGCGAGGGTTCCCGACGTCAGGAAGGCGCGAGGTGACGCGCCAGCGCCTCTGCGGTGTCGCGGGGATTGTCCTCGGGGAGGAAGTGCCCGGCATCGGGGATGAGGGCGTGGCGGGCGCCGTCGATGGCCGCCGCGAGGCGTTCACCCGTGGCGGGTTCCAGCCACGTGTCGTGTTCGCCCCAGAGCACCAGCGTGGGAACCGAGATCCGGCCGAGCCCGGCCTCGACCTCGCGGGTGTCGTCGACGGTGACGGCGACGACCTGGTCGATCCAGCGCTGCTGCCCGTCCTGGCCCGCCCAGGGGGCGAGGTAGGCGTCCAGCACGTCCGGCGGCATCGGCCGGTGCGTGGCCGTCCGCAGGCGCGGGCCGATGATGTCGGCGAAGACGTTCGTCGGCATCGTGCGGTAGACGTCGGCGTGCCGCTGCATGTGCTCGGTGAACGGCGTCAGCCAGTACCCCAGGACGGCGGCGTCCAGGAGCGCCAGACGATCGGCGGGCACCTCGTGGATCAGGTGGGCGCGCAGGACGGTGGCTCCTCCGATGTCGTGCCCGACCAGGGCGGGAGCCTCCAGCCCCCAGTGGTCGACCAGTTCGGCGAGCGTCCGCGCCTGCCGGTCGATCGACGGAGCGACGCCGTCCGCGGGGCGGGATTCGCCGTAACCGAGCAGATCCCAGACATGGACGGTATGGGTCGAGGCCAGGATCTCGGCCACGTTCCGCCACAGGAAGGACGACGCCGGGCTGCCGTGGACCAGCACCACCGGCGGCCCATCGCCGATCACGTTCGCGGCGACCTCCCCTCCGGACGTGCGGATGCGATGGGGAAGCTCCCAGAATGCCGTCGCGGTTCGTTCTCCCATGGACGACGGCAACCCTGCGGCAGGGGTGAGTATTCCCGGCCGCCCCTACTCAGGGGCAGGCCGCCGGTGACGGGGCGACCCCTGGGAGCGGGGGGAGGTTTACAGCTCGAAGCGGTATCGCCTGAATTGGTCAGGTCGGGGCTAAGAGGGCGTTGCGCGGCGGTCCGGCTGGTAGCTTCTCGGCCATGACCGCGCGAGATCTACCCGGTTCGCCCGTGGCGCCCGAAGGGGCGGGCGGGAACGCCGGGTCCGGGCCCGAGAAGGGCGGCGAGGACGCCCTGTTCTGGGACGGCTCGGACGGCGACGGGCAGAGCCGGCGCAAGAGGCGCTGGCCCCGCGTGCTGATCGCGATCGGCGTGTTCGTCGCGCTGGTCGTCGCGGGGCTCGGGGGACTGGTGTGGCAGCGGCAGTCGTCCTACAACGGCAACATCGACCGCATCAAGGGCGTCATGCCCGGGACCGACAGGCCGGGACCCAACGTGAAGGGCACCGAGAACTGGCTGCTCGTCGGGTCGGACTCGCGGGAGCAGAACACCACCGGCCAGGGCGGCCAGGTCTGGAAGCCGGGACGGCAGCGCACCGACACCATCATGCTGCTGCACCTTCCGGCGGACCGGAAGAAGGCCTACATCGTCTCGTTCCCGCGCGACTCGTGGGTCGAGGTCCCCGGCTACGGCCACCAGAAGATCAACGCGGCGTTCTCCTACGGCGGGCCGAAACTGCTGATCCAGACGGTCGAGAACCTGACCGGGATCCGGATCGACCACTTCGGGGCGATCGACTTCGAGGGCTTCAAGGCGATGACGGACGCGCTCGGCGGCGTCACCGTCAACATCAGGCACAGCGTGTACGACCCGGCCCGCAAGAAGTACTGGGCGGCGGGCAGGCAGAAGCTGAACGGCGAGGAGGCGCTGCTGTTCGTCCGGCAGCGCTACAACCTGCCGAACGGCGACTTCGACCGGATCAAGCGGCAGCAGGCGTTCCTCGGCGCGCTCGCCAAGCAGGCCGCCGACCGCGGGACGCTCACCAACCCGATCAAGCTCGACAGGTTCCTGTCCGCGCTCACCCGGTCGATCAGCGTGGACGAGGGCGTCACGGCCGGCCACCTGCGCTCGCTGGCGCTGAGCATGCGCGGCGTCCGCGCATCGGACGTGGTGTTCATGACGACTCCGCACCGGGGCACCGGCACCCGCGCCCGGCAGAGCGTGGTGTTCCTGGACCCGGCGAGGTGCAAGGCGCTGTTCGAGGCCGTCAAGACCGCCAGGATGGCCGAGTACGTCCGGCAGAACGGCGGCGCGAACGGACTCGGCTCCGTCTCGTGATCGCGGCTCGGCGCCGGGCATAACCTTGTCGATGTCGGCAGGTTCCAGCGAGGGGTTCGCACGGTGCTTCGTCAAGCGTTGCTCTTCGCGTCGCGCAGGGACGGCGTGCGCAAGGTCATCGAGACCGCCCCGTTCAGCGGCGACGTGGTCCGCAGGTTCATCGCCGGGGAGACGATCGAGGACGCGGCACGGGTCACCGGCGAGCTGACCGGCGAAGGGCTGCTCGTCACCCTCGACGTCTTGGGCGAGGACACCGACGACAAGGGCCGCGCAGAGGCCAACGTCCAGCGGTACATCGAGCTTCTGGAGCGGCTCGCCGCCGCGGAGCTCGGGACGCGCGCCGAGGTGTCGGTGAAGCTGTCCGCTCTGGGGCAGGCGTTCGACGAGGACCTCGCCCTGAGCAACGCGAGGCGGATCTGCGAGGCCGCACGTTCGGCCAAGACGACGGTCACGGTCGACATGGAGCAGTACACCGCCGTCGACGCGACCTTGCGGGCCGTCCAGGAACTGCGGCGCGACTTCCCCGACGTGGGGGCCGTCATCCAGGCTTACCTGCGTCGTGCTGAGGAGTACTGCGCCGAACTCGCCTACGAGGGGTCGCGCGTCAGGCTGTGCAAGGGCGCCTACGCCGCTCCCTCGACGGTGGCGTTCACCGACAAGGGCGAGGTCGACAAGTCGTTCGTCCGGTGCATGAAGGTCCTCATGGCCGGCAAGGGCTACCCGATGATCGCCACGCACGACCCCCGGCTCATCGAGATCGCGGGCGCGCTGGCCGTGCTGCACGACCGGGCCTCCACCTCGTTCGAGTACCAGATGCTCTACGGGATCCGCCCGCAGGAGCAGCGGCGGCTCGCGGCGCAGGGCGCGCAGGTCCGCGTGTACGTCGCCTACGGCCGCGAGTGGTACCCGTACTTCATGCGCCGGCTCGCGGAAAGGCCCGCCAACCTCAGGTTCTTCATGCGCTCGGTGGCGGGCAGGTCCTGACCCGTCCCGGCTATAGGCTGGAGCGGTCATCAGAAAGTCCCACGTCAAGGTGTGTCGATGATCGCGATTCTGGGTGCCGGGAAGATGGGCGAGGCGCTGCTGTCCGGGGTGCTCCGGGCCGGCCGCCGCCCGTCCGAGCTGATGGCCACCGTGCGTCGTGAGGAACGCGCGGCCCTGCTGCGCGAGCGGTACGGCATCGAGATCGTGTCCAACGCGGAGGCCGCCGAGCGGGCCGACACGCTGATCCTCGCGGTCAAGCCGCAGGACATGGGGATCCTTTTGGACGAGGTCGGCCCGCGCGTCCCGCCCGGCCGTCTGGTGATCTCCATGGCGGCGGGGATCACGACGGGGTTCGTGGAGGAGCGGCTGCCGGAGGGCGTGCCCGTCGTGCGCGTC
>DATCLF010000032.1:0-21244 GCA_036564055.1 Spirillospora sp.
GTCCAAGGAGATCTCCGAGCTCATCGGCGACGGCGCCCTCACGATCAGCTCGCTGCCGCTGCTCGGCATGGGACGCGACGCCGCCGACGGCCGGCTGCTGCTCAAGGACGGCCGGCTCGCCGCCGAGTGGACCGCCGAGACCAGCGAGGAGCTGTTCAGCCGGGTCCGCAGGACCATGCGGGGCATCGCGGACGTGCTCGGCGCCGACTACGCCGACAACCCGATGTGGTTCCGCAAGCGCATCATCACCGTCCATCCCCTGGGCGGGGCGCCGATGGGCCTCCACCGGGGCGAGGGGGTGTGCGACGCCTTCGGCGAGGTCTTCGGATACCCGGGCCTCTACATCGCCGACGGCGCGGCGATGCCGGGGCCCGTGGGCCCGAACCCGTCGCTCACCATCGCCGCGCACGCCGACCGGCTGTCCACGCGACTGCTGGAGAAGGCGTCCGCGGGACGGAGCGCGGGCGGCTCCACCGCGACCGTCGCGAACACACCGACCACGGAAACCACACCGACCGCCCGGCCCTCCACGGGGGCCGAGCCGGCCGAGCGCGCCGGCTCGTCGGAGGGGTCGGGGAACGGACCGGCGTACGGCCCTGGTTCGGGGCGCCGCGAAGGCTCACGGGGACCGGCCGACGCGGCCGGGGGCCGTACGTCGCTGTCGTTCACCGAGGAGATGAAGGGACACGTCACCTTCGGGGAGACCGATCCCCGCGCCGGGGAGCTGTCCGACGGCCGCGTGCCGTTGTCGTTCCATCTGACGATCACGGCGGACGACGTCGACCGGTTCCTCGCCGAGCCGGACCATGAGGCGCGCGCCGAGGGGTGGGTCGACTCGCCCGGGCACGGCGGGCGGCGCCCCGTCGAACGGGGCACGTTCAACCTGTTCGTCGAGGACGGGCCGGACGACCGGCGCCTGATGAAGTACCGGCTGTTCTACACCGACGGCGAGGGGCGGCCGCGCACGCTGAGCGGCGTGAAGAACGTCCTGCACGGTCCGCCGACGCGGATCTGGCCGGACACGTCGACGCTGTACGTGCGGCTGTTCGACGGTCACGTCGGCGAGGACGGGGAGGCCGGCGCGACGGTCGTCGCGGCGGGCGTGCTGCACATCAAGCTCGCCGACTTCGCGAAGCAGCTCACGACGTTCCGGACGTCGGGGCCGGACGGCGTGGACAAGCTCCTCGACTTCGGCAGGTTCTTCGCGGGCGGACTGTGGGAGGTCTACGGCCCCGACCTCGTGTGAGGGACGCGGACAGGGGGCCCATGAACGTGCAGGCCGAGGGAACTGCGGGGTGCTCTCGGCCTGCACCCGACGCCGGAGGCCGCGCGGGGGGTCGCGCGGCCTCCGGCCCTGTCGCTCATGGTGACGCCCCGGGTCATGACCGTCGCCCGCGGCCGGTCGGTCGGACGTCTCCGGCTCAGATGTCTCGGGTTCAGATGTCTCCGGCCTGGCGGGCGGGGCAGGACGCGGGGCAGTTCTCCGCGTGCTCGGGAAGACGGCGGGCGAACGTCCTCAGCATCAGCCGGAAGGCCCACCGCAGCAGCGGGCCGGTCCCGGGGACCAGCGGCTCCAGGGAGGCGGTCCAGCGGATCGCGGTGCCGGCGTCGCCTCCCCGCAGGCGCACGTCCGAGCGGTAGCGGCGGACGGGCAGCCCCGACAGGGCCTTGTAGGCGAAGTGGGTGCAGGGCTCGTAGACGATCGTCTGTTCGCTGACGGGCCAGATCTTCTTGACCGCCCCGACCCCGTAGGCGGTCGTGTCGCCCTTGCGCGTCTGCCTGGCGGGCACGGGGAACCGGCCCCACGCGCCCCACGCCTCGGGGACCGCGAGGTGCCGGAACAGTTCCTCGGGCGTCGCGGTCGAGGTGGTGGTCACCTCGATCTCGTACGGCATGCTTCCTCCCCCGGGGTGACGAGCGAACGCTAGCCAGCCGGGTGGCCGCGGCACAAGCGCCGCACCGGCCGTGTCCGGCGACCGGCGCGGCGTTCGCGCAGGGCTCCGTGGCGAGGAGCTCCGTACGTGAAGAGCCCCGTGAGCGCGAGGCTCCGTGAGTGCGGGTTCGCGGGCCGGCCCGGATCAGCGGGCGGCGCCGTAGAGGCGGTGAACGTGCAGGCGCACGACGAGACGGCGGTCCTCCACCATGGCGCGCCGGTAGTCGTCCCAGTCGGGGTGCTCGCCGCGGATGTCGCGGTACACCGAGATGAGCTCCTCCACCGTCGCGTCATCGGGCTCGGCGGCGACGGGGGACAGCTCGGCGTCCCCCTCGGCGACCGCGTACTGCCAGCCGTCCCGGGAGCTGACGTGCAGGCTCGCCCGCGGGTCGCGCGCCAGGTTGCGGGCCTTGGCGCGGTCCGCGGTGATCGAGATCCGGATGAGCCGGCGGTCCGGGTCGAAGTGGTAGTTGACGTTGGACATCTGCGGCCGGCCGTCCCGTTTGAGGGTGGCCAGCACTCCGAGGTCGTGTTCCGCCACCAGTCTCACCAGCGCCGGATCGTCGGCCATGGTTCGCCTCCCGGGAAGTCCGTTTCCGTAGGGCAACCCCGAGGCGGCCTGTTTCCTTCCCCGCCCGTCAGGACGCGTCGGCCCGCCCCGGCCGTGGCGCGACGACCACGGCCAGGGCGGCGGCTGAGGTCACCGGGCCGCGAGGGCGGGGAAGTCGAGGACGCGGGCGCCGGGGGCGTGGCCGGTGTCCGGCCCGCTCCGCTCGCCGTCCGCCCCGGCGCGGACCGCGGGGCCGGTGAGGATGTGCCCGCGGAACGCCGCGCCCTTGGCGGTGACCTTGACGGGGTGGAACGCCTGCGGCCGCAGGGAGCAGAAACCGGTCCGGACGACGTCCTCGAACAGCGAGTCGGACACGATGTAGGCGAGGACGCGGTCGGCGTCGTCGGCGAGCAGCTTGCGCAGCGGCGCGGCGTCCAGCAGCCGCTGGACGACGATGGGCGCGTCGCCGGCGGGCCCGAACGGCCCGGCCGTCAGCGTGCCGTGGTGCAGGGAGAGCCGCACCCGCAGCGGGAAGCGGCCCGCGTCACGGTTGATCTCCCGCAGCTCCTCGGCGAGCGCGATGACGAAGTCGCCCGCGACCGGCGCCGGGTCGACTCCCTCGGGCAGCGTGGCGAGCTCCCCGTCCCCGCCGGCCTGCCTGTCCCAGCGGGCGCGGTCGAGGCCGGCGGCGTGGGCCGCACGGTCGAGCGCGTCCGACAGGTGGCGCTGCGCGAGCAACTGTTCGCGCGTGTCGCGTTTGCTGTACCCCTGGATGTCCACCGCCAGCAGCAGGCGGTAGATGAGCTGCGTGTCCCCGTTCCCCTTCATGCCGATCCGCCCCCTCGGTCCTCTGTGGGCACATGGGCCTCGTGCCCGCGTTCGCTCCACTGCGCGGAGTGAACGTCGCCCCATGAGGTCCATCGCGATGGGTCCGGTCCCCTCGCCGTGTGTCGACGCCTCCCCCTTCCGTCGCGTTCGGCCCTATGACGCGCCTCACGCGCCACGGGCACCGGCGGTAAGGGAAAGGTACCGAACAAGCAAGTGGCGGCTCGGAAAATTTTCGTCGGCGCCGATCTCCGGTTGAACCTCCGGCCGTGTGGTCCCGTACTGCCTCTCAACGTGACACCAGGCTCACGGTCACCGCGTCGCCCAGCCCTCGACCAGCCGGAGACCCCGATGGCCCACAGATCACCGACCGCCGCGTCGGCCACCCGAGAACGCCCCGCAGGCCCGTGGAGCTGGTTCCGCGGGCCGCGCCCGACGGGTGACGTCGACGACCAGGTGATCGTGACCGAGCTGTACCGCGTGTACGGCCGCCCGCTGCTGTCGTTCGTCCTCCGCCTCACCGGCGGCGACCGCCATTGGGCCGAGGACGTCGTCCAGGAGACCATGATCCGCGCCTGGCGCAGCGCGCACCAGCTCGACGAGAACGCGACCTCCCTGCTGCCGTGGCTGGCGACCGTCGCCCGCCGGATCGTCATCGACGACCAGCGCCGCAAGAACGCCAGGCCGCAGGAGGCGGGCGAGGGGCCGCTGGAGAACATGCGCGTCCCCGACGGGTTGGAGGATCTGCTGCGCTCCGTCGTCGTGTCCGAGGCCCTCCTCGCGCTGTCCCCCGCCCACCGCGAGATCCTCAACGAGACGTTCTTCCGGGACCGGTCGGTGAACGAGGCCGCCAAACATCTCGGCATCCCCGTGGGCACGGTCAAGTCCCGGGTCTACTACGCGCTGCGGGCGCTGCGGGTCGCCCTGGAGGAGAGGGGTGTGACGCCATGAGCGCGGACATGCTGCACATCGACGTCGGCGCCTACGCCCTCGGCCTGCTGGAGGAGCCCGACCGGCGCGCGTTCGAGGCGCACCTGTCGACCTGCGTCTCCTGCCACGAGGAGCTCGGCGAGCTGCGCGGGATCGCCCAGACGCTCGACGGCATCGGGCCGATCGCCGAACCTGAGGACGCGCTGCCGGCCCCTCCCGAGCCCTCGGTCGTCAGCGACCTGATGCGACGGCGGATCCGCCGCGAGCGGCGGCGGCGCGCGGTGCGGGGACTCGCCGCGGCGGCGGCCGGGGTCGTCCTGCTCGGCGGGGCGCTCGGCACCGGCTACACCCTCGGCGCCGACCGCGCGCAGCCGTCGCGGTCCCGGGCGGACGCCGGCACGGCCGCGTTGATGCGCGAGGGGAGGACGGTGTCGGCCTCCGACACCGGCACCGGCGTGACCGGAACCGTGGCGACGGAGGCGAAGATGTGGGGCACCCGGGTCGGGTTGCAGCTCAGCAAGGTGCGCGGGCCGCTGCAGTGCGAGCTCGTCGCCGTGGACGCCCGGGGCGCCGCGCACACGGTCGCCGGGTGGTCCGTCCCGCCCAGGGGCTACGGGTTCGAGGACTCGGCCCAGCCGCACCTGACGGTGCAGGGCGCCACGGCGCTGACTCCCGACGAGATCCGCCGCTTCGAGGTCAGGACCATCGGCGAGGGCCGCACGCTGCTGACCGTGCCTTCGTCCTGACCGCAGGGACGTGGGAGGCGGAGCCCGGACCGACCGTCCAAGGCGAGGCGCGGCGTGGCTGACGCCTCTCAGCCCCGCCTCACCGACCCGCGCGTTCGAGTTCGGCCTCGCGCGCATCCCGGACGGCATCGAGGCGCTCGTCAGCTCCCGCCGGCCCGTCCCTGCCCGTCATGCCCGTCATGCCCGTCCGGCTCGCCCGGTCCGCCGGGTGGCGACGGCCTGCGCGGGGTCCTCGGGCCAGGGGTGCTTCGGGTAGCGTCCGCGCAGTTCGGACCGCACCGCCCGGTAGCCCTCGCGCCAGAACGACGCGAGGTCGGAGGTGACCGCCGCGGGGCGTCCCGCCGGGGACAGCAGATGCACGACCGGTGCGACCTTCCCGCCCGCGAGCCGTGGCGCGGCGTCCCATCCGAACAGCTCCTGCAGCTTCACCGCGAGGACGGGCCGCTCCCCCGAGTAGTCCACCCGGATCCGCGACCCGGACGGGACCTCGATCCGGTCGGGCGCGTACTCGTCGAGCCGTTTCGCCTGCTCCCACGGCAGGAGGCCGCGCAGCATCGCGGCCACGTCGAGGCGCTTGAGGTCGGCGCGCCGCCGCGCGTCCCCGAGCCACTCAGGGACGCGTTCGAGCAGCGCCTCGTCGTCGACGGCGGGCCAGGGTTCGCCGAGCTCGCGGCGCAGGAACGCAAGGCGGTGCCGCAGCGACACGGCGGCGCCGGTCCAGTCGAGCAGGCCGAGTCCCTCGGCGCGCAGGCCGTCGAGCAGCGCCTCCCGCATCCGGTCGGGATCGGGGTCGCGCAGCGGGGACGCGTCCAGCTCGATCACGCCGAGCCGCTCGACGCGGCGCGCCACCACGTCCCCGTCCCGCCAGGCGATCTCCTCGGCGGTCTCCAGCAGCGGCGCCGCCGCGGACCGCGCGAGCTCCTCGTCGATCACCACCGCCTGCAGCACCCGCGCCGACGCCTCCCCCGCCGGCCGGTCGGCCGCCGCGATCGCCAGCCACCGCGGCCGCGCCGCGGCCAGCGCCGATCCCTCGGTCAGCCGGGCCCCCGTCCCGGAGGCCATCAGGTAGCCGCCGCCCCGCCGCGCCCGCGCCACCCGCTCGGGGAACGCCAGCGCCACGACGAACCCGGCGACGGCGTCGTCCCCGCCCGATGCCGGCGTCCCGGACGGCCGGTGATCGGTGCCGAGCGCCCGGCGCAGGCGGCGGGTCTCGTCGCGCCAGCGGGCGGCGTGGGCGTCTTCGGGGCGGCTCTGGTTCCGCAGGGCGCGCCAGGCGGCGGTGAGGTCGTCGCCCGCCGAGCGGGGCGGGGGCTCGGACAGCAGCGCCACGATCTCGGCGGCGGCGCGGGACCCGACCTGCGGGGCGCCGTCGAGGAGGGCGCGGGCGAGGCGCGGGTGGACCCCGATCCGGGCGAGGGCACGGCCCCGCTCCGTGACCCGCCCCTCCCCGGCGCCGTGGGGACCGGTCCCGGGGTGGACGGCGCCGAGGGCGCGGAGCGTGGCGCGGGCCGCGTCCATGGCGGCGGGGGGCGGCGGGTCGAGGAGGGCCAGGCCGGTCGCGGCGGGGTCGCCCCAGCAGGCGGCCTGGAGCGCGAAGGCGGTGAGGTCGGCCAGCTCGATCTCGGGCCGGGGACGGGCGGGCAGCCGGTCGTGTTCGGCCTCGGTCCAGCACCGGTACACGGTCCCGGGGGCCTCGCGTCCGGCGCGGCCCGCGCGCTGCCCGGCGGTGGCGCGCGACGCCCGGACGGTCGTCAGGGCGCCGAGGCCGCGGGCGTGGTCGGTCCGGGGCTCGCGGGCGAGGCCGGAGTCCACGACCGTGCGCACGCCGGGGATCGTGAGGCTCGACTCCGCGACGGAGGTGGCGAGGACGACGCGGCGCCGCGCGGACCGGGAGAGGACCGCGTCCTGCATCGCCTGCGGCGCCTGGCCGTGCACCTGGAGCACGTCGGCGGGAACGTCGCCGAGCATGCCCGCGACCCGGGCGATCTCGCCGGCGCCGGGCAGGAAGCACAGGACGTCGCCGTCCCGCTCGGCCAGGGCGCGGCGGACGGTGGCGGCGACGTGCGCGAGGAACGCCGGGTCCACGCGCATGCCGTGGGGCGGCGCGACCGGTCCGGGCGGCGGCGACCAGACCGTCTCGACGGGGTGCAGCGCGGCCGGGGCCTCGACCACGGGGGCGTCGCCGAGCAGCCGCGCCCAGGGGCCGGTGTCGGCGGTGGCGGACGCCGCGACGAGACGCAGGTCGGGGCGCAGCGCGGCACGGACGTCCAGGAGGAACGCGAGCGCGGTGTCGGCGTCGAGGTGGCGCTCGTGGCACTCGTCCAGGATCACCGTGCCGACGTCGGCGAGGTCCGGTTCCTCTTGGAGGCGTTGCAGGACGACTCCGGTGGTGACGACGTCGACGTGCGTGCCGGGGCGGGTCTCGCCGCGGACGGCGAGGCCGATCCGCCCGCCGGGGCGCTCGCCGACGAGCCCCGCCATGCGGCGGGCGGCGGCGCGGGCGGCGAGGCGGCGGGGCTCCAGGACGAGGACCTTCCCCTCGGCGGGCGGGCCGCCGAGGGCGAGCCCGGCGAGCGCGAGCGGCACGAGGGTCGTCTTGCCGGTGCCGGGCGGCGCCGACAGGACGGCCGCGCCGTGCTCGTCCAGCGCGGCGCGCAGGGCGGGGACGGCGTCGCGGACGGGGAGATCCTCGGCGTCGCTGATGTGCATCCGACCAGTGTGCCCGCACCGGCCGCACGACGTCGTTGTGTGATCGACCGTATCTGAAACGCAATCGCGACGAAAAGGACTCCGTGCGTTGCGGTGATAGTTGCACCGTGCCTTTCAGCCATTCGCAGCGCCCGGTTAAAGTTTCTCAGATGAAGTGCGGACACGGCCGCCGGAAAGCAGCAGGTAGACAATGCCTTCCCGGCGGACTCTTGCTTTACCGTTTGATGTACGTCACCTTGCCAACTGTGGCGAGAATGCCCTTCCCGTCCTCATAATGAAGGGCGTCATCGCAGGGTGCTGGGAGGGTGTCATGATCGGCAGCTCCATCTACCTGAGGGACCGGGCGGCGTTCACCGGAGGCTCGCCTCAGGCGGTATACGAGGAGCTCTGGCAGCGCGGCCGAAAGAACAGGCTCCGGATCCGCGCAATTCTGGCCGGGGCGACGCTCATACTGTGCGGGCTGCTCGTCAACGCTGTTTTCGGAATCGTGATGGCGCTTCTGGTGGCGGCTGCGGACACGTTCGTCCATTGGCGCATATATCACGCGTCGAGCGTGTGGCGGCGCGGGCTGCGCGGGGACGAGCGGATGGGCCGGCTGCTGCGCTACACCCTGGAGCGGCGCGGCTACCGGGTGCTGCACGAGCGGGTCGTCCCCGAGCACGGGCAGGTCGACCAGCTGGTGTTCGGGCCGGGCGGCGTGTGGCTGGTCCACAACGAGGCGTGGCACCCCGACACGGAGATCTCCGTGCACGGGGGCAAGCTGTTCGTCGACGACCGGACCCCGACCAAGTTCGTCCGCTCGCTGACCGCACGCGCCGAGGCCGCCGCAGAGATCATCTCGGAGGCCGCCGAGATGCCGATCAAGGTGAGGCCCGTGCTGGCCGTGCACGGCGGCAAGCTCGCCAAGTCGCCCTTCGCCGCCGACGGGATCGTCTTCGCGCCGCCGCTGAAGCTGATCCGCTGGATGAGCCGCAACCCCAACGCCGACTACTCCCCCGAGGAGGTCGAGGCGATCGCCAGGGCCGCCGTCCACGCGCTGCCCATCGGCGGGCGCCTCACGCCCCCGGCGGCCGCGGCATGATCATCGGGCACCCGGTGCCCATCGGACACCTGTGGCCGGAGGGCTCACGCGCCGCCGCCCACAGGGCGCCCACCGCCCGCTCCGGGCCCGCCACCCTCGCGGGCGGTGCGGCGCAACCACAGCAGGCCCACGACCGGAAGGACCAGGGGAACGAACCCGTACCCGCGCCCGTAGGCCGACCAGACGGTCTCGTCCGGGAACGCCGCGGGCTCGGCGACGCTGAGCGTCCCCACCACCAGCACGCCGGTCAGTTCGACCGCGCACGCGGCGACGGCGACCCGGAACGACGTCCGGCCGCCGAGGGCCAGCGCCACCGTCGCCACGACATAGACGGCCGCCGCGAACGCCGACAGGCCGTAGGCGAGCGGCGCCTCGGAGAGGCGGGTGGCGATCTGAACCCCGGCGCGTGCCCCCGCGGCGAGCGCGAAGAGCCCGTAGACGGCCACGAGCACCCGTCCCGGCCCGCCCGCGGTGCCGGGAGGGGCGGTGCCGCCCGTGCGGGTGCCGGCGTCGGCGCGGGCGCCGCCGCCCGTACGGGCCTCGCGCATCCCCCCGCCGCGCCCCTCCTCGGTGCGGCGGTCATGGCTGCCACGGGCGTGGTCAGGCACCGGTCCCGCTCCACAACTGGTCCAGACGGACGACCATGACGGCGACGGCGAGCCCGGCGATCACGATCACGCCGGATCCCCACCGGGTGCGCTCCAGCAGGCCCCAGCCGGCGGCCGCGACGGGGACCAGCAGACCGGCGATCAGGTAGCCGACGAAGGTCGCGGGGCTCGCGGGCCCCCCGTCCCCCGCCAGTTTCACGAATCCGACGACGGCCTGCGCGATCAGCAGGACCTCCAGGACGCCGAGCACGATCAGCTGCCCGAGGTCCATCGCCCGGTTGCGCAGCGCCGCCACCAGCGCGTAGCCGGCGGTGAGGAGCGCCGCCGCGATGGTCGCGATGGTGAGGCCGTTCGTCACGGCACGAGAGTACTACCGCCTGTAGAGGACGGCGGAACCGCGTCGCGTTCCCGGGACCGTGGCAGCATGACGGGCGTGAGAGCGCTGCAGTGGCTGATGATCACCCGGCACGGCGAGAGCACCGCCAACGTCGCGTACCGGGCCGCGAAGGACGCCGGCGCCGAGGAGTCCGGGATCCCCGAGCGGGACGCCGACGTGCCGCTCACCGACACCGGCCGGGCCCAGGCGGCGGCGTTCGGCCGCTGGCTCGCCGCGCTCCCCGAGGACGAGCGCCCGACGCTGGTGGTGGCGTCCCCGTACCTGCGCGCCCTGGACACCGCGAAGATCGCGCTCGCCGAGACGTCCTACGCCGCCCCGCAGAACCCGGACGGGCCGCGTCTGAGGATCGACGAACGGCTCCGCGACCGCGAGCAGGGCGCCCTGGAGGGCCTCACCGCGCTCGGCGTCGAACGTCGTTTCCCCGCGGAGGCCGAGCGGCTGCGGCGCGTCGGCAAGTTCTACTACCGCCCGCCGGGCGGGGAGTCGTGGGCCGATCTGGCGCTGCGGCTGCGCAGCTTCTACCGGGACCTGGACGCCGACGCGCCGGGCGGGCGGGTGCTGGTCGTCGCCCACGACGCGATCGTGGTCATGACCCGCTACCTGGTGGAGGAGCTGACCGAGCAGGAGGTCATGGCGATCGAGAAGGAGCCGATCGCCAACGCCTCGGTGACCCGGTGGCGGCGGGACGGCGAGGGGCTGCGGGCCGTCTGCTACAACGAGTGCGGCCATCTGTCCGAGGTGGACGCCTCCCCCGCCTGACGTCCCGGCGCACCCCGACGGCGCCGCGCCCGTTACGGCTCCCCGTCGAGGAGCAGGTCGCGCCGCGAGGTGACGGCGGCGAACCGGGGATCGCCGGGCGGCAGGATGTCGCGCAGCCTCTCCAGCGCCTCCAGGTCGGCGCGGCCGGGTTCGGTCTGGGCGTAGGTCCACAACGCGTCGGCGTCGCCGTGGTCGAGCGCCTGCCGCCGGACCCGCACCGCCAGCTCGTCGCGTTCGGCGCGGACGGCGGGCGCGTCGGAGCGGGGCAGCAGCTCACCGGTGTACAGCCGCACGGCCCCGGCGACGTCGCCGTCGTCCAGCAGCCGCCGCACGGTGAGGAAGTCGGCCTCGACCGGGACGGCGATCCGGTACGGGCGGGCCCGCACGACGTCGCCGAGCTGCTGGCGGAGCCGGTGGATCTCCGGCCGGACCGACGCGGGGCTTCCGTCGTCGCCGTAGAGGCACAGCGCGAGCCCGTCACCCGTCAGGCCGCGCGGGTGCATGGCGAGCACCGCGAGGATCTCGGCGTGCCGCAGCGTCAGCGGGAACGGGCGTCCGTCCAGCCGCGCGTACGGCCGGCCCTCGCCGAGCAGTGACAGCGCCAGCAGCGGCCCCTCGCCGGTCTCGAGCGGCGAGGGGCCGCCGGCGCGGGGGCCGCGGCGGTGCGGCGCCGCGCCCGACCCGCCGCGGCCGGCGCACGGGCG
The DNA here is from genome assembly GCA_036564055.1 of Spirillospora sp. Taxonomy (GTDB): domain Bacteria; phylum Actinomycetota; class Actinomycetes; order Streptosporangiales; family Streptosporangiaceae; genus Spirillospora. The sequence continues at coordinate 11,243 of DATCLF010000032.1, forward strand.
CAGCAGGAACGCCTCGCCGAGGGGCTCGGCGACGGCGGTGCTGCCGTCGGGCAGCGTCACCGTCCCCCCGGGCTCGGGGACGTCGACGCGCCGCCCCCGCCACTCGCAGCCGGCCGGGCCGCCGAGGATCCGGCCGGTGGCGGTGACGAGCAGCCCCGTGTCCGGGCCCCGCAGGTGGGGCAGGAGCCGCTCGCGCAGCCGCTCGTCGCGCTGGCGCATCTCGTTCTCCAGCCGCGACTCGGCGAGCCGGGCGGCCGCGGCGACGAGCGCGACCGTCGCGGGGTGCAGCGACCGGACGGTGGCGCTGACGTCGATGCAGCCGATCACCCGTCCCGAGTCGGGGTCGGTGATCGGGGCGCCCGCGCACGACCAGCGGTGCAGGACGGTGGCGACGTGCTCGGAGGCGTACACGTACTCGGGCCGGCCGGACGCCAGCGCGGTGCCGATGCCGTTGGTGCCGACGGCGTCCTCCGACCACCGGAACCCCTCGGTCAGGCCGATGGAGTCGGCGTCGCGGCGCGCGGCGGGCGGGCCCTGCACCCACAGCACGTGCCCCTTCTCGTCGGTGATCACCATCAGGTGCTCGGTCTCGTCGGCGACGCGCCTCAGCAGCCCTTCCAGCATCGGCAGGTGCCGCCAGAGGGGATGGGCAGTGCGGGCGTCGGCGACGGTGTCCCGGTCGAACACCAGCGGCGCCGACTCCACGGACGTGTCGACGCCGGCCTCTCGGGAGCGGCGCCACGACTCGAAGATCGGTGGCCGCACGGCCACCGGTTTTGCCACCGCCATGAGCGAACCTCTTCGTCCTCGACGGGGCCGCGCGGACACGGGCCCGCGGCACCGCCGGTTGAGAAAGGGCCGGATGAGGAAGGTGGTCCATTCCCCGGGAGCGGAACACCGGCCTGACTGAGCATCTGCCGAACGTCAGCCGCGGCGCAACCGATTCCGTATATCTCGCCGACCCGAATTGACCACGGTGTGTGACCGAATCGTCGCAACGTGCATGCAACCTCAGGCTGCGTACGGTGGCACGGCCGGCGGCCGGCGAGCCCCACGGGTTCCGCCGTTCCGCTCGCGCCCGGGGGGAACGACGAACGGAACGGCGGGCCGCCGGCACAACGGGAGGACGAACGCCACATGCTCTGCCTGACCTGTCACCGTGTGCGCCCGGCGCTGAGCCGGGCCGACTACACCGCCCAGCGCGCCTGGCTCATCGTGCGGCGGGGCCTGTGCACCTGCGGCGGTCCGCCGCCGCGGGCCTCCGGCCCCGGGGCCGCCCGAGCGCGGATCGTCCGGTGACGGCCGGTTCCCGCGGCGCGTTCCGGTCCGGCCCGCCGGGAGATTGAGGAAACCGCGCGCGACCGGCCGCGCGTGCGCGGGACGCCACCGGCCGGCTCGCCCGGCCGGCCGGTCCCCGCCCGCCGCCGGGTCCGTGCGGACGTGCGAACGGCGTCCGTGAGAATGGACGCATGACGCACCCTCCCGCCACGCCTTCCACGACCGGTCGCCCGCCCGCGGCGCGGGGATTCGCCAGCGACAACCAGGCAAGCGTCCACCCGGAGATCCTCGCCGCGCTGGCCGCCTGCAACGACGGACACCAGCCCGCCTACGGCGACGACGACGTCACCGCGCGCCTGCGTGAGATCGTCAAGCGCCGTTTCGGCGACCGGGCCGAGGTGTATCCGGTGTTCAACGGGACGGGCGCGAACGTGGTGTCGCTCCAGGCGCTGTCCGAACGGTGGAGCGCCGTCATCTGCCCGGAGACGGCCCACGTCAACACCGACGAGTGCGGCGCGGCCGAGCTCATCGGCGGCCTGAAGTTCGTGACGGCGCCGACGGAGGACGGCAAGCTCACACCCGCGCAGGTCGAGGCGCTCGCGAAGGACGCCGACGACGTGCACCGCCGCCGGCCGGCCGTCGTGTCGATCACCCAGAGCACCGAGCTCGGCACCGTCTACACCGCCGGCGAGATCACGGCGATCGCGGCGGCGGCCCACGAGCGCGGCCTCTCGCTGCACGTGGACGGCGCCCGCATCGCCAACGCCGCCGCGTCCCTCGGCGTCCCGCTGCGGGCCATCACCACCGACGCGGGCGTGGACGTCCTGTCGTTCGGCGGCACGAAGAACGGCCTGCTGCTCGGCGAGGCGGTCGTCGTCCTGAACCCGGACGCCGTGCGCGGGGTGGAGTACCTGCGCAAGGCGAGCATGCAGCTCGCGTCCAAGATGCGGTACGTGTCCGCGCAGCTCGTCGCGCTGCTGGAGGGGGACCTGTGGCTGCGCAACGCCGCCCACGCCAACGCCATGGCCGCCCGCCTCGCCGACGCCGCCCGCGCCGTGCCCGGCGTGGAGATCGTGCGTCCCGTCGAGGCGAACGCGGTGTTCGCGATCCTGCCCCGTGACGCGGCGGACCGGCTGCGCAAGCGCTTCCCCTTCTACACCTGGGACGAGGAGACCGGCGAGGTCCGCTGGGTGTGCTCGTTCGACACCACCGAGGAGGACGTGGACGCGTTCGCCGCGGCGCTCGCCGCCGAGCTGTCCGGCTGAGCGACGGGGCGGAGCCCGGTCCGCAGGCCGCCCCTGGGGCAACAGTGCGACAAATCTTGACTCTTGTCTCACGGTCGTTAGCCTGGGGGTAAGTGGTCACTGTCGGGAGGTCGGATGCCTGTCCTGTCCGCGTCGCCGTCCACGGGGCGGTCCGAGGGACCCGCGCGTGCGCCGCTCGGGCCGGGCACGCTCCTGTGGCGTCATGCCGCCGACATCCGCTCCCTGCTTCCCGGCGCGGCGGCGGGACTGATGCAGCTCATGCATCCCGGGATCGGCGCCGGCGTCAACGAGCACTCCACCTTCTTCGACGCGCCGTTCGAGCGGATCCACCGGTCCGTCCCGCAGATCTGGGCGACGATCCTCGCCCCGGACGGGGCCGACCGCGCCCGCGCGATCCGCGACCTGCACCGCGGCATCAAGGGCGTCGACGAGCACGACCGCCGCTACCACGCCCTCGACCCCGAGACGTTCTGGTGGGCGCACGCCACGTTCACGTGGGAGATCTTCAAGGCGGCGGAGGTCTTCCACCCCGGCACCCTCAGCGCCGAGGACCACGAGCAGATGTACGCCGAGACGGTGACCTGGTACTCGCGTTACGGCGTCAGCATGCGTCCCGTCCCGGCCGACTACGCGTCGTTCCAGTCGAAGTTCTGGCACATCTGCGCCAAGCAGCTCGAACTCACCCCGGCCGCCGCACGCGCCCTGGAGATCGCCAAGCACGGCTCGGACCGGCTCACGATCCTGCCGGTGGGCGGCCCGCGTCTGGACCGCGCGGGCCGCCTCGTCATCGAGCGGCCGTTGCGGCTGCTCACGTTCGGGTGCCTGCCCTCGATCGTCCGGCAGCGTTTCGACATTCCCTGGACGGCGCTCGACCAGGCGCAGTTCTCCGCCCTCGCGCTGGCGAACCGGCAGGGCTACCGGATGATGCCCACCGGGGTGAACCACTGGGCGCTGCGCACGATGCTCCGCTACATCGGCGCCCACACCCGCCACGAGCGTTACCGGCCCGCGGCGTGACCGCGCTCAGCCCGCGGGCGTGGCCGCCTGGTCGGCGAGCCGGGGACGCAGGGCCTCGCAGGCGGTGAGGATCCGGGTCACGTCGTCGTCGGTGAGGCCGGCGTGAGCGGACAGCCGCACGAGGGTGCGCCCCACCGACGCCGTCGGCGGGAACAGGGCGGCGCAGAAGATGTCGCGCTCCACCAGCGCGTCGCGCATGAAGGTGGCGTCGGCCTCCGAGCCCGTCTCCACCGCGATGATCTGTGTGTCGGCCTCGACGAGCCGGTAGCCGAGCCCGGTGAGGCCGTCCCGCAGGCGGCGGGTGACGGTGCGCAACCGGTCGCGGCGGCGGCCCTCCTCCCGGACGACGCCGAGCGCCGCGGCCAGACCCGCCACGTCGTGCGGCAGCAACGGCGAGCTGAACAGGGCCGGCAACGCGGTGTGGGTGAAGTAGTCCGCGAAGCCGGGGCGGTCGCAGGCGATCAGGCCGGCGCGCCCCGCGAGCGCCTTGGCCAGGCTCGCGGTGCGGAAGTCGACGCGGCCGGTGAGCCCCATCGACGCGACGAGGCCCTCGCCCCGCGCGCCGTGCGTGCCGAGCGCATGGGACTCGTCCACGACGAGAAGGCAGTCGAACTCCTCGGCGAGCTCCACCAGGCCGGGCAGCGGGCACACCGAGCCGTCGGTGCTGTAGACGGCGTCCACGGCGATCACTCCGGAGCCGCCGACCTCGACACGGCGACGCAGGTGGTCGAGATCGTTGTGCCGGAAGTAGGCGAGCTCGGCGCCCGCCGTCCGCGCCCCCTCCCACAGCGACATGTGGGCGAGGACGTCCAGGTAGACGGGAACGTCCGGCCCGGCGATCACCTGCATGAGCCCGGTGTTGGCCGTCCAGCCCGACGCGCACAGCACACCGGCGCGGGCTCCGAGGTGCCGGGCGAAGTCCGCGCCGAGAACGATCTGCGGGTGGTCGTCGGGCAGGCACGGCCCGGGCGCCGCCACCGCGCCCTCCCCGGACCGCAAACTGGCGATCATCGCCTCGCTGATCACGGGATGCCCGGCGAGGTCGAGATAGTCGCTGCAGGTCAGCACGATCGCCCGGCTGCCGGGGGTCCTGACGGGGGACGGGCGGTGCCGGCCCATGGTGCCCTGGAAACGGCTGATCCGTTCACCCAATCGCTCGTGAGCGCTGGTCATGGTCGTCGCTCTCCCCCACCACATGATCGTCACCTACGGTAGCGGAGTCCAATCATAGTGTGAAGATCGTCCCTGCCGTGGACCAATTCCGCGCGGTTTCGATCACGCTCGGGCGCGACGGATCGGACGCGACCGGGCCCCGGCCGCCGGAACGCGGCGACCGGGGCCCGGGTGGGGGTGTCCGTGAGCGTTCACGCGTCGCTTCTCGCAGGGGCCTTCACCGGACCCTTCTTCAGCGCGGCCCTGGCGGAGCCGCTGAAGGCGGGCAGGTAGCCGAGACGGTGTCCCCGAGCGGTCGGGTGGTAGGACGACTCGATCGGGATCGTGACCGCGTTGAGCCAGTCGTCGCCGGAGCACAGCTCGTGCCCGGCGAACTCGTCCCGGACGTCCGACCAGACGAACCCGGCGCGTTGCGCGGCCTGCTGGATCACCCCGGCGAGGGTGTCGGCGGCGTGGTTGAGCGCGGTGCGCTTGGCGTTGCCGATCCCCGGGCAGTAGTCGACGATCGTGTAGAGCCGCGGGTAGCCGAGCACCACGACGCGCGCCGAGGGGGCCCTGTCCCTGATCTTGCCGTACAGGGAGTCGAGGCGGCCGGGCAGGGTGTCGCGCATGTACGCCTCGGCCTGCGCCACCCGGTTCTGGCACGCCTCCGTCGACTGCAGCACGCAGGTGGTCATGACGTCGCTGAAGCCGGCGTCGTTGCCGCCGACCGTGATGCTCACGAGCGTCGTGGAGGAGCTGAGCGCGCCGAGCTGGCCGCTCGCGACGGTGTCGGTCGTCGCCCCCGAGCAGGCGGCGAAGGTGAACGAGTCCGTGGCGTTCTCTGCGGCCCACAGGTTCGGGTAGGCGTTGGCGCTGCGCCGGCACGACCCGCTGCCGGGGTCGTAGTCTCCGGCGCCCGTGCCGGACGAGTAGGAGTCGCCGAGGGCGACGTAGTTGACCGCGGCCGCCGAGGCGGGCCCGGACCACATCAGGGAGCCGGCGGCGATGGTCAGCGCACCGAAAGCGGACAGAAGGGGGCGGGACAAACGCATCTGCACTCCGGGGCGACGGTTCCAATTGAGACCCTCGCCTTATACCCGCCCCGCCATTCACCCAAGCTCTTTACTGATCAACAAAATTTGTCATGGTTCGTCGCCTTGGTTCGCGAATACTACCCAATACCTGATTGTCAAGACCCAAATCTTCGAACCATTTCTTACTTTATTCACGGCAGTCGCACAAATCCCAGGAACACCGATATGAACGTTCGTCGGCGCTCCGGTGACCGTCCGGCCGCATCGTCCTGTGGCCCGGGCGACCACTGGAACGGCGACGAGGTCCCGGGTGAAAGCGCCGCTCGACCCGCCCGAGCCGAGCGGCATGCGACACGGGATTCCTCGTCCTGTACGTCGATCATGAACGGGCCACAGCCCAGCTTGGAAAGAATCCTTCGTCCCGGCGGCGCGCCGGATATGCGGTCGGAAATTGATGCCCCCCGATCATGCGCCGACCCGTCCCCGCCCGAAGAAGGCACCCATTGGCGGACGGTGGAACATGGCCGGCCAGGCACGTCCGCGCATAGAAGACGGCCGGGCCTCTCAGAGATGAGGGTCCGGCCGGTGGTACTGCGGAGCGCAGGCGAGGTCAGGTCGGGACTCGGACGCGGCTTCGGCGGGAGCCGTTGAGCATCAGTCCGCGCGGTTCCGCTTCGCCTTCGTCTTGACGGCCCGCCAAGCGGTGCGCACGTAGCCGTTCAGCCGCTCGCTGACGCGGCGCACCCTGGGGAACTCGGTACCCAGGATCCCCAGCCCGGCGAGGATCGCCACGACCCCCGGGCCCGGCAGGACCAGCATGGCGATGCCCGCCGCGATCAGGCCGATGCCCACGATGGTGACCGCGACCTTTCGAGCGAGCCGGACGGGTCCTCGGTCCGCTCGCGCGGGCACCGAATCCGACTTCGCCTCCGTGTCGGTCTCCGGCACGGCTCGATCCGTCGTGGTCACGGTCACGTCGCCCCCTGGGGTCGTTCGAACTTTCCCTATGGGACGCCTCGGAACGCACCCGAAGATCCTTCCCGGATCGCAATGTGACGACCGCCACACCGCCCCGGACGGATAGCATTCCGGCAATGAAGATCCGGTCTGCCGCGCCCCGGGCGCGAAGGCACCTCGGGGCGGTGATCCGCCGGATCACCGCCCGGTCGTGGAGACGGCTCAGCGGGCCGATGCAGTGGCGCCTCGCCCGGCTGCGGCACCGGACGTTCCTCGTGTACGCGGGCGGGATCGTCCGGGACGAGCAGGGCCGCGTCCTGCTGCTGCGGCACCGGCTCTGGCCCGCGTACCGCGCGTGGGGCCTGCCCGGCGGGTACGTCAACGCGGGCGAGCGGCTCGAAGACGGCCTGGCCCGCGAGATCCTCGAGGAGACCTCCCTGGAGGTCGAGGTCGGCGAGCGTCCCCTCGGCGTCGCCAGCGGTTTCCGTCACCGGGTCGAGGCGTACTACGAGGCGCGCGTGACGGGCGGGCGCCTCCGGCTCGACACGTCGGAGATCCTCGAAGCGGCCTGGTACGCGGACGACGACCTGCCGGACGAGATGTCCCCGCGCCTCCGCGAACTGATCAGATCCTTCGGCCCTGGAAACCGCACCCCGGCCGAAGCCCACGATCCCGACTCCCGGCGGCAGGAGCGGACCCCCGTCGAGGACGGCTGCTGAGCGGGAATCAGGCCGAATGTTGCGGGCGCTCGCAGACCTCACGCCGCAACAGTCGTTGCATCCGACAAAACAGACGACGTCGCATCCTTTGATTTCTGCGAGACCAAGGCATGCTTCGTCCGTGGTCGGAGAACCGGCGAACGAACCCGCCGCCTTTCGGTGCGCTTTCTGCACGAGTCGCACAACTGATGTCCGCGTGCCTAGTTGGGCACGTGCGAGACGCACGGGTGCGCGATTACATAGGGGCGAGCGTGTCCCGACGTCAGCCCCGCGCGTCAGAGGGGACACGCTCGACGGGCCGTCCGACCGCCGCCCGAAGGACGGTTGAGCCTCCCCACCGAGAGGGCCGCGAGCGTGGGCATCGACAACAGCACGAGAACCGACACTCCCGCGGGCACCACCGACAAGCCCACCTCTCAGGACCGCCCGTCGTCCCCGCCGCCCGACAACCCCGGCTCACCCGGCCGGCCGTCCCGCCTGGAGAGCCTCGCCCGCGCCCGCGAAGAACAGCGGTCCAACGCCGCTCAGGAGACCAAGGACAAAGACGGCCCGCCTGGTCAGGACCGCAAAAACGAATCTGAGAACGGCGGCGGCGAACCGGAGTCGGCCGGAGAAAGCAGGCACGAATCCGACGAGGGTCGAACGGAGCGGCCGCGGGCTCGTGAGGAACGCCCTTCATCCGGTGACTCCGGTTCATCCGGCCGGCCGTCCCGGCTGGAAAGCCTCGCCCGCGCCCGCGAGGAACAGCAGGCCAACGCCTCACAACGGACCGGGGTCAAAGACAACGGCGCATCCTCCTCACCACAGGTCGGTGGCGAGGGCGGAAAGACAGAGGCTCCCAGCGCCGGTATCTCGGGAGACCGCGCCCGACCGCGTGCGGACACCCGCACCGAAACCTCCGACAGACCCGCGCCATCTGAGCAGCCGCGAACTCCGCCGGCGGATGATTCCGGCTCACCCGGCCGGCCGTCCCGACTGGAAAGCCTCGCTCAGGCCCGCGAAGCACAACGCGCCAACGCCGCTCAAGCCTCCGAAGCCGACCGGGGCGAACCAGTCGGGGAACGCGACGCCCAGCCCGCGCTACGGGAACCGGAGGGCGACGAAGAGCCGCAGGCTACCGGCGAGAAGGACCACCGAGCGGACGGGCAGAACGATTCCCGCGAACCCGGCGGCTCCGCCGAGGGCGGGCACCGCACGGACACCTCCGACGCCCGTGAGCGACCCGCCGCACAGGGACCCGGAGATCGGGAAGCGAGCACCGACCGATCAGGGGAAGGCCCACCACCGGCCGCCGGACAGCCTGTGCCGCCGGAGCGGAACCAGACGGGCCGGCCTCCGGAGACAGGGCTTCCGGCACCGGAACGGGACCCCGCAGACGACCGTCGCGGGACCGAACGGCCGGGCACCTCACCGGAGCCGGCCGACGGGCCGCAGGCGTCCACCGTCGGTGACGGTCCAGAGCCCCGCGCCACCCGCACCGGGCCGGAGACCGAACCGTCCGGACGCGAGCCGGAAACGTCGGAGCGCCCTTCGGAAGGCGAGGGCCGCAACAATGAGCCTTTTCCATCCTGATCACGCTGGTCACGGGGTTGTCGCGGTCTCGGTGTTTGGCTCATGAACAGGCGAAGCTCCTGGTAGATGCGGAGTCGACCAAAACGACCGCACTGCCAGGAGCTTCTGGTGTTGTTCTACCGTGCTGCGCTGGATCTGTCGCCCGCGGCCCGCAACTTCGTGGCCGATCTCATCGCCGCGCACCGCCGTTCGATCGGCTCACGGTGGCGGGTGCTACCGGCCGGCCGCCAAGCCCTGCTGGTCCTGGTGCATCTGCGCCGCAACGAGACATTCCCGCGCCTGGCCGCCGCGTTCGGCATCGGCGTGGCCACCGCCCACCGCTACGTCACCGAGGTCATCGCCCTGCTGGCCGACCTGGCACCCGACCTGCGCGAAGCAATGCGGATGGCGGCACGTAAGGCCTACGTCATCCTGGACGGCACGCTCGCGCCGATCGATCGGCTCACGGGCGAGGCAGACCGGCTGTACTACTCGGCCAAGCATCGCAGGCACGGCGTGAACATCCAATTCCTCACCGATCCGCACGGCGAGCTGATCTGGGCGTCACCCGCATTGCCCGGTTCGGTCCACGACCTGACCGCGGCCCGCGTGCACGGCATCGTCGACGGCCTGACCTGCCGGGCGATCGCGTGCTACGCCGACAAGGGCTACGTCGGTGCAGGCGGTGCCATCGGCACTCCCTACAAGCGGCGCAAGGGCCGCAAGCTGGGCAAACGCAAGAAGCTGTTCAACCGGCATCACGCCAAGGTCCGCGCCCTGGGCGAGCGTGGCGCGGCGACCCTCAAAAGCTGGCACATCCTGCGCAAGGCCCGCTGCTCACCCGACCGACTGACCGCCATCGTGCAGGCGATCCTCACCCTCCACCACCAGGCCCAATGAGGATGGAAACAGTTCAAGGATTTCCGGCACCGTCCTGGGAGATGGCCTTCCGAAGCAGTCCCCACAGCCCTCCGGGTGCACCCATTCGCCCCTTAGACTGCGTCGATGATCAACGCACCGGACGGT
>DATCLF010000033.1:0-6713 GCA_036564055.1 Spirillospora sp.
GAGTTGCGGAACGGTCGGCGATTCTTGTCGGCGCCGGGAGGCGTTCGTACGTTCAGTGCAAACGGGGGCAAAGTTCGTGCCATTGCCGCCGCCCGCCACCGCTTGCGACCCGGCGGGCACGGCCCCTTCTCCCCGAGGAGACGCCATGCCCGAGGTCGAACGCCGTGACCTGCTGGCCGGAGTCGCCGCCTTCGCCGGGTTCGCGACCGTCGGCCTGTTCCCCGGCACCGCCGCCGCCGCGACCCGGCAGCGTCCGGGCGCCGCCCTGCCGCCCAGCCTGACCATCGGCGACCGGGCCGTGGTCGCCCGCGTCGACGCCCGCCGGGCGCTGCGCCACCTGCGGGTGCTCAGCGACGAGATCGGCTGGCGCATCGCCGGCACCGCCTCCGAACACCGCGCCGCCCGCTACATCGCCGGGGAGCTGCGCTCGCTCGGCTACAAGGTCGAACTGCAGCCCTTCCCCGTCGCCGACAAGCACCTCGCGGAGATCCGGGCCCGGGGCGAGCGGCCCTGGCAGGCCAGCGCGTCCCCGCAGGGCGCCGTCGCGTCCGTGGACGGCAAGGTCGTGGACGTCGGAGCGGTCACCGAGGTCACCGACGCCGTTCGCGGCAAGCTGGTGCTGTTCGACCGCGTGAACGGCGGCGAGACCGCCCAGGCGAAGGCCGCCGCGCAGGCGGGCGCCAAGGCGGCGCTGATCGTCAACGCGCGCTCGCAGACCTACCCGGAGCGCAAGCCCGGCTCGTTCGTCCCGAACCTGACGGAGGAGGTCGGGATCCCGGTGCTCGGCCTCGCCGAGTACCACGGCGAGCGGATCCGGGCCGGAGCGAAACGCCTCTCCTTCAAGGTCAAGCACTACACGAACCTGACCTCCTACAACGTCCTGGCGGAGCGCAAGGCCACGCTGCCCAACCCCGAGGGCAAGGCCGTGATCATCAGCGCCCACTACGACAGCGTCCCCGGCTCGCCCGGCGCCAACGACGACGGCAGCGGGACCGTCCTGTGCCTGGAGCTGGCGCGCGTCCTGCGCAGGCTGCCCACCCAGCAGGCGATCCGCATCTGCCTGTGGGGCTCGGAGGAGTACGGCCTGATCGGCGCCCGCCACTACGTGGCGGAACTGGACGACAAGGGCGTCGCGCAGATCACCGGCGTCTTCCAGAACGACATGGTCGCCACCAGCCATCCGCCCGCCGGGACGTACTGGCTGCTGTCGGTGGACGGCGCCGACAACACCACCACCGCCGCGGTGAACGCCGCCGCGCGCCGGCTCGGCTACGTCGACCAGGTCCAGGGGCCCACGGCCCGCGGCTCCAGCGACCACGAGGCGTTCTTCGAGCGGGGCATCCCGGCGGGCAACTTCAGCTGGCGCGGCGGCGAGGCGCCCAGCCGGCTCGAACCGATCTACCACACCCCCCAGGACACGATCGCCGAGAACATCAGCCTGAAGCGGCTCCAGGTGTCCCTCGAACTGATCGGCTGCGCCGCCTACGACGTGGCGCGCCGCAAGTAGGGCCCGGGCACGTAAGCTCTGGGACAGGTCCTGGCACCAGACCCGGGCATGCCGGGTGCAGACGCGGCCGTGCGCCCGCCGAACGGAGGCCCACTCCGGGCGGCGGGTCGCGGCATGTCCGGGTGAGCGTCGGGGCACAACGCGGACAATACGAGTGAACCCGTCTGGTTCGTGCGGTCGGCCGTCCGGTCCGTCCGAGCCAGGCCCACGTCCCGAACGGAGAGCGAAGTGACCGCGTTCACCCTCCACGACGCCGACGACGCCGCGGGGCCGGGCCCGCTCACCGCCCGGTGGCGGCTGCCGGGCGGACGCATGGTGACACGCCAGGTCCGCCGGAGAGTCCACGGCGCCCTGCGCGGCTGGGGCCTTGGACCCGTCGCAGCCGACCTCACCGACCACCTCGCGACGCTCGTCCACGAGTTCCGCACCCGTACCGCGACCACGCGCGTGCGCTGCCCGATCGACCTGCGGCTGGAGCTGCGGGCGTCCGCCCGCCTCCTGCTCGGCGAGATCCGCAACGCCGCGCCCCCCTCCGACCTCGGGCTGCGAGCGCCCCTCCACGGCCTCGTCGCCCTCACCTACGGGCGCCGCCCCATGCGCAACGGCGTCCGCTACATCCACTCCTTCGCCTGGTGGCAACCGGAACCCGCCATCATCGAACCCTGACCCGGCTCCACCCGCCGACGTCCTGACCTGCGGCTTTCGCGGGACGGCCCCGGGCCGGCGCCCGGGTGTCCCGCGCGGAGCCCGGGGAAGGGAAGCGGTGTCCGAGCCGGGGGGAGGCAGATGACCGGGGAACTGGATGATCGGCCGGACCCCGTCGAGGATCGTCTCGCGGAGGCGATGAACGCCGGGGTCCTGGCCGTCGACCGGTCCGGCCGGGTCACGGCGTGGGATCCGAGGGCGCGGCGGCTTCTCGGCTACCCGCGGGAGGAGGTGCTGGGGCGGCCCCTGCGCCTGCTGCTGTACCGGGACGACGGCCCCGACCCGTCGTCGGTCGAGCGCCGTCTTCTCCGGCCCCTGCGCACCGACGCCCCCGAGCACGGGGACGGCGAGGCGTTCGCCCATCGCGACGGGCGGCCCGTGCCGTGCTCCTGGTCGTCCACGCCGATCCGCACCGCCGCCTCCGCCGACGAGGGAGCCGCCGACGAGGGAGCCGCGGGCGAGCGCGAGCCGGGCGCCGTGACCGGTGTGGTGATCGTCCTGCAGGACGCCGCGGAGCGCCGGGCGATCGAGCGCGAGCGGCGCGACCGCAGGGACGAGGCGCGCCGGGCCCGCTCCCGGCTGCTGCTGGTGGCCGAGATCACGACGGTGCTGTCGTCGACGCTGGAGGAGCGGGAGGTGCTGCGGCGCCTCGTCCGGCTCGTGGTGCCCGTCCTCGGGGACTGGGCGGAGGTCGACCTGCTGCTCCCCGACGGCCGCGTGGAGCGCGTCGCCGCGACGCACCGCTCGCTCGGCGCGGCCCGCATCCGCGGCCTGGAGGGACCGCTGCCCCCGATGCCGCAGACGCCGCGGGGGCCGCTCGCCCGGGTCCTGCGCGACGGCGTCACGCTCATCGTCGGCGGCGACGACCTCGGGTCCGGCGGCGGCTCCGACGAACCGCTGGGGGCGGCCCAGAACGCGTTCTTCCGGGTGGTGGAGGCCCGCAGCGCGATCATCACGCCCCTGGCCGCCCGAGGGGAGACCTACGGCGCGCTGACGATCGGGTACTCGCGGCCGGGATTCGAGTACACGTCCTCGGACAGGCTCGTCGTCGAGGACGTCGCACGCCGCGCCGGGCTCGTGCTCGCGAACGCCCGCCTGTTCGCGGCGCAGCGCAGCACCGTCGAGGCGATGCAGCGCAACCTGCTCACCTCCCTGCCGCAGCCGGGCCGGCTGCGCCTCCAGGCGCGGTACCTGCCCGCGGCGAGGGCGAGCTGGGTCGGCGGGGACTGGTACGACGCGTTCGCCCTGCCCGACGGCGCCACCGGCCTGGTCATCGGCGACATCGCCGGGCACGACCTGCAGGCGGCGTCCTGGATGGCCCAGGTCCGCAACATGCTCAGGGCCGTGGCGTGGGACGTGCCCGCGCCCGAGCCGCAGCCGCCCAGCACCGTGCTGCGCCGCCTGGACGGCGTGATGGACGCCGTCAGCGACGCGGAGACGGCCACCGCCGTGTTCGGCCGGGTCGAGGGGGCCCCGGACGGTCCGTGGCGGCTGCGCTGGTGCAACGCGGGCCATCCGCCGCCGCTGCTGATCGACCGCGACGGGGCCGCGCGCTTCCTGGAGGAGCACGGGACGCTGCTCGGCACGCCCGCTCTCGCCGGGACGCGTCCCGACGGCGTCGCACCGCTTCCGCCGCTGTCCACCCTCGTCCTCTACACCGACGGCCTCGTCGAGGCCCGCGACACCGACATCGGCACCCGTCTCACGAGTCTTCGCCTTCACGGCTCCCATCTGGCGCCGCTCGCGCTGCCCGACCTCTGCGACGAGCTTCTCGACCGCATGCGTCCCAGCGGGGAGGACGACGTGGCACTCCTCGCCCTGCGCATCCCCGCCTGACCGTGCGCGCGGGGGGCCACTGGTCATTTCCGGTTGACTATGTAGAGAATTAGGGGCCATGCTTGGTCGCATGCATCAGGGGTTCTCTCTGTGGTCGCGGCCGCACGTCGATCTGGGACGGCTGGCGAGCGGGCTGTGTCGGCGCACCACGACCTGACGGCGCACGACATCCGCCCACCGAGCAGAGAGACGAGGAACCGATGACCGAGACCATCGCCGCGGCGGACTCCGCCCTCGCCGCGACCCTGACCGAGACGGTGCTGGACCTGGCGGAGAACTGCGACGCCTGGCTGCCGAGGGTGCGGCTGAACCCCGAGGGCCGCTGGTACGAGCGCCTCCACCGCGATGACGACCGGGAGATCTGGCTGATCAGCTGGCTGCCGGGCCAGACCACCGGCCTGCACGACCACGGCGGCTCGCGCGGGGCCTTCGCGGTGGCGCTGGGCACCCTCCAGGAACGCGACCTCGGCGGCGTGCGGGACGTGGCGGCCGGCGCGTCCCGCGCCTTCGGCTCCGAGTACGTGCACGAGGTGCGCAACGTCTCCGACGCCCCGGCGGTCAGCGTGCACGCGTACTCCCCGCCGCTCGCGTTCATGAACCGCTACGACCTCGTCGACGGCAGGCTGGTGCGGCTGGTGACCGAGCAGGCGGGCGAGTGGTGACCCGCCGCTGACGCCGGCGCGCCCCCGAGCACCGCGCCGCCGTCCCCGCCCCGTCGGTGCGTGCGGCAGGAGCGGGACGAGCCTCACCTCATGGGACCGGGGCCGGCGGCGCGGCCCGTGCTCACGCGTCGTCCGCCGAGGCGGACCGGCTGCCGAGGTAGATCGGCAGGGCCAGGGCCGGGGCGACGGCGGTGGCCGCGAACGCGGGGTCGCCGTGAGCGACGTACAGCGGGACGTACAGCGCGGGAGCGAGCGCGCCGCCGAAGAACTGGGTGGACAGCACGAGCGAGGTGGCGCCCGCCCGGTTCGACGGGGCGCTCGCGGCGGCGAGCGCGTTCACGGTGCTGCGCAGCCCCGGCACGGCGACGCCGGTGAACACGACACCGCACATGAACAGGACGAGGTTCGGCCCCGTCGCGGCGAGCAGGAGCCCGGTGGCCTGCACCACGCACATGGCGGCGCCGAGCCGGCGCGGGCCGAGACTGTCGAGGGAACGGCCGAGCGCGGCGGCGCACACCAGCCCGGCGACGCCGAGCGTCGCGCTGACCGCGCCCCGCCCGGCCGGGCCGAGCCCGAACTGCTCCTCCGCCCGCAGGATCGACAGCACGGTGAGCGCGGAGATCGGCACGTAGCACAGGAACGACAGGGTCGCGGCGACCGCGACCCGCCGGTTGGCCAGGGCGCGCCACGAGGCCCGGCCGGCGGCCGTGCGGGCGGTGGCGTGCGCCGAGGGCGGCAGCAGCGCGAGCACCAGGGAGAAGGCGGACGGGACGAGGAAGGCCAGCCGCCAGTCCGCGGTCGCGACGACCCCGGTGACGAAGGGGCTGAACGACTGGCCCGCGGCCTGCACGGCGGCGAACAGGCCGAGCGCCCGTCCGAGCCGCTCCCGGGGTGTGTGGTCGCTGATCGCGGCCAGGAGCAGCGGGGTGGTGAAGGCGTTGCACGCGCCCGCGAACACCCGTCCCGCCAGGAAGACCTCGATCGTCGGGGCGAGACCGCACATCGCGGACGCCACGACGAACAGCACCAGCGACAGCCGCAGCGCCCGCAGCCGCCCCCAGCGTTCCGCCCACGTGCCCGACACCAGCAGCAGGGCGGCGTAGGGGACCATGTACGCGGTCACGGACGCGGTGGCGGCCTCGGGCGTGGTGCCGAGCCCGCCGGCCACCTCGTGCAGGATCGGGTTGACCATGCTGCCGCAGTAGGGGCCGACGGCGCCCCCCGCGTACAGCGGCCAGACGCGGGGCGGACGCGCCGCGCGCCCGCCCCGCGTCCACCGCGGGAGAAGACGAAGGGACAACCCGTGGTCAGACCTCGCTGAGCCGCAAGAAGCAGGTCACCCGTCCCGCCTCGGCGCACAGCACCGCGAACATCCGAGGGGCCCTGCCGGAGCTCTCCGTACGAACCGTGCCATTCGAGACCATACGACCGCCCCTCATGCCGACGGCCGCCGCCCCCGGTCCTCGTTGACGGGACCCCGAGCTCTGCGGGGATCAGAACGCCGCGTGGCGGCCGTCCGATGCGGCGCTCGACGCCCGGCGGGTCGGCAAGGTTCGGGAAACGCGCCCTGTCCGATTTGGCCGAATTCGGCCCTTGTCGACGAGGCGGTGCGGGCGGATCATGCAGGCAACCGCAGACGGTCGGGGGCATGGTCCGCCGGGAGGTACGCCATGACCGACACCCCCGAGCCCACGGGAAAGGTCCCCGAGGACCCCGGCACGGCGTCCGGAACGGTCTCCGGGACGGGTGCGACCGTTCCCCTGGGGGTGAGCCGCCCCGACCTGGCCGTCGCCGACCTCCCCACCCCCGAGGAGGTCTTCGGCGTCCGCCGGATCGGCCCCAAGGAGCTGGTCAAGTACGCGATCGGCCCGAGCCTCATCGCCCTCGGCATCTCCATCGGCAGCGGCGAGTGGCTGCTCGGCCCGCAGGCGGTCGGCCAGTTCGGGTTCGAAGGCGTCGGCTGGGTCATCCTCGTCTCCGCGCTCCTGCAGACCCTCTACAAC
>DATCLF010000034.1:0-22931 GCA_036564055.1 Spirillospora sp.
CGATCCCCAGCCATTGCAGGTGATCGAGCTTGCTGATCAGCCCGCGCAGATCACCGTAGCCGTCGTTGTTGGAATCGGCGTACCCGCGGACCGACACCTCGTAGAACACCGCCGTCTTGAACCAATGCGGATCACGCGGCGACTTGGGGTTGAACGCGTCCGGCAGCGCCCGCCTGTGGAGCCCGGGGTCCGCGTGCCCCGGGCCGGCGCGCCTCGGGCCCGTGCGCGGCCGGACCGTCCTCGTCCCCGGCTCTGTGATCTGGTCGGACGTGCTGGCGGCGAGGTTCTTCGGCTGGCCGTGCATGGGTCACCCCGGGTGTGTCGGAGACATCTAGATCAGCGGTTCCCACCGCCGGCTCCGCGGACGTGCACGGCAGGCAACCATCAGTAAAAAGTTCGGTACTCCGCGTGACCGGCGCTCGATGCGGAGGCCCCGGACCGGCCCGGACGAGCCCGCCGCGGCCGGAAGATCCTCGTGTGGCCGCGGTCCGGTGGCACCGGGGAAAACGGCGCGGAGGACATTTCGGCGGTCGGCCCGTCCACTGGTGTGAGACTCTCCGAATCCTTGCGTCGCGACGGTTGTGTCATGTCCGTGTTTTTAGCTTCATCGCTTTTTCTGTCGCTTGCCTCGGGTAGGCGATTTCCAAGCTCAGAACCCTGCCGTGCAGTTCTCACTGGCCGTGTGCGCGGGCGCCCGAGTGATCAGAACCGGGCAGGCGACGGCAGGACGGCTGACACTTCGCAACGGTTGGCAAGTCGGGACGAAGCCATTTCGTCCGAAGCGATCGGAGGGACAGTGGAGCGCTGGGAGAAGTCGCCATCGGTCGTGCCGACGCGCGATGACCTCGTGGCCCGGCTGCGCGTCCGCTTCGCCGATGTTCCGGTGGAGAACGTGCGCCGATGCGTGGACGACCTGTGGTGCTGCTGCGCCCATCTCGGGGTGCGGCCCGAGGGGCGGGTCATCGAACGGCTCGCGGCGTCCCGGCTGACGGGCGTCGTGCGGGGAGGGCGCCCGCCGTACCCGGACGGCCGCGCCGCGCCGACGACGCCCGGCTCCCATGTCCCCGTCGGGCGCCCCGCGGGCGCGCGGACCCCGATCGGGACGTGACCCATGAAGGACGTGACCGAGCCGGACCTGGGCATCGAGACCCGGCAGGGGTTCATCGTCGTGCGCATGCCCGCGCAGATCAGCTGGCAGAACTACGCGGCGATCAGGGAGGAGGTCGGCAAGGCGCTCTCGGCCGCCTGCGAGAGCCGTGGCGGACGGCCCGGCAGGGCACGCGGCGGGGTCATCGTCGACTTCGGCGACACCGTGCTGCTGGACGCCTCGGGTCTGGTGCTGCTGGCCCGCGCGCAGACGCGGGCGCGGCTGCTCGGCCGCCCGCTGCGCGCGGTGGTGCCGGCGGTGTCCGGCCACGTTCTGCGGGCGCTGCGGCTCACCGGCCTGAGCGAACTCGTCCCGGTGTTCGACGATGTCGAGACCGCCGCGGCGGCCTCCGTCACGGCCATGCCGGCCCGCACGGCGGACGACGCGGGCGTCGCACACGTGCTCGACGCGATCCGCGCCCTGCATCCCGGCGACGCGGGGCTCACGCCGATGCCGCCCGCCCCGTCCGAGCTGCTGATCACCACGACGGCGACGGGGGACGGCCACACGGTCGTCCACCTGTCCGGTGTCCTCGACGAGGTCACGGTGCCGCGGCTCGGCGACACGCTGACCGGGCTGGTCGAGGGCAACCTGCGGCATCTCATGGTGCGGATGCACGACCGGCTCGGCGTGCGCTGCGACCCGCTGCCCGTCCTGCTCGGCATCCGCTGGCGCGTCGCGGCCGACGGCGGGTGCCTGTCCCTGCCGGCGGTGCCCGCCAAGCTCCGCCGGGTCATCGACCGGGAGGGCCTCGGTCCCGCCTTCGCGGGCTGCCGGTCCGCCGGGGCCTGACACGGCGGCCGGGCCCGGTCCGACCCGGCCGGAAGATTCGGCGAACTCCGGGGAAGCCCGCCCGGCGGTGTCATCCGGCCGCCCGCATCACCGAGGCTATTCCGTCGACGGTGGTGACGAGGCGCCGGTACTCCGGCTGCCGCAGCTCACCGCCCATGAAGGGGTACGGGTTGCGGTGGACGGCCGGACTCGGCTCCTCGCTGAGCGCGGCGAAGTGGATCTCCCGGGCGCCGGTCGTCTCGGCGACGCGGGCGACGTTGCGGTCGGTGATGCCGCCGCCGGGCATGACGACGATCCGGTCCCCGGCGCGCTTCACCAGCTCGGCGATGAGCGGCGCGCCCTCCAGAGCGCTCACGTCCTGGCCCGAGGTGAGGACCCGGTCGACGCCGAGCTCGACGAGGGTCTCCAGCGTGGCGAACGGGTCGGCGGCCATGTCGAACGCCCGGTGGAACGTCACGGACAGGTCGCCCGCCGCCGAGATGAGCCGCTCGACGACGGGACGGTCGACCTCCCCGGCGGGGGTGAGCGCGCCGATCACGACGCCGTGCACGCCCGCGTCGCGGACGAGGGCCACGTCGTGCTCCATCGCCGCGACCTCGTGCTCGTCGAAGATGAAGTCGCCGCCGCGCGGCCGGATGATGACGTGCACCTTGATCGACGACACGGCGGCGAGCGCGGCGCGGACCGTGCCCAGGGACGGGGTGAGCCCTCCCTCGAACAGCGCCGCGCACAGCTCGACGCGGTCGGCGCCCGCGCGTTCGGCGGCGACGGCGCCCGCGACGCTGTCAATGCAGATCTCGTAGGTGAGGCTCACGAACGTCCCTTCCCGGTGATGCGGATCTCGCCGACCGGCCGCCCGCCGCCGAGGACGGGGACGGCGCCGAGCGACGCGGCCGGCGCGGTGTCGGCTCCCAGTGCTTCGAGCGCGTGCAACGCGATCGCGGTGGTGGCGCGGGGGCTGCCGTCGATGACCTTCACCGCGACGGCGTGCCCCTCGGCGGTGGCGGCGACGAACACGCCCTCCGCGCCGCCCTTGGCGACCGAGCCGGGCAGCGCCCGCATGAACTCGGTGTTGGGGTGGCCCGTCCCGCCGACGTACTCGGGGTGGGCGCGCATGGCGTCGGCGACCGGGCGGGCGTCCCCGGACAGGACGAGGGCGCGCGCGGCCCGAGCGAGACCGGTCAGGGTTAGGCCGAACAGCGGCGCGCCGCACCCGTCCACGGCGACGGGGGAGGGCTTCTCCTCGGCGCACTCCTCCAGCACCCGCCTGACCTCCCGCTGCACCGGATGGCCCGGGTCCAGATAGGCGTCGAGCGGATGCCCGGACGCGGCGGAGGCGGCGAGCATGGCGGCGTGCTTGCCCGAACAGTTCATCCGCACCCGCGACTCGGCCTCGCCCGCCCTGATGAGCGCGGCCTTCGTCGGCTCGTCCTCCGGCCATGACGGCGGACAGCGCAGGGCGTCCACGGTGAGGCCCGCGTCCGTCAGGATCGCCTCGACCGCCTTGACGTGGAAGTCCTCGCCGGTGTGGCTGCCCGCGGCGATCGCGAGGTGCCGCCCCTCCAGCCGCGCCCCGGCCCTGAGGCAGGCGAGCGCCTGGAACGGTTTCGTCGTGGACCGGGGCAGGACGGTCCCCGCGGCGTCGCCGCGCACGTAGGCGAGCGCGCCGTCGGGTGCGAGCCCGGCGACGCTGCCGTAGTGGCGGCTCTCGACGAAGCCGTTGCGGACGACCTCGGCAAGCACGTCGTACATCGGTTCCCTCAGGGTTGCGCGGTGGGCACGGTCGCGGGGGCCGCGCCGCGGGCGCCGCGGGACGCCCGGGTGCGCTGCCGGGCCTCCAGCGTCCGCGCGAGCTTGGCCAGCGACGCGTTGATGACCAGGTAGATCAGCGCGATCACCAGGTAGGTCTGGATGAGCAGGTGGTTGTAGTTCGCCAGGACCTTGCCGCTGTAGAGCAGCTCGGAGTAGCTGACGACGAACCCGAGCGAGGTGTCCTTCAGCAGCCCGGCGGACTGGCTGACCAGCGACGGCAGCACGCGCCTCGCCGCCTGCGGCAGCACGATCAGCCGCATCGCGCGGGCGCGGGTCAGCCCGAGCGCGAGCCCCGCCTCGAGCTGGCCGCGCTCCACCGACCGGAGCCCGGCCCGGAAGATCTCGGCGAACGCGGCGGCGTTGGACACCGCCAGCGGCACGACGAGCTTCCAGAACAGCGGCAGGTCGATCCCGTACTTCGGCAGCGCGAACAGCACGACGTAGACGAGCAGCAGCGCCGGGATCGTCCGGACGATCTCCACGTAGGCCGCGGACGGCAGGCGCAGCCACCGCGACGGCGACGTGCGGCCGAGCGCGAGCGCGATCCCGGCCGCCGCGGCGAGCGCGATCGCCACGACCGCCGCCTGGACCGTGGAGCGCAGCCCCTCCAGCAGGTAGCGCCACATCGGCCACGTCCCGTACGGGCGCCACCGGTCGGCGGCGAGCTGGCCGTTCTCGGCGAACTGCCGCAGCGCGAGCGCCACGAGCACGGCCCCGGCGAGGAGCGTCAGCGCCGTGGTGATGCGGATGCGCCGCCGGGCCCGCGGCCCCGGCTCGTCGAACAGCAGGCGGGAGGTGCTCATCGCAGGATCGCCAGCCTCCGTTCGAGCCCGCCGGTGACGAGCCCGATGACGCCCGACAGCGCCATGTACGCCAGGCCCGCCGCCACGAAGATCCAGATCGGCCGGGCCTCGGCGAGGTTGACGCGGTTGGCGGTGGCGGTCAGCTCGACCACGCCGACGGCCGCGGCGAGCGCCGTGTTCATCAGCGTCATGATGGCGATGTTGCCGAGCGGCTGGACGACCGTCCGCAGCGCCTGCGGCAGCACGACGAGCCGCAGCGACTGCAGGAACGTGAGCCCGAGCGCCCGGGCCGCCTCGCCCTGCCCCGCCGGCACCGCGTTGATCCCGGAGCGGATCGCCTCGGCCGCGTAGGCCCCCTGGTAGAGGGACAGGACGACGGCCGAGGTGGTGAACAGCCCGGCCATGATCCCGATCTCGGGCAGGCCGAAGACCGCGAGGACCAGCCACACCAGCAGCGGGATGTTCTGCAGGACCTCGACGTAGACCATCCCTGCGGCCCGCAGGACCCGCACCGGGCTCACCCGCATCGCGGCGACGACGACGCCGGCCGCGAGCGAGCCCGCGAGGGCCAGCACCGTCAGCGCGACGGTCAGCAGCAGCCCGTCGCCGAACTCTCCGAGGTGGTCGGTGATGACGTTCATGGCAGGGCGAGGCGCTCTCTCACTGTGTCACCTTCGCGGCGTTCACTCCGAGCCGGGCGCGGACCCGATCGCCGGCGGCTGCGGCGCCTCGCCCTCCACGACGGTCCCGATCGAGTTCTTCCAGACCTTCGCCCACAGTCCGCTGTCCTGGATCTTCTTCAGCCAGTCGTTGACGAACTGCTTCATCTGGGCGTCGCCGTGCTTGAGCCCGATGCCGTAGGGGTCCTTGGTGAACGGCTCACCCTGGATCTTGATGGACGGGTCGGACTTGGCGGTGCCCAGCAGCACGGCCTGGTCCTGGACGTAGGCGTCGCCGCGGCCCTGCTTGAGCGCCTGGACGCACTCGGGGTCGCTGCCGAACGTGACGATCTCCGCGTCCGGCGCGGCCTTCTTGATCGCGGGGATCGCCGGGGTGTTGGCGCCCGCGATGACGGTCCTGCCCTTGAGGTCCTCGGGGGTCTTGATGTCCGTCGTGTCGCTCCTGGTGGCGATGACCAGCCCCGACTCGTAGTACGGCCCGGCGAACGAGACCTGCTCGGCGCGCTCGGGCGTGATGCTGTAGGTCTGCAGCACCACGTCCACGGTGCCGTTGGACAGCAGCGCCTCCCGGGTCTCCGACGCCGAGTTGACGATCTTCACCTTGGGCTCGCCGATGATGTACTTGGCGAGCAGCTTGCCGAGGTCGGCGTCGAACCCCTCGACCTCCTTGGTCGCCGGGTTCTGCTGCGACAGCAGCGGCGCGTCGAGCGAGCCGCCCACGATGAGCTCGCCGCGCTTCTTGATCTTCTCCATGGTGGAGCCGGGCGGGATGTCGGCGGCGACCGGCGCCTCGGCGACCAGATCGTCGGTCCCGCCGCCGGCGCCGGGCACGGCCGACCCGGAGTCGCCGCCGGAGCAGGCCGCGAGACCCGCCAGCGACAGCGCGGCGACCGCGGCCGCCGCCGCCCGCCGCATCCCCGCGAGGGTACCTACCATGATCGTCAACCTTTCTCGCGTGGCGCGCCGCGGACGGGCGCGCCGGGGTTCGTGCTAGTGGCTGAGGACCTTGGCCAGGAAGTCCCGGGCCCGGTCGGTGGCGGGGGACGCGAAGAAGGCCGACGGCGTGCCGGTCTCGACGACCTCGCCGTCCGCCATGAACACGACGCGGTCGGCGACCTGGCGGGCGAACCCCATCTCGTGGGTGACGACCACCATGGTCATGCCGTCGCGGGCCAGGCCGGTCATCACGTCCAGGACCTCGCCGACCATCTCGGGGTCGAGGGCGGACGTCGGCTCGTCGAAGAGCATCACCTTCGGCCGCATGGCGAGCGCGCGGGCGATCGCGGCGCGCTGTTGCTGACCGCCGGACAACTGGGCGGGGAGCTTGCCGGCCTGGTCGCCGATGCCGACCCGGTCGAGCAGTTCCCGGGCGTGCCGTTCGGCCTCCGCGCGTGAGACGCCGCGCACCCGCGTGGGCGCGAGCGTCAGGTTCTCCAGCACCGTCTTGTGCTGGAAGAGGTTGAACGACTGGAAGACCATGCCGACGTCCGCGCGCAGGCGGGCGAGGGCGCGTCCCTCGGCCGGCAGCTCCCGGCCGTCGATGCGGATCACGCCCGCGTCGGGCGTCTCCAGCCGGTTCAGGCAGCGGCACAGCGTGGACTTGCCGGACCCGGACGGCCCGATGACCACGACGACCTCGCCGCGGGCCACGTCCAGGTCCACGTCGCGCAGCGCCGTGTGGGCGCCGAAGCGCTTGACCAGGCCGCGCACCTCGATCATTCGGTCACCTGCGATCCAACTTCCTTCGAAATCGAAGCCAAGAGGGAGGTTAAAACGTCAAAACGTGGCAAGTCAACGCGTTGCTGGACCAAGTTCGCGCATGCTATCTATCTGGGGTGCGCAACCTCAGAGACGACGGACCGGCGGCGCTGCTGCGGCTCGTGGCGAGCGGACGGGCCGAGTCGCGGGCCGACCTCGCCCGTGTGTCCGGCCTCGCCGCGTCCAGCGTCTCGCTGCGCGTCGAACAGCTCATCGAGGCCGGCCTGTTCGCCGAGGAGGGCGCCGGGGCGTCGCGCGGGGGCCGGCGGCCCCGGCGGCTCCGCCTCGCCCGCGGGGCAGGGGTCTTCCTCGTCGCCGATCTCGGCGCGCACCACGCGCGGCTCGCTGTCGCCGACCTCGCCGGCACGCCCCTCGCGGTGAGCGACCTCGCCTGCGACATCGCCGTCGGCCCGGAACCGACGCTGACCATGGTCGTCGACCGCCTCCGCGAGCTCGCCGGCGGGCACGGGCTGGGGGACGTCCCCGTCCGCGGCGTCGCGGTCGGGCTGCCCGGCCCCGTCGACCCCGCCACCGGTCAGGTCGTGTCACCGTCGCGGATGCCCGGCTGGAACGACTTCCCCGTCCGCGACTTCGTTGCCGAGTACGCGGACGTGCCCGCCCTCGTCGAGAACGACGCGAACCTCATGGCCGTCGGGGAGCACCGGCACTCCTGGCCGTCCCTCGACAACCTGATGGTGGTCAAGCTGGGCAGCGGCATCGGGTGCGGCGTCATCGTGGACGGCCGCCTGCACCGGGGCCGCGGCGCCGCGGGCGACATCAGCCACGTGCGGATCCTGTCCGAGGCCACCGTCGACTGCTCCTGCGGCCACCCCGACTGCCTGGAGGCCCACGCCAGCGGCGCCGCGCTCGCCAGGTCCCTCGCCGAGCAGGGCATCACGGTCGACGGGCCGTCCCAGATCGTCGACCTGGTCGCCGACGGCGTCCCGCAGGCCACCGCGGCGGTCCGCACCGCCGGCCGCCTCATTGGGGACGTCCTCACCGCGCTGGTGAACTTCTTCAACCCCGACGCGCTGGTCATCGGCGGCAGCCTGTCCAACGCCGAGCCGCTCGTGGCCACGATCCGCGGCGTCATCTACGAGCGCTGCCTGCCCCTCGCGACCCGGAACCTGGAGATCGCCACGTCCCGCGCGGGCCGCGACGCCAGCGTCCTCGGCGCGGGACACCTGCTCCTCGGCGTCTCGGACGAGTGGATCGACCGGGTCCTGGAACGCTGAGCCCGGCGGCCGCGGCGGTCACGGAGGCCGTCACGGGGGCGGTCACGGGGGAGTGGACGCGAGCGCCTCGCGGGCGGTCTCCACGTCCGGGGCGATCGCGACCCGGCGCGGCAGGCCCGCGAGGTCCGAGACCCGGCGGACGATGCCGCGCGGCGGCAGCACCACCCACATCGGCACGCCGAGCTCCGTCGCCCGCATCTGCGAGTGCGTGATCACGTTGAGGCCGTTGGAGTCGCAGAACGTGCACTCGGTCAGGTCGAGGATCAGGGCCGGGATCCCGGAGTCGAGGAGCCGGTCGGCCTGCGCGAGGATCGCCTCGCCGTTGCTGAGGTCCACCTCGTCCGGGAACGTCAGCGTTGCGCAGGTCTGCGTGATCTCCACGCGTGCCATGCCCAGATCCATGACTCGCCCCAAAACCGCTTCCTTCACATGGGTGCCGACGGGGGGTTCACAGTGACTGTAAGCCTCCCGGCTGGGAGGAACCTGAAAGAGGCGGTCAAGTCTGGGGAGTCGATCCCTCTACCGTCCGGGGCCGGGTGGCCGACCGATCGTTCCTGATTTGCCCCTTTGGTCTCCGTCCGGTGGCCCGGGCTGCTACCTTCGCGGCCAGGACGGCGGCCATCGCGACCGGGACGGCCGGAGGAGGTGGGATGAGCGCGGATCCGGTGGTCATCGACGGCGGCGACCGCTCCTGTGTGCGTCTCCTGCTGGAGCTGCGCGGCCGTCTCGCGGACATGGCGCCGGGCACCCTCGTCCATCTGATCGCCCACGACCCCGCCGCTCCCATCGACCTGCCCGCCTGGTGTCATCTGACCGGCCACACCTACCTCGGTCCCGTCGACGGCGCCGCGTCCCCGACCTACGCGCTGCGGGTGGCGGCCGACCCTCGCCCGACGTCCCCGGAATCACCCTGGCGCCCCCGCTGAGGTCCCCGCGCCGGACGGCGGCCCTGACCGCGTGCGCGAAAAGGGAGCCGGTGGCCTCAAGAATGCAGAACGACGGGCAGTTCACGATGGCCGTTCGAAACGAACGACTCCACCGGACGCAGTTCACGGGGATCGACGGCGAGCGTCATATCGGGGAAACGGCCGAACAGCGCCGGAAGGGCGATCTCGGCCTCCAGCCGCGCGAGATGCCTGCCCACGCAGAAATGCACGCCGTAGCCGAATGAGAGGTGCTCTTTGTCGGCGCGCGAGACGTCGAACACGTCGGCGCCGTCACCGTGCCGCGCGGGGTCGCGTCCGGCGGCGGCGTAGGCGGCCAGGATCGCCTCGCCCTTCCCGATCGTCACCCCGCCGACCTCGATGTCGTCCACGGCGTAGCGCAGCGGCAGGTTCGCGACGGGCGCCTGCCAGCGCAGGGTCTCCTCGATCACCTCGTCCCACGGCACCTCGCCGGCGCGCACCCGGGCGTACTGCTCCGGGTGCGTCAGCATCGCGGCGATCGCCTGGTCGAGCAGGTTCACCGTGGTCTCGTGCCCGGCGGAGATCATGAGGATGAGCGTGTCGACCAGCTCGGTCTCGCTGAGCCGCGACCCTTCGTCGTCGCGCGTGGCGATCAGCCCGCCGGTCAGGTCGTCGGCGGGCTCGCGCCGCCGGAACTCCACGAGATCCCGGAGGATGCCGTGCAGCTCCCGCTGGTTGGCGATCGCCTCCTGCGACGACAGCGCCGTGTTGAAGACCCCGTCGACGCAGCGGCGCAGATGCGGACGGGTCTCGTCCGGAACGCCGAACAGCCGGCAGATCACCTCGATGGGCAGCGGGTAGGCGAACTCCTCGCGCAGGTCGACGACCCGCCCGCCGGGGACGGCGGCGAGCCGGTCGACCAGTCCGCGGGTGATCCGCTCGACGTCCGGCCGGAGCGCCTCGGCGCGCCGCGGGGTGAACGCCCGGGAGACGAGCGTGCGCAGGCGCCGGTGGTCCTCGCCGTAGGCGGTGAACATGTTCCGCACCGACACCCACAGGGCCAGCGACCAGTCCGGCGGGACCTCCCCGTTGATCCACGGGGTCCAGTGCAGGTTCGGATCCTTGGACACCAGCGGATCGGCCAGCAGCCGCCGCAGCTCCCGCTGCCCGGTCACGGCCCACGCGACCACGCCTCCGGGAAGTGCGACCCGTGTCACCGGCCCCCTTTCCCGCAGTTTTGCGGCCTCCCCGTGAATATCGGCGCCCGTGGGGTCGATGAGGAGCGGATTCTCCATCGGATCTCTCCAGAGGTCGGGGTCGGAACGCACCGTGAAAGGGCGGCGCTCCGCAAAGGCGACGCTGCCAACGTAGGGCGCACCGGCGCCTCCGGCCAGATCGCGCCGGAGAATTGTTCGTCTTCCCGTTTTCGGCCCTTACCTAAAGGACGGCGCGGAAATCCTCGCGCACGCCCCGGCCCGTCCGTGGCCGGGGTCTCGGGGGTGCGGGTCAGCGGCGCCCGGCGTCCTCCGCGAGCAGCGCGCGCAGCTGCTCGGTCGCGTCCGGTTCGAGCGCCGCGCGCCTCTCCCGGTACAGGGCGGTGGACTCGGCGGCGGGCCAGCCCTCCGGGAGGTGCTCGGCGGGGAGCCCGGGGTCGGTGCGCAGGAGCTGCAGCCAGTCGGCGCCGAGAAGGGTGAAGCGGGTGAGGGGGCTGCCGGTTCGCTCGCGGTCCGGCGTCCAGGTCGCGATGAACGACTCGTGCTCGGCGCGGATGGCGTCGACGTCCCAGGCCCGGTGCAGCAGCCTCGTCATGTCGGTGCCCTCCACCGGAACCGAGTAGAACGCGTCGGCCAGCTCCTCCAGCTCGGCGAACTCGGGTCCCTTGAAGATGTCGGCGATGTCGACGCGTCCCGGGGCGATCCACAGCCCGTCCCGCAGCCCGCCGAAACCGGCCCAGATCAGCCGGGCGCGGATCTGGTGGCGCAGGTCGCGGCGGCTTTCGGGCATCGAGTAGCTGAGCAGCGTCCACGTGTCGCCCGGGTGGCTGAACGGCGCCGGCGAGTCGACCCGGGGCCGGGCCTCGCGCAGCAGCTCCTCGGCCCACGGGGTGAGGGAGAAACGGGCGGTGCGCCCCTCGCGGACGCGGGTGAGCAGCCCCTTGCGCGTCATCCGCGCGAGGGTGGCGCGCGCGGCCGCCTCCGCCACGCCGAGGTCGCCGAGCAGGTGCAGGAAGACCCGGGAGCTGATCGGCGGATATCCGCGGTCGAGGACGAGCGAGCCGAAGAAGCTGAGCAGCAGCCGTTGCGGGGCACGCGGGCGGGGCCGTGTGCTCGGGGACGCGTCCTGCTCGGGGGTCATCCTCGTCCCTCCGCTCGTCCGTCTCGTCGGGTCCGGGTCCCAGTCTGCCGCGCCTACGGCAGCGCTGTGCAGGTCATTCAACCAAACTGTGACGCTCGACGCTATGAGATTCAATGTCGAATGCGCCGGGCGACCGGTGAGATCGGCCCAGGTCGGGGGTCGGCGCCCACAAGGCGGTCAAGTGTCCGTATGATGGTCAACCGTCGGCTCAACCGTCGGAGCCTCAACCGTCGGGGACAAGGGACGACGTCGCGCACGGACGGCGAGGGGTGATCCATGCCACGGGAAGGCACCGGACCGGATTTCATCGAGGCGCTGGCCCGGGGCCTTGACGTCATCACCGCCTTCGACGCGCGCAGGCCCGTCATGACGCTGGCGCAGGTCGCCGAGGCCACCGGCCTCGCCCGGCCGACCGCGCGCCGCATCCTGCTGACCCTCCGCGAGCTCGGCTACGTGCGGGTGGAGGACGGAGGATACGCCCTCACACCGCGCGTGCTCGACCTCGGAGTCGCGTACGTCCGGTCACTGGGCCTGTGGGAGGTGGCCCGCCCGCACATGGAACGGCTCGTGGAGCGGACCAACGAGTCGTGTTCGATCGCCCAGCTCGACGGGTCCGACATCGTCTACGTCGCCCGCGTGTCCGTCCCGAAGATCGTCGCGCTGCAGGTGCAGATCGGGACCCGGTTCCCGGCCCTGCAGACCTCGCTCGGCAAGGTCCAGCTCGCGGCGCTCGACCCCGAGGAGGTCGACCGGGTCCTCGCCCAGCCGAGCCGCTCGGGCCTGGAGCCGCGCGTCAAGCTGTCCAAGGAGGAGCGCGACGCGGAGCTGCGGGAGGTCCGGGCGCGCGGGTGGGCGATGACCGACGAGCAGCTCGCCCGCGGCATACGCTCGGTGGCGGCGCCGCTGCGCGACGGCTCGGGCAGGGTCATCGCCGGCATCAACGTCAACACCCACGCGGCCGAGACCCCCGTCGAGCGGCTCCTCAACGAGTACCTGCCGCTCCTGCTGCAGACGGCGGGGGAGATCAGCGCGGACTTCGCGCGGCTGGAGAGCGTCCCGCACGTCACCCGGCCGGCCGCGGGATGAGGACGATGCGGCCCTCCACGGCTCCCTCGGCCTGACGCCGCCACGCGTCCGCCGCGTCGTCGAGCGGGACGGTCTCGTACGCGACCGCCAGCCTGCCCGCCGCGGCCTCTCGTGCGACGTGGGCGATCGACCCGGCCCGCTGCCGCGCCGTCAGCTCGTTGTTGGTGTAGCCGAGCAGCCGCAGCGACCTGCCGCGGACCGTGGAGGACTCGATCGGACAGGTCTCGTCCGCCGAACTGCCCAGGTTGACCAGGCGCCCGCCGGGACGCAGCGTCCGCGCCGCCGCGGCCGCCGGGGCGCCGAACAGCGGGTCGAGCACCAGGTCCACGGGCCCGTCCGCGGCCTCGGTCAGCCGCCGGGCCAGCTCGTCGACGTCGTCGGTGTCGAGGGGGACGACCGCGTCGGCCCCGGCCCGCCGCGCGCGCTCGCGCGCCCCCGGTGAGCGCGCGGCCGCGACGATCCGCCGTGCGCCCGCCGTGCGGGCGAGCTGGACGGCGGCCTGCCCAACGACGCCGCCCGCCCCGAGCACGACGACCTGCTCGCCCGCGGCCAGCTCGCCGCGCCAGGTCAGCGCCATGTGCGCGGCGACCGCCGACAGCCCGAGCGCGGCCAGCTCCACCGGGTCGGTGCCGTCCGGCAGCCCGACCAGGGCCTCCCGCGGGACGGCCGCGACCTCGGCCATGCTGCCGTCACCGGGGGACATTCCGGCCGGGGTCGGGAACCACACCGTCCGGCCGTCCACCCGCCCGACGCCCTGGACGCCCGGCACGTACGGGGTGGCGGGCTTGCCGAAGTAGGACGTCCCGGTCGCGCACAGCACGTCGAGCGGCGTGAGGGGCGCGGCGAGCACCTTCACGAGCACCTCGTCGTCACCGGGGACCGGCGTGTCGCGCTCGGCCACCACGGGCGGGCGCCCGGGCTCACGGATCTCGGCGGCGCGCACGGTCAGGTCGCGATGTCGGGGTAGGGGAGCGTCATGTGGGCGAGCCTCCGCGCGTACTCCCGCTGGAATCCGAGAGGCTCGTCGTAATCGCGTTCGAACATCGCGATGAACAGCGTCAACGTCAGGAACGGGTGCGCGCCCAGCTCGAACAGTTTCGGATAGTCGTGGCCGGCGAGGGCCTCGCGTTCCTCGTCCTCGAAACGAAGCCAGGTGCTCGCCTCGCCGCCGTGGCAGTTGATGATGTGGTTGGCCCGTTCGCTCTCCCACCACTCGACCGTCGCCCGCGGCTCCTCGCGGTAGCGCTCGACGAGCTCGGGGTCCCGGTCGACGGTGTAGAGGAACTTGTTCAGCAGGTACTTGCTCACTTGCCCGCTCCGTTCGGGTACCAGGTGAAGTAGGCCTCCATCGTGTGGAACAGGTCGTAGGTGTCGACGTAGTCGGCCTTCTGTCCCTCGCCCGCGACGCCCATCATCAGCATGAAGTCCATGAACC
This sequence comes from Spirillospora sp., assembly GCA_036564055.1. Lineage (GTDB taxonomy): Bacteria > Actinomycetota > Actinomycetes > Streptosporangiales > Streptosporangiaceae > Spirillospora. The sequence continues at coordinate 14,009 of DATCLF010000034.1, forward strand.
CGTGGGTGGCGTTGCCGGGCGCGTTCAGGCTCTCCAGGGTCACCTCCGACAGGCAGCCCTCAAGGTCGCCGTTCGCGATCCACTCCACGGCCTTCGCGTCGAACTCCGGGTCGGGTCCGTGAGGGCCGAACTGGCGCGGGCCGCCCAGCTCCAGCGACAGGTGCCCGGTGCCGATGATCGCGACCCGCTTGTCGCCGGGCCACGCCTCGACCAGCTCCCGGATGGTCTTGCCGAGCTGGACGAACCGCTTCGGCTGCGGCAGCGGCGGCGCGAAGATGTTCGTGTAGACCGGGACGATCGGCAGGTCGTTCTGCGGGCGCAGCGTGATGATCGGACACGTGATCGAGTGGTCGATGCGCAGTTCGTTGGAGAACGCCAGGTCGAAGCCCGCGTCGATGCCCTCCCGCAGCAGGTACGCCGACAGGTCCTCCTGCCCCTTCATGAACATCCGGGGCAGCCCGAACTCGCGTTCCTCGTTGTACCAGTTCGCGTCGTAGTACGGCGCCTTGCCGATGAGGAACTGGGGCATGTTGTCCAGCCACAGCTGGTGGAAGTGGTCGGAGCCGACCATGACCAGCACCTCGGGCCGGGCCCGGGTGAGCGTCTCGCGGAACGCCTCGACCTTGCGGACCCATTCGTCGGCGAAGTCGGGCCGGTCCTCCCCGGTCGCGGTGCTCGCGCGGTAGTAGAAGGGGTGGTGGGTCGAAGCGATCACAGCGACCAGTTCAGCCATGTCGATCTCCGGGGGTGTAGGGGGTGGGGGAGACGGACCGGTTGTTCAGGTCCACCGAGAGGAAGATGTCGTTCGCGACCGGATTGCGCAGCTCCTCGGCGAGCTGACCGATGAGCCCGGCGGTGCGGGCCAGCAGCGCGAACCCCCGCAGCAGCTCCAGCGGCAGCCCGAGATCGGCGAGCGCGGCGCCGCACACGCCGGCGCCGTTCAGCGGCAGCTTCTTGCCGAGCACCTCGGGGTGGACGCGGCCGATCGCGGCGAACAGCGACAGGTGCGGCCCGAACAGCCCCTCCTCGGTGGCGATCTGCATCAGCCGCGGCGTGCGGGGATCGCCGTCCTTGTGGACGTGGTGGCCGAGACCGGGGACGAACCTGCGCGCCTCGCGTTCGGCGCGGACGGTCCGCAGGGCCAGCGCGTCCCACTCCTCGTCGGTGGACGGAAGCCCGCCCTCCACCGACTCCAGCACGCCGTGCAGGAACCGTCCCGTGTCCTCGGTGACGCCGAGAAACCGGGAGCCGCCGCCGAGCAGGCCGGCGGCGAGGGCGCCCTGCACCGAGTCGGGCGCCGACAGGTACGTCAGCCGGGTGACGATCGCGGTCGGGGTGAAGCCGTGGTCGGCGAGGGCGGCGAGGACCGCCTCGAACACGCGGGTCTCGCCGGGCGTGGGACGCCGCTGCGTCGCCAGCCAGAACGCCAGTTCGCCGAACCCGACCTCGCCCATGACGTCCCTGGCGAGGTCGTGCCCCAGCAGCGTGATCGTCTCGCGGCCGGACGCGCCGAGCGCGGTCGGGTACCCGGGTCGCTCAGCCACGGTCGCCCCCCTGCGTTCCGCCGTTCTTTCCGGGACCGGCCTCGTACGGCCCGGCCAGCCACCTGCGCAGCTCCTCGCCGTGTTCGTCGAGCTCGGGCGGCGGGAGCCGGTACGTCGCGGGCGTGCGGGAGAAACGGATGGGGTGCCGGGTGGTCGGCACCGCGTGGGCGCCCTCGCCGACCACGACGACCGGGTCGAGCTCGAAGCGCTCGGCCATCGCGAACCCGCCGTCGATCGTGTTGATCGGCCCGCTCGGCACGCCCGCCTTGACGAGCAGGTCGAACCATTCGAGGGCGCCGCGCCGCTTCAGCCGTTCCACGAGGATCGGGCGGAGCTCGTCCCGGTTGGCGGTGCGGTCGGCGTTGGTCGCGAAACGCGGGTCGTCGGGCACGTCCGGGATGCCGAGGACCTCGCACAGCCGGCGGAACTGGCGGTCGTTGGCCGCCGTGACGATGAGGTCGTTGTCGGCGGTCGGGAGCGGCTCGTAGGGGAACACGCTCGGGTGCGCGTTGCCCATCCGGTACGGGACGGTGCCGCCGGCGACGTACGCCGAGCTGTGGTTGACCAGACCCGTCAGCGCCGACGACAGCAGGTTCACCTCGACGAGCTGCCCCTCGCCGGTCAGGTCGCGGTGCCGCAGCGCCGCGAGGATCCCGATGGCGGCGTGGTTGCCCGCCATCACGTCGAACACCGAGATCCCGGCCCGGTAGGGCGGGCCGTCCGGGTCGCCGGTCAGGCTCATCAGCCCCGAGATCGCCTGCACCATCAGGTCGTACCCGGGGACGTCGCGGCCCGCACCGGTCCCGAACCCGGTGATGGAGCTGTAGATGATGCCCGGGTTGCCGGCCCGCACCGACTCGTAGTCGAGCCCGAACCGCGCGAGACCGCCCGGCTTGAAGTTCTCGATCAGCACGTCGGCCCGGCGGGCCAGCTCGCGGGCGGTCTCGGCGTCCTCCCGTTCGCGCAGGTCGAGGACGATCGAGCGCTTGCCCCGGTTGACGCCGAGATAGTAGGTCGACACGTCACCGCGGGACGGCGGGGTCCACGAGCGGGTGTCGTCGCCCCCGGGGCCCTCCACCTTGATCACGTCGGCGCCCAGGTCGGCGAGCAGCATCGTGGCGTACGGCCCGGCGAGGATCCGTGAGAAGTCCGCCACCAGCACTCCCGACAGGGGGCCCCGCGGCCCTTCGCTTGGGGTGTCGCCCGTCATCCGGCTCCCTTGGTCGTTCTCATTCGTCCGTTGAGCGGACGTTCGTCCGCCGTCCCGATTCTGCCATGCCAGCATCGAAGCCGGTCAAGTGATTGACACTTTGACTACCGCTCGGGACAGTGGCGGGAGGCACATCTGACCGTAGAGCGGACATCGGTCCGTGACTACTCCGGGATGGAGTGTCCCGAGGACGAGGAGTTACCAGCGATGCCGAACACGACGACCGAGTTCGAGCCGGGCCGCCCCGTGGTGCTGCGCGGCGGCGTGGTCCTGCCCATGACCGCCGGGCGCGAGGTACTGGACCGCGCCGACGTCCTCGTCACCGGCGACACGATCACCGCGGTCGGGCCGGACCTCGAGGTGCCGGGCGGCACCGCCGAGATCGACGCGTCCGGCGGCATCGTCATGCCGGGGATGATCGACACCCACCGGCACATGTGGCAGACCGCCATGCGCGGCTACGGCGCCGACTGGACCCTCACCCAGTACTTCGTCTGGTACTACCTGGAGCACGGCAGGCTTTTCAGGCCCGAGGACATCTACGCGGGCAACCTGCTCGCCGCCCTGGAGGCGATCGACGCGGGCGTCACCACCGTCGTCGACTGGTCGCACGGCCTGCAGACCCTCGACCACGCCGAGGCCGCCGTCGACGCGCTGCGGTCCGTGCCCGGACGGTTCGTCCTCGCCTACGGCAACATCCAGGCGCCGCCCGCCGAGTGGACCGCCACCCCCGAGTTCCGGAGTTTCGCCGGCAAGCTCATCGGCGGGGACATGCTCGGGTTCCAGATCGCGTTCGACGTGCTCGGCGACCCGTCCTTCCCGGAGAAGCCCGCCTTCGAGGTCGCCCGGGACCTCGGCGTCCCCGTCACCACCCACGCCGGGGTGTGGGGCGCGACGAGCGACGAGGGCATCAAGCAGATGTACGACCACGGGTTCATGACGCCCGGGACGGTGTACGTGCACGCCGCGTCCCTGTCGACCGACTCCTACCACCGGATCGCGGCCACCGGCGGCTCCATCTCCGTCTCCACCGAGAGCGAGCAGAGCGCCGGGCAGGGCTACCCGCCCACCTGGGTCCTGCGCGAGCACGACATCCCGGTGTCGCTGTCGATGGACACGAGCGTCTGGTGGAGCGGCGACCTGTTCTCCGCCATGCGGGCCACGCTCGGCGCCGACCGCTGCCGCGTGCACCTGGAGGCGCACAACCGGGGCGAGACCGTCACGCACTGCAGCCTGCGCGCCGACCAGGTCGTCGATTGGGCGACCCGCGGCGGCGCCCGCGCCATCGGCCGCGACGACCTCGGCAGCCTCGAACCGGGCAAGAAGGCCGACGTCGTCCTGATCAAGAACGACGACTCACCGGTGTCGTTCCCCGTGCTCCACCCCTACGGGCACGTCGTGTTCCAGGCGCAGCGCGGCGACGTCCACACCGTCCTGGTGAACGGACGCGTCGTCAAGCACGACCACCGCCTGGTCGGCGTCGACCTCGCCGCCGCGCGCCGGAAGGTCGAGGCGACGGTCGAGTACCTGCGGTCGTCGATGGGCGAGGAGGCGTGGACGGCGGGCATGAACCCCGAGATCCCCGAGACCAAGATCCTCGACAACCCGTACACCTACACCGACTTCCGCAGCGACGCGACCCGCTCGCGCTGATCCCTGCCCGCACCGGCTCGCGCCGTTCGCACCCGACCTGCGCCGGGGGCGGCGCCACCGGCTCCGCGGCCCTCCGGACGGGCGGCCGCGGGGCCGGTGGCCGACGATCACCTACTCGCCCGCCGGTCGCGCGGACGCCGGCGCGGCGGCAGGGGACGCGGAGGCCGAGGATCTGGAGGCGAGGCCCGGCGGGGCGGCGGCCAGCGCCCGCCGGATGGCCTCGACCAGCGCCAACGCCGACTCCTCGGTCAGCTCGACCGCGACGCGGGCCGAGGGGCCGCCGGCCGGGTTGGTGAAGTCGATGTTGACCGTGTGCTCGTAGGGCGCGTGGTAGGGGTGGTCCACGTAGACCGCGCCGTCGGTCAGCGTGAACCACCCCGAGGCGCCCTTCGCCGCGCCGTCGAGCCCGACCTTCATCGTCTGGTAGGTGCACATGGCGGTCTCCTCTCAGGCGCTCAGGTGCCGGCCGAAGAAGTCGAAGATCTTCTCCCAGCCGTCCTTGGCGGCCTCGGGCCGGTAGGCGGTCCGGTCGACGGCGAAGAAGGCGTGCCCGGCGCCGGGGTAGGTGTGGAACTCGTGGTCCTTGCCGAGCCGGGTCAGCTCGGCGTCGAGCTCCGCGACCTCCTCGGGGGACGGGTTCGCGTCGTCCTCGCCGAACAGCCCGAGCAGCGGGCAGGACAGGTTCGGCGCCCTGTCGACGATCGGCGAGGCCGACAGCGGCGCGTCCGGCGGCGGCTCGCGGACCACGAACCCTCCGTAGCAGTCGACGGCGGCGTCGATGTCCAGGGAGCAGGCGACGAGAAACGCCTGCCGCCCGCCCGAGCAGTAGCCGATCACGCCGGTCTTTCCGTTGGCGTGTTCGAGCCCGTTCAGGTAGGCGGCGGCCCCGGCGACGTCGCCGACGACCTGCTCGTCCGGGACGCCGCCCTTGGCGCGGGCCGCGGCGGCCTGGTCGTCGGGGTCGGCGGCGCCCTCCCGCGAGTACAGGTTCGGCATGATCGCCGCGTAGCCGTGCGCGCCGAACCTGCGGACGATCTCCTTGGTGGGGAGGTCGTAGCCCGGCAGGTGGTGGATGACGACGACGCCGCCGCGCGGGGCGTCGCTCAACGGTCTGGCCAGGTACGCCTCGAGCTCGGCGTCCTCGTGCCCGGTGATGGCGACGGTTCCGGCCCACATGGCGTCGTTCATGGCTGGTCAGCGCTCCGTTCCGTGGTCGGGTGCGTCCGGGTGCCCGCTCTCACCGTCCCCCTGCCCCGTGCTCCATGCCCCCGGCCCCATGCCCCGCGTTCACGCGAAACGCCGGCCGGCGTGTCGGGGCCGGCCGGCGCTCGCGGAGCACGGATCGGGGAGGTGCGCTCAGCCCCAGACCTCCTCGGCGGTCTCGACGATGAGGCGCAGCTTCGCCGCCTGCTGCTCGGCGGTCAGCGTGTTGCCCTCGACCGTGGAGGAGAAACCGCACTGCGGCGACAGGCAGATCTGCTCCAGCGGGACGTACCGCGACGCCTCCTCGATGCGGCGCTTCAGGTCGTCCTTCGACTCCAGCTCACCGCGCTTGGTCGTCACCAGGCCGAGCACGACCGTCTTGCCCGGCGGGACGAACCGCAGCGGCTCGAAGCCGCCCGACCGCTCGTCGTCGTACTCCAGGAAGAACCCGTCCACCTCCAGCTCGCTGAACAGGGCCTCGGCGACGAAGTCGTAGCCGCCCTCGGCCGTCCAGGACGAGCGGAAGTTCCCCCGGCACATGTGGGTGGTGACGTTCATCCCTTCGGGACGGTCGGCCAGCGCCGCGTTGATGTTGCGGATGTAGCGCAGGTGGAGGTGGTCGGCGTCGTCGCCGCGCTCCTTGATCATGGCCCGCTGCGCTGGGTCGTTGAGATAGGCGAGGCTGGTGTCGTCGAACTGGAGGTACCGGCAGCCGAGCTCGCCGAGCCTGCGCACCTGCTCGGCGTAGGCGGCGGTGAGGTCGCTCCAGAATTCCTCGATGTCGGGGTAGACCTTCGGGTCGATCGACGCCGGGCCGCCCCGGTAGTGGACCATGTTCGGCGACGGGATCGTCAGCTTGGGCGTCACCCCGTCGCCGACGGCGTCGCGCAGGAACGCGAAGTGGTCGGCGAAGATCGTGTGCTCCAGCCGGACCTTGTCGTGGACCTTCAGCGCGGCGGTCGTGAACTCGATGTCCCCGGACTCGTTGTGGAACGTGACCTTGATCTTCTCGTCCGCGGGGCTGATCCCGCCGAGCTGGTAGATGAAGTCCATGTGCCAGGACGTGCGGCGGAACTCGCCGTCGGTGGCGGACCGCAGCCCGACCTCCTTCTGCATCCGGACCACGTCCCGGATGGCCGCGTCCTCGATCTCGGAGAGCCGGACGGCGTCGATGCGGCCCTGCGCGTGATCGTCCCGCGCGGCCAGAAGCTCGGGTGGACGCAGCAGGCTGCCGACATGGTCGGCCCGAAACGGCGGCTTGGTTCGGACGGACACGGCTTGCTCCTTTGCGGGGCGACTCGGACGACGCTGCCAATCTAGGCATACCGCCGACCGTGATCAACATTCTGCCGAAGATGCGTCCGGCCTCGGCGATCCCGGTCGTCCCCGCGCCGGCCGTCCGCCCGCCGCTCTGCGCGGCTCCGTCCGCGTCACGCGCCCGGCCGAGGCGGCTCAGTCCACGGTCTGGGCGGCCGTCCTCTCACGCACCTCCCGTTCGACCTGGTCGAACTCCGCGGCCATCGCCTCGGCGAGCGCCTTGGCCGCCGACAGCGGCCTGACCATGACGGTGAGCTCCGCGATCCGTCCCTCCTCGTTCATCCGCAGGAAGTCGCATCCGCTGATCGTCAGGTCGCCGATCGTCGCCTCGAAGAGCAGCGCGTGGTCGCGGCCGTCGCTGATCTCCCGGACGTAGCGGATGCCGCCGAAGACCCGCTGGACGGCGCGCAGGATCGCCGCGGTGACCGTCTTGCCGGTGTACGGCTTGAAGGCGACGGGGCTCGTGAACACGACGTCGTCCGCCAGCATGGCCTCGATCGCGTCGCGGTCGCCGGCCTCGGCCGCCGCTCGGAAAGGGTGCATGCGCCCAACCCTGATAGTCACATTGTTGACTAGCAAGTAACCAGAGTACTTTCGGCGGTCACCCCGCGCCACTGACCGCGGGGCCACGGAAACGCGCCGCCGGGGAAACAGAGCGCCAGGCGAACGGGGCCTGCGCCGCGCTCGGTCCCTAGAGGGGCGAAAGGGAACAAGTGGGCAACAGGGGTGAAGAGCTACGGTGCTGTGGGGAGGAGATCGCCATCTCTCGTCTCTGCCCGCGTACACGGCGACGTTGGAGTCTCGTTCATGAGCGACCAGGAGCCCGCCCCTCCCGCACGTCCCGCCTCCCTCGACGACGTCAAGGGATGGTTTCCCAAGATCGACCAGATCCTGTTCACCTGGTTCCTGCAACGCCAGGACCGGCTCGGAGAACCCGGGGACCTGGTGGAGCTCGGCACCTACCTCGGCAAGAGCGCCATCCTGATCGGGGATCACCTGCGGGAGGGCGAGACGTTCACGGTGTGCGACCTGTTCGACTCCGAGGCGTCCGACGACCCCAACCGGGCGGAGATGGAACGGTCCTACTCCACCCTGACCCGCGCGGCCTTCGAAGAGAACTACCGCGCCTTCCACGAGGAGCCGCCGCGGATCGTGCAGGGGCCGACCTCACTGATCCTCGACCACGTCGAGCCCGAGTCGTGCCGGTTCGTGCACGTGGACGCGTCCCACCTGTACGAGCACGTGCACCGCGACATCCAGGCCGCGCACGTCATGCTCCGCTCCGGCGGCCTGATCGTCTGCGACGACTACCGGTCCGAGCATACGCCGGGCGTCTCCGCCGCCGTCTGGGAGGCGGTGGCGACGGACGGGCTCCGCCCGATCTGCGTCACCCCGCAGAAGCTCTACGGCACCTGGGGGAACGCCGGTCCCGTCCAGGACGACCTGCTGAACTGGCTGGAGAAGCGGGAGGACCTCTGGCACGAGGTCCAGCAGGTCGCCGGACGGCCGCTGGTGCGCGTCAAGCTCACGTCGGCCAAGAAGCGCGACGAACGGGCAGAGGAGCTGCGCAGGCTGAGGGAACGTCTCGCCGCGACGGAGCGGAGTCTCGCCCGGGCGCGCGAGTCGCTGGCCGCGACCCGCGGCTCCGTCAGCTTCCGGATCGGACGGGCCGTCACCGCCGCGCCCAGGGCGGTGCGCGACGCTCTCCGGCGCCGGAGCCCGCCCCGGGCGTCCCGCACCGAAACCTAGAACGCGTTCTAGTTTCGCACTAGTATCGGGCGCATGCGCCATGGCATCGTGCTCTTCACCAGTGACCGGGGCATCACGCCCGCCGCCGCGGCCAAGGCCGCAGAGGAGAACGGGTTTCACACGTTCTACGTTCCCGAGCACACCCACATCCCGGTCAAACGCGAGGCCGTGCATCCCGGCACGGGGGACGCGTCCCTCCCCGACGACCGCTACATGCGCACGCTCGACCCGTGGGTCTCGCTGGCGT
>DATCLF010000035.1:0-9258 GCA_036564055.1 Spirillospora sp.
CTTCAGCGGGGCGCCGAGGACGGTGACGTGGAGGCGCCCGCTGCGTTTCGGCATCCGCTTGTTGCGGCCCGTGGACAGCTCGACCTCCATGTCGAGGTCGTTGGCGACGCGCTCTGCCGCGTTCCACACGCGCCCGATGTCGGCGCCGTCCTCGTAGGCGAGCAGGACGCCGAGGATGAGGCGGCCGCGGATCACGACCTGCTCCACGTCGGCGACGGTGAGCGGGAACTCCGCGAGCGTCCTGAATAGGCGCGATGTCACCCCGGGACGGTCGCGGCCGGTGAGTGTGATGAGCAGCGTGCGCTGTCCTGACCCGTCCATAGCTGTTCCCAACGGTACCGGCCGTGACTCGCGGCCCGTGCGTCAGGTCCGCCATGTGAGATGACGTGGCGCGGGAGGGCGCGTGGCTCGGACGTCGTCTTCAGGCGTCGCGAAGTGCTCGGTCCATCCTTTGGGAGCCCCGGCGTGCCCCGAGGCGTCCACGGACGTCTCAAAGGCGTGCGCGCACCGTCCGAGGACGTGCCGTGGCGCCCTTCCCGGACTTAGCCGGGTTCCTTCGCGGGCTCGGCGGCCGGGGGGAGGCGAGTCGGCCCGGGCACCGAGTACGGTCTTCAGATGACGGCGCCGCACGGGCGCGCGCAGGCGCGCCGCGGCACGGGCGACGAGGGGCCGGGATGCAGACCGACGCGGGCACCTGCGGCGAGCAGGGCGAGACGCTGCGCGCCGTCAGCTCGGCCGTGCTCGCGGTGACCCGGCACGTGTCCGTGCGCGAGGTGCTCCAGGTGATCGTCAGGGCGGCCGCGCAGCTGCTCGACGCCCGGTACGCCGCGCTCGGCGTGCCGGACGACGAGAACTCGTTCGGCGAGTTCGTCGTCGAGGGCGTCACCGACGAGGAGTGGGAGCGGATCGGGGCGCTGCCCCGCCAGCACGGCATGCTCGCCGCGATGCTGCGGGGCGGCGGGCCGAGGCGGCTCGCCGACATCCGCAGGGATCCCGAGTTCAACGGGTGGCCCGCCGGGCATCCCGTCCTGAAGGACTTCCTGGGCGTGCCGATCCTGGACGGGGACGACGTTCTCGGCATCCTCTTCCTGGCCAACAAGCGGCGTCCCGGCGGTTTCACCGCGAAGGACGAGCGGCTGCTCACCCTGTTCGCCGCGCACGCCGCGATCGCCATCACCAACGCCCGGCTCCACGAGCGCAACCGCGAGCTGACGGTCGTCGCCGAACGCAGCCGCCTGGCCCGTGAGCTGCACGACGCCGTCGCCCAGAAGCTGTTCTCGCTGCGTCTCACCGCCCGCACCGCGTCCGAGCTGGCCGAACGGGACGCGGGCCGCGCCGTGAAGGAGCTGGGGCGGGTCGAGCGGCTCGCCGCCGAGGCGCTCGACGAGCTCCGCGCCGTGATCTTCGAGCTGCGTCCGGCCGATCTCGCGGACGGCCTGGTCCCGTCGCTGCGCAAGCACGTCGAGGTCCTCGACCGGGCGCACGAGGCCAATGTGCGCTTCGTCGCCGACGAGGCCGTGGTCCTGACGGAGGAACACGAGGCCGTCGCCTTCCGCATCACCCAGGAGGCCCTTTACAACGCGCTGCGACACGCCGACGCGCGCAACGTCGAGGTGCGCCTCGCGGCGCGGGACGGGCACGCCGTCCTGGAGGTCGCCGACGACGGGTCGGGTTTCGACCCGTCGTCGGTCGAGCCGAAGCGCGGGCTGGGGCTCGCGTCGATGCGGGAACGGGCGCGTTCGATCGGGGGCGGCCTCACGATCGACACCCGGGCGGGCACGGGCACGACCGTCCGGCTGGAGGTGCCGCTGTGACGGTGAACGACGGCAGGGTGAGCGACGGCGGTGTGAGCGACGGCAGGGTGAACGGCGGGACGAGCGGGGGCGGGGCCGACGGCGGGACCCGGCGCGGCCGGACCATCCGCGTCCTGATCGCCGACGACCATCCGGTCGTCCGGCAGGGACTGCGCACCTTCCTCGGAATCCAGGACGACATCGAGGTCGTCGGCGAGGCCGAGGACGGCGTGTCGGCCGTGAAACTGGCCGAGACGCTGCAGCCCGATATCGTGCTCCTGGACCTCAAGATGCCGGGCGCCGACGGCCTGACCGCGCTGACGGAGCTGCGGGCTCGGGGGGTGACGGCGCGGGTCCTGGTTCTCACCAGCGTCACCGAACGCGGGCACGTGCTGCCGGCGGTGCAGGCGGGTGCGTCCGGGTATCTCTACAAGGACGTCGACCCGCAGGCGCTCGTCCAGGCGATCCGTTCGGTCAACGACGGGCACGTCCTGTTCGCGCCCGACGCGGCCGAGGCGGTGCTGGCAGGCCGATCCGCCGGGGCCGGCCGAGACGACCGCGGCATGGCCGCGCTGACCGAACGGGAACGGGAGGTGCTCGTGCACATCGCGCGGGGCAGGTCCAACCGGGAGATCGCCCGCGCGCTCATGGTCTCCGAGAAGACGGTGAAGACGCACGTCAGTAATCTGCTCATGAAACTCGGAGTCCAGGATCGGACGCAGGCCGCGTTGTACGCCGCCCGCAACGGCATCGGCGCGCCCGGCGAAACCGGGGAAGCGACGGCCCGCGGCTGATACAACTCCTCTGACAGGATCGTCATCGAAATTGGTATGAACGTAGCAATCAGATACGCAGCAGGCAGCGACATCGGATGTAACCGCGAGAACAACGAGGACTCGGGTTACGCCGGTGCGCGTTTGATCGCTGTCGCGGACGGCATGGGCGGCTACGCCGGCGGTGAGGTCGCGAGCTCCACCGTGATCGGCTCACTGCGCTCGCTCGACACCGACACGCTCGATGACGATCTCGTCGAGATGCTGGGACGCGCGGTGGCCGAGGCCAACGAGAAGCTCCGCATCGTCCGGGAGGAGCGTCCCGACCTGAGCCGGATGGGCACCACCCTCACCGCCATGCTCTGGTCCGGGCTCACGGTGGCGCTGGCGCACGTCGGCGACTCGCGCGGCTACATGCTCCGCGACGGCGAGCTCTACCAGATGACCCAGGACCACACGATGGACGAGCTGCTCAAGGCGGAGGCCGAGCAGGCCGGCCAGCAGGCCGACCCGTCCGAGACCTCGCGGCTGTCGCACGTCCTGTACCGGGTCCTGGACGGACGCGAGGACCGCGAACCCGACCTGCGGCTGCGCGACGCCCAGCTCGGCGACCGGTACCTGCTGTGCTCGGACGGCCTGAGCGGCCCGGTCGACGCGCAGCAGATCTACGAGGTGCTGGCCGCCGAGGCCGAGCCGCAGCGCGCCGTCGACCGCCTCATCGAGCTGGCCCGCGAGCACGGCGGTCCCGACAACATCACCGCCGTCGTCGCCGACGTCGTCGAGGCCGACCACTACACCGTCCCCGAGGGCCCGATGATCGTGGGCGCCGCCGCGAACATCTGACCCGACCCGACCGCACTTTCCCCGACGCCACCCCGAACCAGATCGTCTGCGACGGCCCGCGATCCGGCCCGCAGAACGCACTCACCGACCGGGCTTCCCACGCCACAGCTTCCACGCCCGGTTTCTCTCCTTCACCGACGTCGCTCGACCGACGCCCGACCCCGCGCCCACACCCCGCGCCCGCTCTCGACGTCCACCGTCCGGTTTTCCGGGACTCTGCTTTGAGGCCCGGTCGTTCACGACCTCGGTCGTCCTCTTCACGGCGTCGCAGCATCTGGACGCAGCACTTCGGTGACACGGCCACCTCGCGTAACGGCCGTATGTCGTTCTTCACACTCGCGTCAGCTTCACGTACCGCCTGGCGGGGCCCTGCCCGACGGCTCGTCCGGCCCGCGGGCCCCGCCCGCCCGGCGCTCCGGACGCCTCCGCCGCGCGCCGCCCGCCCGGAGCCCGTTACCAAATCGCCGACGATTCGTGAAACTCGTCAGGCGAAAGAGTGCTCCCACAGGTGGTGATTTGTCCTACTCTTGCCCTGAGGCGGTGTCACGGGGCGCCGGGTAACGGTCCGATCGCGGATCGTCGTCCGGTCTTGACCTGCCTCAGGGTGCACCGTGTATACGGGTCACTCAGTTCAGTCATCGAGGCGGAGGATTCGTGGGGGAAGCGCCCGGGGCGGCGGCCGCCGGTGCACCGCGGGGTGCGCTGGGCGGTTCCGTCGGCCGGACCCTCACCGCGGCACGGCACGGGCCCGTCGGTGTCGTACTGCGCGTGGCGGCGATGGCCGTCGCGGCCGTTGGCGCGTCCTGGATTCACCGTGTCAACGACCCCGGCGTGCTCTGTCCCCTGCGGGCGCTCACCGGAATCCCGTGCCCCCTGTGCGGGGGGACCACCGTGTTCATCGAGCTCGGTTCGGGTCGGCCCGTCCGGGCCGTGCTGGCGAACCCGGTGGTTCTCATCGGCGCGATCGCACTGGCGGTGGCGCCGCTGGGGCCGGGACGACGGTGGTGGGCACTCCAGCCGAAGACCCGTGCCTGGATGCTCGGCACCGCCCTTGTCGGGTCGGAGCTGTGGCAGCTCGTCCGGTTGGGTGTTCTGCGCGTTTGAGCCGCGGTCGATCCTCGGTCAGACTTGCGGAGCCCACCGGGTCCGGCGGGCGTCACATAACCACAGGGTCAATCAATAAGGAGCAAGTGTGGGTAACCCCTACGACCCGTACGGTCAGCAGCCGGGCTACGGGCAACAGCAGCCCGGCTACGGTCAGCCCCCGGGACAGCCCGGGTACGGCCAGCCTCCCGCTCAGCCCGGTTATGGGCAGCAGCCTCCTCCCGCCCAGCCCGGGTACGGCCAGCCCCCGGCGCAGCCGGGGTACGGGCAGCAGCCTCCGCCGGCCCAGCCCGGCTACGGTACGCCGCCGCCGTCGTCGCCTCCGGCCCAGCCGGGCTACCAGGAGGTCCATCACCACCACTACTACGGCTCGTCCGGCCAGCTCGCCGAATGGGGGTCGCGCGTCGGCGGCTCCTTCATCGACGGTCTGATCGTCGGTGCCCCGTTCGGTGTGCTGTACATCGTCGGGAGCGTGCTGAGCGGGTCCGGCAGCGGCGGCGCCGCCGCGATCGGCGTCCTGTTCATCCTCGTCGGTCTGGCCGCCTACGTCGGCTGCGGTCTCTGGGTCATCTACCAGGAGGGCACCACGGGCCAGTCCATCGGCAAGAGGCAGATGGGCATCCGCCTCGTGAGCGCCCAGACCGGCCAGCCGATCGGCTTCGGCATGGCCTTTCTCCGCAAGCTCGCCCACTGCCTCGACAGCTTCCTGTGCTACATCGGCTACCTCTGGCCGCTGTGGGACGAGCGCAAGCAGACGTTCGCCGACAAGGTCTGCAACACCATCGTGGTCCGCGCCTGATCGACGGTCCACCGGCGGGGCGTCCCTTCCAGGGGCGCCCCGTTCGCGTTCACGGGCCGGATCCGCTCACGGGACCGTTCTGCTCACGGGACCGTTCTCTTCATGGGACAGGGTCGAACACGCTGTTGCACGCGGCCACGAGCGCCCGCCGCACCGCCCTGTCCAGCAGCCGCAGCGCCTCGCTGCGGCGCCGCATCTGGTCGGCGGTGAGGCCGCGGTCGTCGAGCCTGCGGGCGAGCTCCACGACCAGTGACAACCGGCGGGCGAGCGCCGCGACGCGGTGGGCGCGGGCGGGGTAGCCGGGCGCCAGCGGATGGTCGTCGCGGTCCGGGTCGCGCAGGCCGACCAGCTCGTCGGCGATCTCGGGCGGCACGCCGGCGAAGTCGTCCACCGCGGCCAGCTCCTCGGTGGCGTCCCGCATCGCGAGGGTGAGCCGCCGGTCGGCGTCCGCGAGGGACGGCACGTCGGGCGGCCCCGGTGAGGCGTCGTGCGTCGCCCAGCGGACCCCGACGTACGACGATCCGCGCCGGTCCTCCGCGGGGACGAGGCCGATCGCCCGGTCGCCCAGCACGGCGACGACGGCGGCGCCCGCCTCGATCGCCGCGCGGTTCAGCTCCGGCGGCCCGGTCAGCCCCAGCGGGTCGCCCGGCATGGGCAGCGCGAGCCGCAGCGCCGCCATCCCGCCGACCCGCAGGTCCCCGAGCCCACGACGCAGCGTCACCTCGGCGGGTTCGCCGCCGAGGATCTGCGGGCCCCCGATCCGCTCCACCGCGTCGACCGCCTCGTCCAGCCCGACGTGCCCGGTCAGCCAGGCGTTGCCCCAGGAGACCAGCGCCGTCGCGACGGCCGTGCTCATACGTGCCTGCTCATTTTCGATCCCAACGTTCCCTCAGGGGGCATGCGAACCACCATAAGCGTTCCGATCGCCGATGCCACAGGACGTAACCAACCTCTCGCGCCGAGGGTGCATCCGCGGCGGAGCCGCCGTTTCCGGCGGGAGCGGGGAGGCGGCGTCCGCCGCGCATCGCATAGGTTCTTTCCTGAGGATCAGGACCACCGAGATGGGGGACGAAGGCGCGCATGGCAGGCGAGGTGCTTCAGCTCCGTGGAGTCGGGGTCAGGCGCGGCGGGGCCCACCTGCTGCGGGACGTCACGTGGACGGTGAACGAAGGCGAGCGGTGGGTCGTGCTCGGTCCGAACGGAGCCGGGAAGACCACGCTGCTCCAGGTCGCCGGTGCGATGCTGCATCCCACCCAGGGCAAGGTGGAGATCCTTGAAGAAGAGCTCGGCCGCACGAACGTGTTCGAACTGCGTCCCCGCATCGGTCTCGCCAGCTCGTCGGTCGCCGAGCAGGTGCCGTCCGGGGAGCGGGTCATCGACCTGGTGCTGACCGCGTCGTACGCGATTCTCGGTCGCTGGCAGGAGGAGTACGACTCGACCGACGTGAGCCGGGCGGTCGCGTTGCTGGACGCCCTGGGATGCGCCGACCTGCTCCGGCGCACGTTCGGCACGCTGTCGGAAGGGGAGCGCAAGCGCGTCCAGATCGCCCGCGCGCTCATGCCGGACCCCGAGCTGCTGCTGCTGGACGAGCCCGCCGCCGGCCTCGACCTCGGCGGACGCGAGGCCCTCGTCGAACGGCTGGCCGCCCTCGCGAACGACCCGGCCGCGCCGACGATGGCGATGGTCACGCACCACGTGGAGGAGGTCCCCGAGGGCTTCACCCACGCGCTGCTGCTCCGCGGCGGCGAGGTCGTCGCGCAGGGGAAGGTGGACGAGGTGTTCACCGCCGCGCACCTGTCGGACACGTTCGGGCTCCCGCTCACCGTGGAACGTCAGAACGGCCGCTGGTACGCCCGCGCCGCCCGGTGACCGCCCGCGGACGTGGGACTCGGACGTGTTCCGGGCACCCCGGTGCGCGACCCGATCTGCGCGGTTCTCTACCATCGTGGGCCATTGCGGGATCAGGTGAGCTGATGGGTGGGCTGTGGACGTCCTCGACGCGACCGCGGTGCTCGGCGCGGGGATCGCCGCCGGCGGGATCAACGCGATCGTGGGCTCCGGCTCGCTGATCACCTTCCCGACCCTGCTCGCGCTCGGATACCCGCCGGTCATCGCCAACGTCTCCAACAACCTGGGCCTGGTGACGGGCAACATCGGCGGCGCCTACGGGTACCGCGAGGAGCTGCGGGACCAGGGCCGCCGGGTGGTGCGGCTCGGCGTCGCCTCGGTCGCCGGGGCGGTCGCGGGCGGGCTGTTGCTGCTGACGCTGCCGCCGGAGGCGTTCGCCGTCATCGTCCCCGTGCTGATCCTGGTCGCGCTGGTGCTGGTGGTCGCCCAGCCCAGGATTCAGGCGTGGATGCGCGAGCGCCGGGACGGACGGGGACGGCACCGGCCGGACGGCGGCCCGCTGCTGTGGCTGGGCGTCCTCGGCTCCGGCATGTACGGGGGGTACTTCGGCGCCGCCCAGGGCATCGTGCTGATCTCCCTGCTCGGCATCGGGCTGGACGACGACCTGCAGCGGCTGAACGGCCTCAAGAACGCGCTGGTGTCCTTCGTCAACGGCGCGGCCGCGGTGTTGTTCATCGTCATGTGGCTCCTCGGCGAGACCGACATCGCCTGGTGGGCGGTGCTGATGGTGGCGGTGGGCTCCACGATCGGGGGCGTGCTGGGCGCCAGGCTGGCCCGGCGGATCCCGCCGCTGCTGCTGCGCACCGTGATCGTCGCGGTGGGCGTGGCGGCGATCGTCGAGCTGCTGTCCGAGTGACCGGCCGCTCCGCCGCGGTTGCCCGGCCCCCTTACCGGGTATAGATCGAACATCCGTTCGGATGTCGCAGGGGGTGCCGATGAAGGGCGACCGGGTCGAGATCGTGGTGGACGTCGGCGGCGCGGGCACCAGGACCTACGAGGTGGTCGCGACCCGCGCGGGCCGTCGCGTGGAGATCGACCACCGACGCGGGATCGTGGAGGTCAGCGAGGTGACCCGCACGGGCACCGCGGTCCGCACGGCCCGCTTCATGTCCAACCGGGTGCTGGCGCTGGTCGAGCATCCCGTGGCCGACGCGCGTCCCGGCGAGCGGGACACCGCGGGAGGGGCGGTGTGAAAGGAGGGGCGATGTGAAAGGAGGGGCAACGTGACGGGACTGACCGCCGCGCGGTGGACGCATGTCGCCCTGCCCTGCGGTGACCTCGACGCGTCGATCGACTTCTACACCTCGCTGACCCCGCTGGTGGTGGTCGAGCGGTTCGGCGACGCCCAGGGGGAGAGCGCCTGGCTGTCCAACGAGGGGCAGGTGGAGACGCCGTTCGTGCTGGTGCTGGTGTCGTTCGACGAGGACAGGGGCAAGAGGCTCGGGCTGCTGCAGCCGTTCGCGCATCTCGGCATCGAGGTGCCCGAACGCGCCGACGTGGACGCCCTCGCCGAACGCGCCCGGGAGCTGGGGTGCCTGCACTGGGAGCCGCGCGACATGCCGGACCCGGTCGGCTACGTCTGCGCGCTCAAGGACCCGGACGGCAACGTCGTCGAGATCTCCCACGACCAGAAGGTGTTCGACACGGTCCGAGCCAAGTGGGGCCACCCCTGACCGGCGTCCCGCACCCCGCCGGGCGCGGGACGCCGGTCAGGGGTGCCCTGGGCATCGGCGGCCGGCGACGTGGAGGGCGGTTCCGCGCTGGAGCGGGACGGTGAAGACGGTCCTCGGGCCGCGACGCGCGGCTTCACCCGGCCTCGGCGCCGATGAGGCCGGGCAGGTCGCCGATGGTGGTGATGTGGGCCGCGCCCGGCGGCAGGTGCCGCGGTGCCACCCGGCTGAGCAGGACGCTTCGGATGCCCTGTGCCGCGGCCGGGTAGATGTCGCAGGTGGGGTTGTTGCCGCAGTGGGCGAGCCGGCCGGGGGCGACGCCGAGGTCGTTCAGGACGTGCCGCCAGACCCGGGGGTCGGGCTTGGAC
>DATCLF010000036.1:0-38632 GCA_036564055.1 Spirillospora sp.
CGCGCGGACCGCGCCGCGTTCACCGCGATGAGCGCCTCCGCGTCAGGAGGCGGCTTCGAGGCGGGCGCGCGCGGCGGCGATGCGGGTGAGGGTGCGGTCCCGGCCGAGGATCTCCAGCGACTCGAACAGCGGCAGCCCGACGGTGCGGCCGGTGACGGCGACGCGGACGGGCGCCTGGGTCTTGCCGAGCTTGAGCCCGTGCTCGGCGCCGACGCGCTCCAGGCGGTCCTTGAGCTCGGCGGCGTTCCACGGCGCGTCCCGGTAGGCGGCCTCGGCCCCGGCGAGGATCTCCGCGGCCGGCTCCTTCATCGCCTTGTTCCAGGACCGCTCGTCGGACGGCGGCTCCTCCATGAACGCGAAGTCGACCATCGGGACGATCTCCGACAGCACCGCGACACGGGTCTGCGCGAGCGGCGCCAGCTTCGCGAACACCGACACGTCCACGTCGAAGGGCGCCTCCTCCAGGTAGGGCAGGCACGCCGCGACGAACTTCTCCTCCGGAAGCGCCCGGATGTACTCGCCGTTGATCGCGCGGAGCTTCTTGACGTCGAAGAACGCGGGCGAGGTGTTGACGTCCTCGATGCGGAACTCCTCGACGATCACCTCCCACGGCACGATCTCGCGGTCGCCGGACGGCGCCCACCCGAGGAGCATCAGGTAGTTGCGCATGGCCTCGGGCAGGTAGCCCTCGGCGCGGTAGTCCTCCAACGCGACCTTGTCGCGCCGCTTGGACAGCTTCTGCCGCTTCTCGTTGACGATGACGGGGACGTGCGCCCACACGGGCGGCTCCGCGCCGAGCGCCTCCCACAGCAGCTGCTGCTTGGGCGCGTTGGACAGGTGCTCCTCGCCGCGCACGACGTGGGTGATGCCCTGGCTGATGTCGTCGACCGCGTTGGCCAGCAGGAACGTCACCGACCCGTCGGCGCGGGCGATGACGAAGTCCTCCAGGACGGCGTTGTCGAACACCGGCTTGCCGCGCAGGAGATCCACGACGGTGGTCTGGCCCTCGTCGGGCGTGCGGAAGCGCAGGGCCCGGCCGGGGCCCGGCTCCAGGCCGCGGTCGCGGCAGAACCCGTCGTAGCCCCGGTGCTGGTCGCCGGTGCGGGCGACCACGGCCTCGCGGGTGCAGTCGCAGTAGTAGGCGCGGCCGTCGCGTTTCAGCCGCTCCGCGGCCTCCGCGTGCTTGTCGGCGTTCGCGGACTGGAAGTAGGGGCCCTCGTACTGGTCGCCGTCGATCCCGAGCCATGCCAGGGCGCTGATGATGCCCTCGGTCCACTCGGGGCTGTTGCGTGAGGCGTCGGTGTCCTCGATGCGCAGGACGAGCGTCCCACCCGACTGCACGGCCATCACCCAGTTGAACAGCGCCGATCGGGCGCCGCCGACATGGAACATGCCGGTCGGTGAAGGGGCGAAACGGACGCGCAGTGAAGAGCTCGAAGACATGTCTCCAAGGGTAGAGCGCGCGGGCCCCGGTTCGTGCCGGGACCGCGCGCCGCCACTCGTCGTGTCGCAGTGTTCCCCGTCGCGCAGGGTCAGGGCGTCCAGTGCGGGTCGCGTCCGGTCAGGCCGACGATCCGGTCGAGGAGCGGCGCGTCCTCGGGCACGGGCACCTCGGGTCCGTACACCCCGTACTCGCGGCCCATTTCCACGGTCGCCACGAGCCGCTCCCACTCCGTTTCCAGGACGTCCTGCGGGAACTCGGGCTTCTGTCCGGTGGCGACGGCGAGGTCCCAGCCGTGGGTGATGCACTCGCCGAAGAGGATCCCGGCGATGAACGGGGCCGGCATGCCCTCACCGCCGGTCAGGCTCGCGTTGCCCTCGAAGGCCGCCGGGTCCTGCCACGCCTGCGCCGTCTTGCGGGCCTGCTCGGCGTACCGTTCGGCCCAGTCCGGTTCGGCGGTGAAGTCGTGGTCCTCCCCCGGCCCGGTGACCGGCAGCCGGTGCACGGCGGTCTCCCCCCGCCCGCTCCAGAAGATCATGTGGTTGATCAGCGCGCGCACTTCCCAGTCCGGGCAGGGGGTCGGCGCGTCGAGCTTCGACTCGGGAACCCCCCGGACGATCCGCGCCGCCGCCTCCGCCGCGGGGAGCATCTGACTCCGGACGTCCATGTCCTCTCCTTCGCTCAACCGTTCGAACGGTTCCCACGCTAGGGATCCGGCGAAGCCGAGGTCTTGAACAAACGCGACAGCGTCGCTCCCGGGCCGGAAAACGAACCGTGCGCCGCGGCGCCTGGCACGATCGATCCCATGACCGACCTCCCCGATCCGTCCGGCGCCCCGGGCCCGCTCGATCCGCTCGATGATCTCGGTGCGTTCCGGAGCGTCGCCGCGAGGCGGCTCGGCGCGTTCCCGCACACGACCGTCCCGGACCGGCCCGGCCTGCGCCGCGCCGGGGTCGTGCTGTGCGCGGTCGAGCACGACGGCGCCCCCTCGCTGATCCTGATCAGACGCGCCTACCGGGGGCGCAACCCGGGCCAGTGGGGGCTGCCGGGCGGGCGCCTGGAGGACGGGGAGACCCCCGAGGAGGGCGCGCTGCGCGAGCTGCACGAGGAGATCGGCCTGCACGCCGGGCCGGACGACGTCCTCGGCAGGCTCGACGACTTCCCCGCCACGTCCGGGTTCACGATCACGCCGATCGTTGCGGCCCTCGACGACCCCGGTCCCCCGGCTCCCGACCCGGGGGAGGTCCACTCCGTCCACTACGCGAGCCTGCGCACGATCGCCGCCGACGACACTCCGGCATGGGTGCCGCAGCCGGACGGCGGGCACCTGCTTCAGATGCGGCTGGGACCCGGCTGGCATGTGCACGCCCCGACCGGCGCGATGCTGTGGCAGTTCCGCGAGGTGGTCCTGCTCGGACGGCACGCCCGGGTCGCCGACTTCGCACAGCCCGACTGGACGCGGCACTGAACCGCGGGCACTTGCGCTCATGACGGCGCGCTCCGGGCGGGATCCGCGGGGCTCAGGCGGGTCGTGCCTCGATCACGTGGTAGGAGGCCGGCCGGAGAGGTCCGGTCGGCGACACGTCGGTGAACCCGGCTCCCTCCAGCAGGTTCCGGTACTCCGCCTCGGTACGTTCGCGGCCGCCGGTCGAGACGAGCATGTTGAGGTCGTTGCGGACGACGGCCGCGGTCTCCGGCGTGACCGTCTCCGGCATCACCTGCTCCAGCAGCAGGATCCGTGCGCCCGCGCCCATCGCCGCACGGCAGTTCCGCAGGATCGCCGCGGCCTTCTCGTCGTCCCAGTCGTGGATCACGCTCTTGAGGACGTAGGCGTCGGCGCCCGCCGGGACTGAGTCGAAGAAGTCGCCCGGGACGATCTCCACCCGGTCGGCGACGTCGCGCAGCCCGCCGGGGGCGGACCTCAGCCCGGACGGCAGGTCGACGAGCATCCCGCGGGTCCCCGGGTTGGCGCGCAGGATCGCGGCGAGCAGCGTGCCGTCGCCTCCGCCGAGGTCGGCGACCGTGCGGTAGCGGCCGAAGTCGTGGGCCCGCAGGACCTCCGGCGCGACGGCGCGGGTGTGCTCGGCCATCGCCTCGTTGAACGTCGCGGACCGTTCCTCGTCCGACTCGAAGTACTCGAACGGCGTCCTCCCGGTCGCGCGCTCCCAGGCGTACTCTCCCGTGCGCACCGTCTCGACCATGTCGCCCCACGCACGCCACACGTCCGGGCCGCAGAACAGCAGGATCAGCGCGCGGATCGAGTCGGGGGCGTCCGAGCGCAGCCGCCGCCCCTCCTCGGTCAGCGCGAAGAGGTCGCGCTCCACCTGGTCCACGACGCCGAGGCCGGTCAGCCCGCGCAGCAGTCGGTACAGCGACGGCGCGTGGGTCCCGGTCGCCTCCGCCAGCTCCGCGCTGCTCATCGGGCCGTGCCCGAAGGCGTCGGCCAGGCGGATCTCGGCGGCCACGTGCAGCATCTGCGCCGGCATGTACCCGAAGGCCATGTCGAGCAGCGGTGATCTCGGCATTCGTCGACTCCTTTCTCGTCGTCACCGCGACGCTACGGGGCCGTCCCGTGAGCCGTCTTGGCCGAAAAGGGACCTTTACCGGCGGAACCGTGACCTGATCGTGATATCTGCTAACGAAACAGACATTTTGCGTTTATCCAACTAATTCAGACTGGCGATCCCCGCTCCCGAAAGAAAAGGAGTCGCCGTGAGACGCACGGGGATCACCGCAGCGATCGCCAGCGCTCCCCTCGCCCTGACCCTGTTCGCGCCCGCCGCCGACGCCGCCCCGCCGCCACCGCCGGACGCGGACACCGCGGCACGCCACCTCGCCGCCCTCACCGTCGCCGCCGAGGGCTCCGGCGACGGGTACGACCGCGACAAGTTCCCGCACTGGATCGACCAGGGCGACAACTGCAATACCCGTGAAGTCGTCCTGAAACGGGACGGCTCGGGCGTCACGACCGGTCCCGACTGCTATCCCGTGTCGGGCACGTGGACGAGTCCCTATGACGGCGCCACGTGGACGGACCCGTCCGACCTCGACATCGACCACATGGTCCCGCTCGCCGAGGCGTGGCGGTCGGGCGCCTCGTCCTGGACGACCGCGCAGCGCGAGGCCTTCGCCAACGACCTGTCCAGCTCCCAGCTCTGGGCGGTCACCGACAACGTCAACCAGGCGAAGGGCGACAAGGATCCGGCCGAGTGGACGCCTCCGCTCGCGTCCTTCCGCTGCATGTACGCCCGCTCCTGGATCGACGTGAAGTACCGCTACAACCTCACCGTCGACCCGGCGGAGAAGTCGGCGCTCAGCAACCTGCTCGCCACCTGCTGAGCCGGAGAACCGCGGAGGGGCCCGGGGAGACGTCTCCCCGGGCCCCTCGGCGCATGTTCAGCGGGAGAGCCCGCGCAGCCACTCCGCGGCGGACGCGAGATGCCCGTCGGTCAGCCCGGTCATCGGGTCGACCTCCACGAGCAGGTGCTCGGCGACGTCCGGTTCCTCCGCGATCCACCGGGTGGCGTCCGGCTCGTCCTCGAACCAGACGAACGGCCGCCCCTCCGTCCACCCGGCGACGTGGCGGGCCTTCCACGCGCCGAGCGTCCGTCCCTCCTCGATCCCGGGAAACGGCGGGATCGGGACGAAGGGAAGCTCCGGCAGGCCGATCCTCGGCGCGATCCAGACGTTGGCCTCGTTGCACCAGTAGCTCGCCCACGCCAGCTCCGCGCCGGACGACTCGGCGAGGTCGAGCAGGGACGGGCCGTGGTCGGCGTTCAGCCACAGCCTGAAGGTCACGCCGTTCGGCGAGCAACGGTGACGTCTGAAACCCCGGTGGGGCCTCTCGAGCGGATTGAGAACCCCGTCGACGTCCAGCAGCACCAGAGGCGACCCCATACCCGGACGGTACGGCATGGAGGACGCGGCCGTCGAAGGGCCTCCCGGTCGAGATCGTGCGATGTGCGCGTTCCCGGTGCGGCGCCGGGAAGAGATCGGCGTCACCGGACGCTTGTCCAGGAGACGCCGACCGACGAGGAGACCCGATGGCCAACGATCTCACGCTGATGGCGGTCCACGCCCACCCCGACGACGAGGTGCTGAGCACGGGCGGGCTGCTCGCCCGCTGCGCGGCGGAGGGCATCCGGACGGTCCTGGTGACCTGTACCAACGGCGAGCAGGGGGACGACACCGGCGGCGTGAAGCCGGGCGAACCCGGCCACGACCCGTCCGCGGTCGCGAAGCGGCGCCTCGCCGAGCTGCGCGAGTCGGCGAACCTGCTGAACATCGCCCACGTGGAGACGCTCGGCTACCGCGACTCCGGCATGGACGGCTGGGCGGCCAACGACGACCCCGAGGCGTTCGCGAACGTTCCGCTCGAGGAGTCCGCCGGGCGGCTCGCCGCACTGATGGAGGTGTACCGTCCGCAGGTCGTCGTCACCTACGACGAGAACGGCGGCTACGGGCACCCCGACCACATCCGGGCGCACCGGATCACGGTGGCCGCCGCCGAGCGGAGCGGCGTGCCGGACAAGCTGTACCACACGGCCATCCCCCGGTCGGGCGTCGCCAGGATGGCCCAGACCATCCGGGAAGCGGGCCTGAAGATCGACTTCGAGCCGCCCGAGGACTTCGGAACCCCCGACGAGCTGATCACCAGCGTGGTCGACGTGTCCGCGCACGTGGACGCGAAGCGGAAGGCCCTCGAAGCCCACGCCAGCCAGGGCGAGAACATCTTCTTCCTGCGGCTGCCGGACGAGATCCAGCGTGCGGTGTTCGCGTCCGAGGCGTTCGTCCGCCGCTTCTCCCGCGTGGAGGCGCCCGCCAGGGAGGAGGACCTGTTCGAGGGCCTCAGGTGACGCCGCCGGTCAGGTGACCGAAGTCCCGCACCGGCGTGCACGGCGGCACCGCGTCCGGGCGGGAACGCGGATCAGCGAACGCGTTCGCCCGGGGCGAGGGCGGGCCCGTGGTCGAAGCGGTGGCGCGGTCCGGGCAGGCCGCTCGGCACCTTCGGCACGACCGGCGCGGCCTTCGTGACGCGCCGCGCGCCGAGGGTGTCGGCGACCTCGTTGCGCAGCTGCGGCAGACGCGCGTACAGGATGTCGCCGGGGCAGGCGGTCGAGTTGTAGTCGCGGTGCCCGACGATCGCCTCGTGCGGATCGAGCCCGTACACGTCGCACAACCAGGCGCACGTCTCGACCAGCGTGTTCCACAGCGCCGAGGTCGGGGCCACGGTCATGTAGGTGCCCTCGTTCTCGATCCCGATCGTGTGGTCGTTGTGGTCGAGGGTGTGCGCCCCGACCACGTGGTCGCCGGCGTCGATGGCCTCGCGGCTGCGGTTGCGTCCTTCCATGAGGTGGCCGCCGCGGCTGATGGTGAGCTGCTGGCCGATGTCGTCCCAGCCGTTGCCGTCCATGTGGTAGGCCTGGATCGAGCGCGACAGCGCGAAGGCGTGCTCCAGGGAGTAGTCGGTGGAGTTCGCCGAGGCGGTGTGGTGGACGACGATGTGGTCGGGGGCCCGGTCCAGCACCGTCGCCGTCGCCTTCGGCGCCCGCGCGCCCCATTCGGAGCGGGTGTACAGGCGCGGCGCGGCCTACGCCGAGGCCGGTGACGCACCGGTGACGGGGGCGAGCAGCGCACCTCCGAGGACGGCTCCGGCGCCCCCGAGCAGCCCCCGGCGACTGAGACGGAATTCGGCGGGCATGAGCGACTCCCTCCGGGGAAGATGATCAACTGCGGCCATCGTCGCCAATAACGACAACTGAGACAACAGCGTTCTTTACGCATATTTCGGATATCTAAGCATCATGTGACCGTGTGCCAATCCACGCGCCGCACCACTGTGGAATTTGGATGGACACCGCATTACGCCCACTCCCGGGGGGCACGACGCGTCACCTATCGTTGCCGCGTGGACTCGTCCCAGATCACCGCACCCGAGACGGGCGCGCTCGCCGGCGTCTACCGGCGCTTCGCCGAGACCGACGCCGCCGGGACGTCGCCGTTGTACGAACGCGTCGCCGTCGCCCTGAGCGAGTCCGGTGATGCGCTGCGCGCCATCGGGACGCTGCCGGCGCGCAGGCGGCACCCCCCGACGGTCCTGGCCGCGCTGCACGATCTCGCCCTGGCCGGGCGTGCCCCGCGGCTCGCCGCGGCCTATGCCGCCGGTGACGGCGACGCCGCCGCCGGCGCGGCCGTCGACACGCTGCTGCGCCACACCGACGCGGTCGCGGACCTCGCCGCCCGCAGGCGTCCCCGCACCGGCGAGACCGGTCGCTGCACCGTGCTGTACCCGGCCATCGCCGAGGCGGCCCGTCGCGCGGGCGCGGACGCGATCGGGCTCGTGGACGTGGGCTGCTCGGCGGGCCTCAACCTCAACGTCGACCGTGTCGCCATCGCCTACGGCGACGAGCAGTCGCTGGGCGACCCGTCGTCCCCCGTGCGGATGTCGGCGTCGGTGGTCGGGGACCGGCCCGTCCCCGACCGGGCGATGCCCGAGGTCGTGGCCCGGATCGGCGTCGACCGCGACCCGGTCGACGTGACCGACCCCGCCGAGGCGCGATGGTTGCGGGCCTGCGTGTGGCCGGACCGGCGGGACGAGGCCGCGCGGCTCGAGGCGGAGCTGGCCCTGGCCACGGCGGACCCCCCGCGGCTCGTCCGGGGCGACGTCGTCGAGGCGCTGCCCGACGCCCTCGCCCGCGTGCCCGGCGACGCGCTGCCCGTCGTCACCACGACCTGGACGCTGTCACGCCTGACGTTGGAGGACCGCCTGCGTTTTCTCCACCGCCTCGGCGACGCGGGGGCCGGGCGGACGGTGGCGTGGGTGTCGGTGGAGGGCGTCGGGGTCGCGCCGGCGATCCCGACGTTCGGCGATCGCCGCGCGTCCGGCCACAGCATCATCGGCGTCGCGGTGTTCGGCCACGCGTCCCTGCACGCCGAGGCCGTCGGCCGTTGCTGGTCGCGGGGGCGCCTGCTGTCGTGGCTGACCGACTCCCGGCAGCCGTCGGGTGGGCGATGAGGATCCGTCAAGGCGGCCCCGCGGACGCGCCGGTCATGCTGGCGATGCTGGACGGCGCCGTGGCATGGCTCACCGCGCAGGGACGGTCGGGGCAGTGGGGCACGAAGCCCTGGTCGAACGATCCGCGGCGGGTGGAGCGCATCACCGGCATCGCGCGCGACGACGAGATCTGGGTGGCCGAGGCGGACGGCCGCCCGGCCGGCGTCATGGCGGTCTCGCCGGGTCCGCCGCACTACGTGGACCCGGTGGACGAACCCGAGCTCTACATCACGCTGCTGGTGACCGACCGGGCGTTCGCCGGCCGGGGAGTCGGCTCGGCGCTGATCGCAAAGGCCAGGGAGGAGGCCCGGGCCAAGGGCGCCGGGCTGCTGCGCGTCGACTGCTACGGCGGCGGGGACGGCCGGCTGGTCGAGTACTACAGGCGGCACGGCTTCGAACCGATCGCCGAGTTCAGCGTCTCGGGGTGGCCCGGCCGGCTCCTGGCGCAGCGGATCGGCTGACGCGTCTCCTCCGGCGCCCGCGACCCGGCACGGTGCGGCTTGCGGAATCGGCGATCGGGACGCAGCCTGGAGACGACCGGTGGATACGGGGCAGTTGGTGACGCCCTTACGCCGCATGGACGGCGAATCGAGCCACTCGCCCCGTACCACTGGTCCGCGTCCCGTCCGCGGACTCCATGGCGGATTCCCGCCGGCGCGGCCCTCGTCCCGGCGGCATGCGTCCCAGGTTCCGGACGCGGTCATGGACGAGTTCGCGGCGGTCATCCCCCTCCTGCCCGGCCGGGGCGAACCGGCCCGGCCGGGGACGAGAGCCCGGGGAGACGCGGGGGTTCCCCGGGATCACGTGACCCCGGGGAACCCCCGTTCGCGGTCCGGCCGGACTGAGCGGGGCCGAGCCCGGCCGAGCGCATCGCGCGACCCTCACCGCCGGGCGCGCCGGCTTGGCCGGTGGTCTCGTCTCAGGAGCCGAAGGGCTGCGGCATGCCCCTCTTGCCGGGGCCCTTGCCCCACTCGAGGACCTCCCACTTGAGGTTCTTCAGGTGCCCCTGACCGGTACCGGCGTGGTACTTGCTCTTGGGCTTTCCGCCGTCCAGCAGGTACCGGAAGGTGTAGGTGTCGAGGTCGAGCATGATGCCCCGGTGCGAAGGCTCGCCCGGACCGCGGTCACCGATGAAACCGGTCACGCTGCGGCCCTTGTAGGTGACCCTCACCTTGGTGAGCATCGGCCAGCTCGGGCTGGCGAACATGCCCTTCTGCATGGGCTTGCCGCTGGCGGGGGCGCCGGTGTCGCCCCTGATGCCCGAGCCGTCGTCCCAGAAGTAGGACGCGGTGGTCGTGCCGCTGAGGAGCGCCTTGGGCTTCTTCTCCCGCTTGTCGTCCGACGCGGCGGTGCCGTCCTTGTCGGCGTCTCGCTGCCCGGCGCTGCTCTTCCCGGTACCGCCCTTCCCGGCGGCACCCTTCTCGGCGGCGCCCGCAGGGGCCTTGGGAGCCTCCTGCCCCCGGGGCTTCTGCTGCTTGTTCTGCTGGTCGTGCTGCTGCGCGGCCACGGCCTCCTGCGTGATGAACGGCTGCTCGTCGAGAGCGGAGTCATCACTGGCGGCGGCGACACCGGCGACGAGCATGCCCGCGAGGGCGGTGCCGGTGACGCCGGTCAGGATGGCGTTGATCGCTCGCTGCTGCATGGGATTCCTTCGATCGGGGACAGGACCGCCGTTCCGCGCCGGGCGGCGATGGGCCGGAATCCGGGCAGGAGGGAACGGCTCCGAGAGTCGGGACTCGGGAGCTGCCGTCAGGAGAAGAACCCGCTCACAACGGCCCGCGGGCATGACGGGCCGCACTCGCGTTCATCCGCACGCGACCCGTTCTCGGGCACGCGTGTAACGCGAGCGTGGGTTAAACGGAATGAACGCCGACCGGGAGCTCACAGGCTCCGCACGGTGCACGGCCGGGGCATGGTAGGGCCGTGGTTCGGCGTGGGGACCCGCCTGGCGGGCGGGAGAGACGGCTCTGCGTACGGCCTGGTCAACGGTCCATTGACCCAGACCTGGGTGTGACTATATACGTCTTTGCCGTGGATGTGCCAAATGGGCGATTTCTTTACCTTTGGCTAGGTAGATCTTTTCTGGATCGCCCGGAGCGGACGTCCGACCGGGATTCCCGGCCGATCACCGTACGATCACGGTCAAAGAGACCTTGGTGTTCGCATGGCCCCCACCTGGGGGAACCGCTCCTGCTACAGCGTCCCCGACCCCACAGTTTGTTCCCGTCTCGGCAAAGCCGGGGCAAGCCGAGACGGCGGCACGGGCCGGACCTCAGAGGCTGACCACGCGACGGCGGCGCGGCAGGGACCGCTGGGAGACATCTGGAACGGCCGACTCCCGGTCGACGAGAACCCGGGCGTCAGGCGTCTCAGTGCGTCGGGTACGCGGACGGCACGAGCGACGACGGGCCGGTGCCGCCGGCGAAGGCCGCCGCTCCCGGCTGGGACGGGGAGAACGACGGGTCGCAGGAGGGCTGGTACCCGAAGGCGGCCACGGCGTCCTGAGCCGCCGGGACGGCCTGCGCCGCGGGCGGCACGTGGGATCCGTCACCCTCCCCCGGTTCCGGCGGCAGGACGGTGGCCTGCGCCGCACGACGTTCGGCGAGCAGGGCCATCAGCGCGCGTGCGGTGTCGGCGTCCATCCGCATCAGGACGCTGGGCACCCCCGCCTGGTCGACGAACGGGGAGACCGAGGGGCCGGACGGCAGTTGCGGAAACGCGGCCCGCATCTCCTCACGGAGATCGTGGGCCAGTCGCAGCGCCTGCCGGTCACTGTCGCTCAAGTGTGCGTTCATCGCGATCTCCGGGGAGCTCACTCGCGGGGTCCGGGGATCATCCTGCTAGGGATGGCGTGCAGGTGCAAGAGCTGATGCACGTGCACTTTCGGAAAAATCTCCCCGTAACCCTCGCGCCCGTCGCTCGTTAAAGATCACCCGTCCCGTCTGACGTGAGACTCCGGACCGCCCTCTGAGCTGGGATAACGCGGTGAGGGGCCGGGACGACCGGGGCCCCGCCGACAACGAGAACCGAGCGAGGCATCCTGGACGCGTGGCAGACACACTGAGCGTCCGAGCCCTGAACCGCGCCACGTTGGCACGGCAGCTCCTGCTCGCACGACATCCGCTTCCGGTGACCGAAGCCGTGGAGCGGCTGTTCGGCCTGCAGGCCCAAGAGCCCAAACCGCCGTACGTGGGCCTCTGGACGCGGCTGGACGGCTTTCGAGCGGCCGACCTGAACTCCGCCCTGCACGACAGATCCGTCGTCCGCGCCACCATGATGCGCGCGACGCTGCACCTGATGACGGCGGCCGACTACACCGCGTTCCGCACGACGCTGCAGCCGATGCTCGACAACGCCCTCCGAGTCCTCGGCGACCGCGCGAAGGGCATGAATGTGACGAAGGTCATCCCGGAGGCGCGTGCAGTTCTCGAAGCGGGACCCCTCACGTTCAACGAGATCCGCGCGCTCCTGCGGGAACGGTTCCCGGACGTCAACGACAGGGCGCTCGGTTACGCCGTGCGGCTCTGCGTCCCCTTGGTCATGGTCCCGACCGACGACCGATGGGGGTTCCCCCGTACGTCGCGATTCACACCGGCCGATCGGTGGCTGCCCTCGCCTCCGGCGGACGAACCGGCGCTGGACGAGCTCGTCCTCCGTTACCTCGCCGCCTATGGACCCGCTTCGGCGGCGGATGCGCAGGCCTGGTCCGGTCTCACCGAGACCAAGGACGCACTGGAACGGCTCCGTCCCCGTCTTCGCGTCTTCGCTGATGACCGCGGGAAAGAGCTGTTCGACCTGCCCGACGCCCCGCGCCCCGGAGAGGACGCTCCCGCCCCGCCACGATTTCTCCCCGAGTTCGACAGCCTCGTCCTCGCACATGCCGACCGCAGGCGTGTCATCGCTGACGCGCATCGTCCCGCTCTCACCACGAAGAACCTCCGCGTCCGCGCCGTGTTCCTTTGGGACGGTTTCGCACGCGGCACCTGGGAGACGGAGTACAAGCGCAAGGTGGCCACACTACGGTTGCGTCCCTTCGAGCCTCTCCCCCGGTCGGCGATCGGCGAGCTGACCCGCGAGGGAGAGTCGCTGCTCCGGTTCATCGAACCGAACGCCAGGGAGACGGTGGTCACCGTCGACGAGTGACCGGACGGGACGAGCGGCAGGCGCAAAGGGCGGATGCGGAGCACCAAAAGCACCAAACACTCACACATGGGGATATAACACCCTGAACGTGGGCAACTCCGAAGTGTAACCAATCCGAGACCTGCGCTGATTGCGCGATCCGCGAATCAGGTTCAAGCTGTCTGCGACGTCTGGAATGCTCCCGCCCACATTCCGGCCGACCGACCGCGGACAGCCCGACAGGACGCAGCCCATGTTCGAGATCTGGGAGACGAGCGAGCCGGCGCGGCACATCAGTGACGCGGGGAGCCTGAAGGTCGCGCTCGAGAAGGTCGACACGATGTGCCGCCTGCGGCACGACCAGGCGGTGGCTCACGTCGGCGAAGCCCAGAAGGGCTACCAGTTCGAGATCAGGGATCACGCGGGCAAGGCCCTTGCGCGGCTCAGCTACGTCCCCGACACCTCCCGGGCGTACCAGAGCGTCGTCATCGAGGAGATGCTCGGCGAGAACCCCGACGACGAGGAATAGGGGCGCGGCCCCCGCACGCCCCCGGGCGACCAGGGGACGTCGTCACCGGCATGGCATGCCGCTCGTGTGACAGACTTCCCGACGCGCCGGGCGGAGGCGTCGTGCCCAGACGTCCGGGGGCGAGTGAGCCGGTTCGGAACGGCGCGACGGCGTTCACGGCTCGGAGGGGCCGCCACGGCCGCCCTCGCGTGGTCGATGGTGTCGTGTCATCGGTTCCTGGGCGCGCGCACTCAACCTTCGCGTTCCCACGACGCGCCGAATCTTCGTCCCGCCACCTGACGTCGCCTCAGGCAGGCCGGGTTGCTCGCGCCGGCTTCAGCCGCGAGCCGTTCGAGCACGGCCCGATGACCACTGGAAAGTGCCCGCACCGCCTCGGTGACGCGTTCGTCCGCCTGATCTGCGCTCCTGTAACCAGAGACAGGCGACGGTGACGCTGCTCTAGGCGGGCGGCGCGTCGCAGTAAACACCCCTTGTGAGGCGCCCAAGGCCGTCCTGCTGACCGGCGGACGCGAACCGCTGCAAGGCGGCATGGATCGGGAGCTGGGGTTCTGCACGGTCGCGGATATCCGGCGCTGCTCGTCCAGGCGACGTCCGCGATGGTGCATGCGGGTCCGAGGCGGGACGCGCGGGGACGGTCAAGGACGGGTTCAGTCCGCCACGCTGTCCTCAACGCCTGTGCCGCCCGTATCGGGGAGCGGCTGAGTGAGGCCGCCGAAGGGGCGGCTGAGGATGCCGGCGGGAACGTTCTGGTTCCCGTCCTGGCGGCGCACGACCGGGCCCTCGACCGGGCCGCCGGCGCGACGGTTTCGGAACTCGCCAGGCATCGGGCGGGTTCGGTCCCCGGCTACGGGGGCTGGGGGCCGGCCGCGCGGCCGCCGACCGTGTCGGCCTGAACGCCGGCCTGGACGGTCGCCTCGACGTCACCGGGGCGTACCGCCGTTCTTGGCGCGCGGGGTCCCCCCGGGGGGCGAGGGGGACGTCCGTTCATGTGCGCGTTTCCTTCGGTCGTGGGAGCGGATCAGGACTTCTTGCGTCGGGTGTTGCCGCCTCGGCCACGAAGCGGCACGCCCGCCT
Source organism: Spirillospora sp. (assembly GCA_036564055.1). GTDB lineage: Bacteria > Actinomycetota > Actinomycetes > Streptosporangiales > Streptosporangiaceae > Spirillospora. Next base: position 14,221 of record DATCLF010000036.1, read on the forward strand.
CCTTCAGCACGTTGTAGATGAACCCGTAGGACCGGCCGGTCTCGGCGGCCAGGTCACGGATGCTCTCGCCGGCCGCGTACCGCGGAGCGAGTTCGGCGGCGAGTTGTGTGCGTTCGGCACCGGTCACACGGGTGCCTCTCGACAGAGTTCGGGCCACGGGAACCTCCTGTTTCCCAAGCTGCGCCGCGGGGCCCGTCCCCGCAGCTCACAGCAGTGTTGATCTCCCCAAAGTACACATTCCCCCTGATTACGCCGTCGATGCCGCGCGAATCACCACTAAATCGGCCGAAGCTGGTCTTTTCCGTGGTTAACGGCGTGTCGGAGCTGGACAGCGGCACCGAAACCCCCTGCACGTCGGGACCGCGGGTGCGCCGCGCCCCACCGAGGAGCCCGGTGCTGGGCGGCGTTCTCTCGCCGAGAGCGGCGAACCGGGCACCGCACCCCCCTCGGAGACGGCGCACGCCTTCCCCCCGAGCCCGCCGGTCCGCGCTGACGGTGAACTGCGCAACCCCCGAGAGCTGCGGAAACGCGGGCACCCACCAGCGCGCATGCGGAACAGACCACGCACCACCCGAGACCTGGTGACGGGTCATCTGCCGCGGCGTGATGGACGGGCCATGAACCGCCGCACGGCCTAGAGACCGCCTTCCGCACACCGCGAAGCAGCCGCACGCTGCCCCCGACCGGAGGGTCACCGTTACACCCAGCGAGCGAACCGCACCGTCCAAGACCCCCCGAGTCAGCAGAACACCCCCGGCATCTCGTTGCAACGGGAGGCTCCGCAGAGCTCCGCACCGCCTGAGCCCAGATGAACCCGGACGCCCAGGCGAACGGCCGCTCGCCGTCCTGCTCGGCGGACGGAACCGCACACCGCCCATGACCCGGAGACGCCAAGGCACGCCTTCTCCCACGGTGAGAAGTCGCGCGCCGGCGGGCGAAGCCAGGCCCACCGCTCGCCGCAGGTCTCGAGGAACCTCGCCGACCCGGTTCACCTGCCGGGCCTCCGTATCACGGACGGAAGCGGTGGCCGACGGGGCGTCCTCACCGGGTGCCCCGATGCCGAGTGGGTCCGCCGCATCGGCCCGACAGACCCCGCTCGCCCGCACCGCCGCCGACTCCGCCGCCGGCGGCACCGCCGACCCGGCCGCGGCGTCCGCCCTGGGACGCTGACCCCGGCACGGCCGAAAGCCCGCCGTGCAGCCCGGTGGCCAACAGGGGCCTCGGGCACGCCTCGCCGAGGGGCCGGCCGAACGCGGCCTGTCCGTGCTGATCGGCGCCCGGGACCTGAAACTCGGCGAGAAGGCGGCCGCGTCGCCGCGCGAGGCCGGGCACGACGCCCGCGCCGTCGTCCTGGACGTCACCGACCCGGCGACGGCGACGGCGGGCAGACCACTGCCCTGCACCCGGACCGGGAGGGTGACGGTGCGCCGGCCGTACGCCTGGAGACGGTCACAGGGGACTCGCCGTCCCGGAGACCGTCAGCGAGGCGCCGGTGGAGTCCGCCTGAGCGGGCTCGGTCGCCTGGGAGGCGGCTTCGCGCAGGGAGAGGTCCGACCGGCGCAGCGGACGGCTCAGGGGGCCGAACGGGTACAGCGAAGTCTCGGTGAGCCCCTCGACCGTGAGCAGCTCTCCGGATCGGAGGAGACGCCAGCCCGGCAGGTCGTCCATGGGCTCGCTGGCGATGACGACGGCGGGCACGGGAGGCCCGTCCCCGTCCCGGGGCCCGTCCCCGTTTCCGCGACGGTCGGCGCCGCCCTCGCCGGGCGACAGGACCCACAGCTCGTTGCTGTCCGGGTAGCGCAGCGCCCACAGCCGCCCGGGCTCGGCGATGAGGATGTTGAGGGAGAAGACGGGAAGCTCGGCGGCGATGCGCCGCACCCCCTCGATGATTCCCGCCGTCGTGTCGCCCCGGCGGCGGATCTCGGCGGTCAGGTACGCGAACACGAGCTCTGAATCGGTTTCACCGAAGACGTGCGAACTCTCCACATCCGTCAACCACGTCCGGAGGGTGTCGAGCCCCTTCACAACGCCGTTGTGCGCGAAGAGCCGGTCGCTCATGACGAACGGATGGCAGTTGCGGACGGTCAGACCGCCCACGGACGCGTCCCTGACATGGGAGACGAACGTGTGGGACCGCACGTAGCGGGCGTGCAGATCGAAGTCGGCGTTCTCGAAGGCGGCGAGCGGTGCCCTGTCACGGATGGGCTCACCACCGAGGGAGAACCATCCGAGACCCGCCCCGTGTCGCATCCGGTGGCTCTGCGCACGCAGGCTCCGGGGCGCGTCCAGCAGCCAGTGGGCCGCGCGGACCCTGGGTCCGCCCGTGCTCATGGCGAAAAGTCGGCACATGCGTCGCCTCTCAGGTCATCGTCACCAAGGGTGACGGCGACTTTACCCAATGCCGCGGCGCCTGCCGGGCACTTCTCACCAAGAGGTTTATGACAGTCCGGAATCAGTGCCCGGGCGGCCGTCTCTCCCTGCAACGACGCGCGGCGGGCCTCGCCCGAATCGAGTTGTCCACAGGCCGGCGTTCTCGTTCCTCCGGCCCGGCGGGCGGCGCATGGTCGCCACGTCCCGTCCCGCAGCCGAAGGAACGATCTCGATGGCCACGATCACGTTCTCCCGTGCCGTCCACCACGACCTCCCGGTTCGCCGCGGCCGCCGAAAACGTCCCGGACGACATCTCCGGCCTGCTCCTCCGGAGTGCCGCGGGTCCGTACCACGCCCACATCGCGGGGCGGCTCGGCTCACCCCGGCTCCGGATCTCCCGGGAGGACCTCACCCCGCCTCCGCTGGGACCCTGGGCAGATCAAGGCGGCCCGTCCCGAGGACAGACCGCCGAACGGGCCTTCCACGACGACGCGGAGTTCGCGGTCGTCCTCGGCGACCGTCCGTCACCGCCAATCAGCCGCGACACGGCGGCCCCCATCGGCGACCAGACGCCCGACGCCGGGATCACCGAGCCCGAGATGACAGCGACCGCCGCCGGGCCCGCGTCGATCTCCGGGCGGGCCTGCCGGTTCGGCGCCCATCTGGTCGACCGCCTCAGGCGCGCTATGAGCCTGCCGGGTCGAAGACTTCGCTGGACGACCTGCGCCCGTTCCGGCTCGTTTATGACGTTTCAGGTCCGGACCGACACAGTGCCCGGAAGCCAGGCCCGAAAGCCAACGCCGTCGTCCGCGGCGGCAAGGCTCGGCGGAACACGGTCACGGAAACACGGGGCAGCGGGCAGCCGCGCCGGGGGCGGGGGCGGCCGAAGAGCGCAGCGCGGTCGGCGGAGACCTGCACGTCCATCGTCCGGTTTCCGGCCTGCGATGGAACCGTGCGGTTCCCACCCGCCTCGTTCGCGAGGACGTGCGACCGTTTCCGGCGCCGCCGTCTACGGGAGGCGGGCCGGTGTCGTCTCACGCGCCGCAGGGGCCTCCGCCTCACGTCGGGTGAGCACCAAGGGGCCGTCCTCGGTGATGGCGACGGTGTGTTCAGAGTGAGCCGTGCGTGAGCCGTCGGCAGAGCGGATGGTCCAGCCGTCGGGGTCGTAGACGATGCGGTCGGTCGTCTGGGCGAACCAGGGCTCGATCGCCAGGGTCAGGCCCGGACGGAGCTTGAGGCCGTGCCCCGCCTTGCCGATGTTCGACACGTGGGGCTCCTCGTGCATGGTGCGGCCAATGCCGTGGCCGCCGAACTGGTCGTTCACCGGATAGCCGTGGTCGCGGGCGACCGCGTAGATCGCCGCAGAGATGTCGCCGAGGCGGTTGCCCGGGCGCGCCACCTGGATCGCCGCTTCCAGCGCCTCCTCGGTGGCGCGGACGATGCGCTGGTCCTCCTCGGCGGCCGTCCCGACGATGACCGTGCAGGCCGAGTCCGCGACCCAGCCGTCGATGCTCACCGCGATGTCCGCGCTGAGAACGTCCCCGTCGCGCAACGTGTAGTCGTGCGGCAGGCCGTGCAGGACGGCGTCATTGACCGACAGGCAGATGACGTTGCGGAACGGCCCCCTGCCGAAGGACGGGGCGTAGTCCCAGTAGCACGACTGCGCACCACGCCGCTTGATCATGGCGCGAGCATGGTGTTCGAGATCCAGGAGGTTGACGCCGACGTCGGCGATCCGGATCACCTCCGACAGGATCTCGGCGACGAACCGCCCGGCCACGTGCATGCGCTCGATCTCCGCGGGCGTCTTCAGTTCGATCACGGGTGACTTCTTCCCTGGGACGGTATTTTAATACCGTTACTTTAGCGCTTGACGGTATAGAAATACCAGTCCTACGCTGGTGCGCATGGTCCGCCAGCCGCTCACCGCCGAACAGATCGAGGCCGGCAGGCGCCTCGGCGCCCTGCTGCGCCGGGCTCGGGCGGATCGCGACCTCGCGGAGGTCGCAGAGGCGGCGGGCATCTCTCCGGAGACCCTGCGCAAGATCGAGACCGGCCGTCTCCCCTCCCCCGGCTTCGGGACGATCGTCCGTCTCAGCGAGGCCCTCGACGTACCGGTCGAAAAGCTCGCAGCCACCTGGCGCGGCCACGACCTACCGCTGGAAACCCTTCCGTAGGCACCCGCCCGGACCTCCTTCCGCCGGACGACCAGCCCGCACGGCAACCCGAAGAACAACGCACCCCCGAGGCCGGGCGCCGGTGATGAGACGGCGGCGTTGCCTGGTCGGCGCGCCCCGGAACCGGCGGCGGTCCAGGAGAACCCGTCGGGCGGGCCCCGCCGTCGTGCCGCGACACCGCGGCGTACGCCGTCGTTCGCCCCTGCTCCACGGCCGCCGGGACGTACCGACCGAAGCCGACCCGACCGAGCCCACCACCCCACGACCCCAACCAGGAGCGCAGGCTCGGCCCCGCAGTCCAGAGGCCCCGAACACAACGTGCCCGTTCCCTCAGGACCCGACAGCGTGCCCAACCGGACCGGCCAACCAGGCCCGATAAGCAGGCCCGGTAAGCAGACCCGGCGGCGAGGACTGGGACGGCGGACGACAGCAGCCCGCGATACGGACCGGTGTTCGAGAGCCGATCGTCGCGGACGTCGCCGCGCGCCGCCCGGTCCGTCATGCCGGTCACCGTCCTGCTCCTCCACAGCCCCGCCTCACCGAGAGGCTTCCCGGCCCCCGGTCTAACCCTGGCTGGCCTGCTCCTGGGCCGGTCCGCTCCTGGACGCGCGGCGTCCTCGGCTTCACCCTCGATCACGGCGGCGCCCCGACGGCCCCGCTCTGCCCGAGGCGGCCAGGAGCACGTACGGCAGCGGCACAAGGCACGACGAAGCTCCAGCCCGGACCGCACGGGACCGGCGGTATCCCCCGAAGCGGGACCGGCGGTATCCCCCGAAGGCATCAGGTGAGCCCGGGGGGGACGCAAGCCACACCGGCCAGCCCACTCGGGGTGGGGGTGAAGGAGGACGGGCGGGGCGTGGGCGGCTCCGCCGTCGGGCTGGAGAGTCTCGGCCGGCGCTCGGGTTCTCGACCGGGGCCGGCAGGCTTCCTCGCCCCTCGCACGAGGGCTCCGTGGCTGCGGGCTCTGTGCGTTCCGGACGCGCTTCGGTGATGGACCAGAGGAAGGCTCGGCCTTCGGTGTTCGGGTGGGCGAGGGGTGGTCGTGCGGTCTTCGTTCGGTCGGTGACTTTCGCGGGTAGCCGGAGGGATGTCGTTTCCGGGAGAGGGCGGTCGGCGTCCTTGCGTGGAGCTCGCGCCGGGGCATATAGGCCATTCCACCTAAGCCACGTGGCTTGCGGAACAACGTGCAAGCAGTTGGGAACACCGAAATATACACTCCGTCTCATCAGCGCCTGCGGGTGAGACTTATGGCGCCGAAGAGTCACCCCCACGTGGCCGCGCCCGACCGCCGCTCCCTCCGGGGCGGGCACCCTCCCGATTCGGCGACACCACCGGTGAGAGGCCCGAACCTCCGCGGAGCGCGCGCGTGCGAGAGGGGCGCGAGAGCCCGACCGGCGGGCACCCGCAAGGGTCGAGCGCGGGGCAAGGATATCCGAATTTGGATGATTTGCCGCGAAAATGCACCAGGGCCCTCGGAAACATCTCGCCTGATCAGGCGTTCGACTGTGAGCGAATCTCAACACTCCGTAGCCGAATTGACTACGATCGGCATTCTCACGGTGACCGACGCGATCCCCCGGGGCGAAGATGAACCGTTTGCTGACACTTCCCGGCCTCACCGCCGCGAACCGAGGTCTCCTGCGCTGCATCGTCGGGGTGCTGGGATGCATCGCAACGGCCGGTGCCGTGTCCCTCGGCACGGCGGCACCCGCGGACGCAGACGCTCTCACCCACCCGCACCCGAACAGGTCGCTCCCGGTCGAATGCCGCCACGTCAGGAGCACCGACGACCAGTCCGCCCTGCTCAGGTGCAGGCGGGCATGGCAGGCGATGAACGAGGAGGACGAGCGGTCGCGCAGGACGGAGCGCGACGGGCAGTTCCGCCGCCGGCACCACCGGCACCACCGGCACCACCCGCATCACCGGCACCACGAGCCGGGCCTGCACCACTCACCACCGCGGTGGCTCGACGAACTGCTCCGGCAGTGGGCGAGCACGCACCCCGGGCCGGGGAAGACGGCGCCGAAGCCGTCGAGCCCGCGAGCCGCGGCGGAGACCACGCCCCGGAAGGCGACCCCGGCCCGCTCCGCCGAGCCAACCGCCTCGCCACGCGCCGAACGGTCGTCCGGACCGTCCGCGCAGCCGAGCCGGCCGCGCACGCCCGCGCCGGTTCCCACGCTCAGCCAGGCCGACGACATCGACACCTCGCCCCCGTCACTGCAGTCCGTTCTGCTCCTCGGCCTCCTCATCCCCGCCGTGGCGGCGATGTGCTTCCCCTTCAGGCACCGTCTCTACGCCGCCTCGACCGGGGCCTCGCGGTCCCCGATCGCCGAGGCGCCGGCGCCGCCGCGCGCCCTTCCGGAGTATCGGCCCTCCCTCGACCCGTTCGCCGTCCCCGCCCTCGGCCTGACCGGACCGGGCGCGCCCGCCGCCGCCCGGGTGCTCGCCGTGACGGCCCTCGAGGTCCACGGCGCCACCTCCCTCGTGGTCATTCCGCGGCCCGACACGACCGTCCTGTTCGGGCTCGCCGAAGACGAACTGCTCGACGACGACAGCGCCGCCCTGTTCATCCCGGGCAACCTCGACGCGGCGCTGGCCTACCTGGAGACCGAGCTCGCCATACGCGAGAACACGGGCGTGACGGACGCGCGTCGCCTCCTGCTGGTGGCCGACCCCGAAGAAGAGACCGACCGGATCAAGGCGCTCCTCGAACGCCACCCCGGCGGCGTCTCGGTGATCCTCCTCGGGACGTGGACGGACGCCCAGGTGACCGTCGACGATGACGGCCTGGTGAGCGCCCCGCCCGGCCTGGCCGCCCACCTCCCCGAGCGGCTCCCCGCGCTCTCCCGCACGGTGGCCCGCGACCGCCTGTTCGCCAGCCTCGCCCACCAGAAGGAACCCCGCAGAACCCCCTCCAAACGTCGCTCGAACTCACGTCGCACCTAGGGATCACACGACAAGGCGCCGAGCCGGACGAAGCGCAAAGGCTAAGCCGGTGTCCGTTCCTGCTTCGCGGCTTCCGCCCTGAGCGTGGTGAGGCCCCGAAGAGCGCGGCTCAGAGAAGCGGTGTCCGGCGGCGTGTCGACGTCACGGGCGAGGTAGGCGGAGCAGCGGTCCAGCCAGGCGTGGATGCTCTCCCGGAGCCTCTCCTCGGCCCGGCGCATCTTGCTCAACGTCAGTTCGCGCTTCTCCTCGGCGACCTGACGCGCCAGCGTCTCGTCCGCGCCCAGGGCCCGGACATCGGCCAGCGGGTAGCGGCCCAGGCGGTCCGCGGCGAGCTTCCGTTCGGCGGCGACCCGGTCGAACGTCCGGCGCGGCCACCCCAGGATCGTGGCCGCCCCGCCGGAGTCGACCGTGTCGATCAGCGGCCCCTTCCGGGCGGCGACGACCGACCGCACGGCGGCGGGATCGAGGCGGTCGAGGTCGCGCAGCAGATACACCGGATGCCCGCGGAAACTGCTGACGACGTTCAGCACCCCCTGCGCGACCAGCACCTCCACGTCCCGACGCTCGACGTCCAACCCCACCCGCTCCGCCAACCTGGCGGCCGCCTTGGCCGATCCGACCGGCGGGTCGTCACCGAACTCGGCGACGACCCTCTCACCGAGCCCCTCGGCCCGTTCGACGAGCGCCGCCGACCACCGCTCCCCCTCCAGATCCGGCCCGGGGAGCACACCGCTTTCCAGACCGACGCGCATCTGCCACCGGGCGAGTCCGAGGTGGCCGGCGAACTGGTTCATCCCGTAGGGACCCCGAGTGACCTTCACTGGCATTGCCGCGCCTTTCTTCCGACGATGACGCCACACAGCCTCGTGGAGGCGCCGGCACCGGGACGGAAGAACACCGGACTGTGGATAACTCCGCGCGGATAATCCCGGCCATTCGGACGATTCGGTCTGTCGGCTGGAGTGCCGCCACGGGCAGTGCCAGGCTGAACGGATGGACACGATGAGGCGGCTGGGGATCGGGCTCGCCGCTCTCGGGCGACCCGCTTACATCAACGTGGGCAGGACGCAGGAACTGCCGCCCGACCGGACCGTCGCGGCGATGCGCGAGCTGACCTGGAGCGTTCTCGACTCCGCGTACGCGGCGGGAATCCGGTGGGTGGACGCCGCGCGCTCGTACGGCAGGGCGGAGGAGTTCCTCGGCGGCTGGCTCGCCCGGCGTTCGCCCGAAGACGTCACGGTCTCGAGCAAGTGGGGCTACGCCTACGTCGGTGATTGGAGGACGGACGCGTCCGTCCATGAGATCAAGGCGCACACTCTCGACCGCTACCGCACCCAGTACGAGGAGACGCGCGAGTTCCTGGACGGTCACCTATCCGTCTATCAGGTGCACTCCCTGACCGAGGACAGTCCGCTCTTCGAAGACGTCCGCCTCCAGGAAGCCCTGGCGGAGGCAACGGCGGACGGTGTCCGTGTGGGCTTCTCCACGTCCGGCCCGAAACAGAGCGACACGATCCGCCGCGCCCTGGAACTGGAGGTGGCGGGGCAACGGCTCTTCAGCACCGTCCAGTCGACGTGGAACATCCTTGAGCCTTCCGCCGAGGAGGCCCTGCGCGAGGCAAGCGCCGCCGGGCTGCAGGTGTTGCTGAAGGAAGTGCTGGCCAACGGGAGGCTCGCCGTGCACCCGCCCGCCGCGGCGCAGACGATCGCCTCCCGAAAGGGCGTACAGCCGGACGCCCTGGCGATCGGAGCCGCCCTCAGCAGACCGTGGGCGGACATCGTCCTCATAGGCCCGGCCAGTACGACCCAACTGAACGCCAACTTGGCCGGGGCCGACGTCCATCTGGATGAGGAAGACCTGGAGCTGCTGACGGAGGTGCGCGTTTCGCCTGAGCGTTACTGGAACGAACGAGGCGCACTTCCTTGGACCTAGGGGACCTGGGGGATCACGTCAGGCGAGACGGCCGGAACGTGGGACGATTGACCGTCCCATCAGGAACGGATGCCCCTTGCCCATGCCCATGCAGTCTGACCTACCGCAGATGATCGGCCCGTACCGTGTCGTCGCCCGGCTCGGCTCAGGAGGGATGGGCGAGGTCTTTCTCGGGGCGTCGCCGAGCAGGCGGCTCGTCGCCGTGAAGGTCATCCGGCCGGAGTTCTCGGACGACCCCCGGTGGCGGGAGCGGTTCCGCCGCGAGGTGACCCTGGCGCAGTCGGTCAGCGGCTTCTACACGGCACCCGTCGTGGACGCCGACCCGGACGCGGACCGGCCATGGCTCGCGACGCAGTACATCCGCGGCGTGAGCCTGGACAAGGTCGTCCGCGAGAAGGGGCCGCTGCGCGAACAGGCCGCCTGCCGTCTCGGGGCGGGTCTGGCGGAAGCGCTCATCGCGATCCATCGCGCCGGGATCGTTCACAGGGATCTCAAACCGTCGAACGTCCTGCTCGCCTCGGACGGCCCCAGAGTCATCGACTTCGGAATCGCCCGTCCCGTCGACGCACTCCCCCTGTCACGGACGGAGATCCTGGGGACGCCCGCCTACATGTCGCCAGAGCAGGCCCTGGGCGACCCCGTTCGCCCGGAGAGCGACGTGTTCTCACTGGGGTCGACCCTGGTCTTCGCGTCCACCGGTAAGGCGCCTTTTGGAACCGACCACAAGGTTCGTGCTCGCATCGTCCACGGTCGGCCGAACCTCACCCTCGTGCCCGACCCCATGCGCGGACTGGTGACGCGATGCCTCGTCAAGGATCCCGCAGAGCGCCCGACGCCCCAGCAGGTGCTCGTCGCCCTGTCGACGCTGCTGGACGCCCACTATGGCGAGGAGTGGCCGCCCGCCGACGTCGAACAGCTGATCGGCGCGCAGGAACGGACGCTCGTTGAGGTCACCGCGGAGCTGCCGACCCTACGGGAGCCGCCCGGATGAGCCGACGCCCGGGTGAGCCACCGCGACGCCGTGGCCTTTCTCACCAGGACGCATCCGACGTGGTGCCATGGCCGCCGGAACCTGCCTGGAAGTTGAAAGCCCGCCGTGAGCATGGCGGCCGGAGCCCCACCGGCTACGCGCAGGGCGCGCACCGGGCTTCATGATCACCTGGATAGCATGAAGCCGGGACGAGTGAATTGTCTACGCAGGTGCGGACGCAGTTGGGAGTGACGACTATGTCGGATTTCGAGCTCAGCCATGCGGGCGGCCGGCTGCCTCTCGAGGTGGTCGAGTCGACGGAGGGTCCCTCTGGCATCAGCGTAGGCGGCCTTCTCAAAGAAACGGGACACGTCACGCTCGACCCGGGCTTCACCAACACGGCGTCCACCACGTCAGCGATCACCTACATCGACGGTGAGGCGGGCATCCTCCGCTACCGCGGATACCCGATCGAGGAGCTGGCGGAGAAGTCGTCCTTCCTTGAGGTCGCGTACCTGCTGATCTACGGCGAGCTGCCGACGGCCGAGCAGCTCGACACCTTCACCGACCGGATCCGCAACCACACGCTGCTGGACGAGAAGTTCCGCGCGTTCTTCTCCGCCTTCCCGCGCAAGGCGCATCCCATGGCGGTGCTCTCGTCCGCGGTCAGCGCCCTGTCGACCTTCTACCAGGACAGCCTCGACCCCTTCGAGCCCGAGCAGGTCGACCTGTCCAGCATCCGGCTCATCGCCAAGCTGCCCACGATCGCGGCATACGCGTACAAGACCTCCAACGGCCAGCCGCTCCTCTACCCCGACAACTCCCTCGGGTACGTCGAGAACTTCCTGCGCATGACGTTCGGGCTGCCGACCCAGCCGTACGAGGTCCACCCCGAGATCACGCGTGTGCTGGACATGCTCTTCATCCTGCACGCCGACCACGAGCAGAACTGCTCGACGTCGACCGTGCGTCTCGTGGGATCCAGCCAGGCGAATCTGTTCTCGTCGGTGTCGGCGGGTGTCGACGCCCTGTTCGGCCCGCTGCACGGCGGCGCCAACCAGGCCGTGCTGGAGATGCTGGAGGACATTCACCGGAACGGCGACGACATCGACGCGTTCGTCCGGCGGGTGAAGAACAAGGAGCCCGGCGTCAGGCTGATGGGCTTCGGGCACCGCGTCTACCGCAACTATGACCCGCGCGCCGCCGTCGTGAAGAAGGCGACGACCAGGGTGCTGGACACGCTCGGCAAGTCCGACCCTCTGCTGGACCTCGCCATGCGCCTTGAGGAGGTCGCCCTCAGCGACGACTACTTCATCGAGCGCAAGCTCTACCCGAACGTCGACTTCTACACCGGCGTCATCTACAAGGCGATCGGCTTCCCGGCCAACATGTTCACCGTCCTGTTCGCGCTCGGACGCCTGCCCGGCTGGATCGCCCAGTGGCGCGAGATGCTGAACGACCCGGCGACGAAGATCGGACGTCCTCGCCAGGTGTACGTGGGGCCGCGCGAGCGGCACTACGTGGAGCTGTCCGAACGCTGACGAGCGAACGCCGACGAGCCGGTTCGCGCCGGCATGCCGGTCGCGCAGGCTCACTCCCGGCTCGTGCCGCGTGGTCGCGGTCGCGCGGCTTCGGTTATCCACAGGACCGGGTTTTCGTCGCCCGGCACGGCGGCCTCCTCGAAGCTTGACGGCATCGTCCCGCCCGAGGGCTCGAGGAGGCCTTCATGCCCGTCACCATTACGGTTCCCGAAGAGACGACCGCCCGGTTCGTCGTCGCCGCGGACGACGACCCCGGCGACCTGGCGGCCGCGATCCGGCAGCGGCTGCCCGCCCCGTTCGCCGCCGCGGTGGCGGCGTGCCTCGGCACGCCCCGGCTCGTCATCTCCTCGCATCGCGCGACGGACTCGCCCTGGGACCTGACCGACGTCACGGGCCCAGACGAGGAGGACGCCGAGCGGGTCAGACGGGCCGGCCGCCACATCGGCGTCACCTGCGTGCTGCCGGTCGGCGACCTCCCCTCCGGACCGCACCTCGCGCGCGCCACGGCGCGGGCGATCGCCGAGTCGCTCTGCGGCGTCCCCGTCGACCTCACCTTGAACCAGGTGCTGTCCGTCGTCCCGTTCGGACGGTTCGACGAGTTCGTGCTCGCCGACGACTGGATCGGCGCCTCACTCCCGCCGTACCGGAATGCCGGCCGCTGTCGGGCAGACGAGAACGCCGTGGACGGCTGCGCCTGCGTCCGGCTCGCCACCCGCGGGCTGTGCCGGTTCGGTCTGCCCGAGCTCGAGATCTCCGGCGTCGCCTGCCAGCACGACCTGGCGGCGCTCAACGTCATCCGCACGACCGCGCAGCGGCTGCTCCCCCTGGGCAGGCACGCGGGCGAGCACACCCTGCCCGGCGAGCTGATGCTGACGGGCACGGACTTCGCCCACTACTGGGGGCAGCGCGACCCGATGTGGGACGACGGCCCCGTCCCGGTGCGGCTGACCGAGGCGGGCGACCGCCGCCTCGGCATCGCACCGCCCGCGGAGTTTCCGGGCACGCTGAACGAGTGGCTCTGGGACGAGCTCCCGCCCGTCCTGCACGAACTGCTCGGCTGTGAGCCCGACTCCACGGCACTCGCCTGATGGAGCGGCTCGGGATGAGAGGAGGATCAGCCCGGGCGGACCAGGCCGGTCTCGTAGGCGGCGATGACGAGCTGCGCGCGGTCGCGGGCGTTGAGCTTTGCCAGCAGATGCCCGATGTGCGTCTTGATCGTGGCGGGGCTGAGGTGCAGATGCTCGGCGAGCTCGGCGTTGGAGAGACCGCGGGCGATGAGTGCGAGGACCTCGCGTTCGCGTTCGGTGAGGGCCTCCAGCCCGGCGGGCGGGGGCTGGGAGGGCGCGGGCCGCCGGACGAACTCGGCGATCAGGCGGCGGGTCACCGAGGGGGCGAGCAGCGACTCCCCCGAGGCGATGACCCGGATCGCCGACAGCAGGTCCGCGGGCGGGGTGTCCTTGAGCAGGAAGCCGCTGGCCCCGGCCCGCAGCGCCGCGTAGACGTAGGAGTCCAGGTCGAAGGTCGTGAGGATCAGGACGCGGACGTCGGGCAGGTCGCGGCAGATCCGCCGGGTCGCCTCGATGCCGTCCATCTCGGGCATCCGGACGTCCATGAGGACGACGTCGGGGCGTTCGCGTTCGGCCACCTCGACGGCCTCGGCTCCCGTCCCGGCCTCACCGACGGCGCGCAGGCCGGGCGCGGTGTCGATGAGCACGCGGAAGCTGCCGCGCACGAGGGCCTGGTCGTCGGCGACGAGGACGCGCAGTTCCACGGTGCTCCTACGAGTCGTACGGCAGGACGGCGGACACGGCGAAGCCGCCTTCGGGGCGGGGTCCGGCGGTGAACTCGCCGCCGTACATCATGACGCGTTCGCGCATGCCGATGAGCCCGTGCCCGTCGCCTCCCGGCAGGACGCGCACCCCGGGGCCGTCGTCGGTGACCCCGATGTGCACGCGGTGCCCGTCGCTGCGGACCCGGACGCGGCAGTGCGCCGGAGCGGCGTGCTTGACGACGTTCGTGACCGCCTCCTGGACGATGCGGTAGACGGAGAGCTCCACACCGTCGGGGAGGTCGTCGACGTCCACGTCGAGGTCGACGCGGACACCGGCCATCGCGGCCCGTTCGACGATGCCGGTCAGGTCGCCGAGCCCCGGGGACGGGGATAGGCCGGCGTCGGCGCCGCCGGTGCGCAGCACGCCGAGGAGGTGACGCATCTCGGCGAGCGAGCCGCGGCTCGTCGCCTCGATGACACGGAGGGCTTCCAGGGCCTCCTCGGGACGCTCCCGCGCGACGTGGACGGCGACGCCGGCCTTCACGGCGATGAGGCTCATGCTGTGCGCGACGACGTCGTGGAGCTCACGGGCGATGCGGAGCCGTTCCTCGGAGACGGCCTGGTCGGCGAGCCTGCGGGCGGAGCGGACGGCCTCGCGGCGGCGTTCCCGGACGACCCGGCCGAGGACCCAGGCGGCGCCGAGCAGGGCGAGGCCGAACAGCGGTCGCAGGACGGCCTCCAGGTGGCGGTTCACGGGGCCGGCCGCCACGCCGCCGACGATCACCAACGCGCTGAGCACGCCGATCAGCGGCGTCGGGATCCAGCCGAATCCATCGCGGGTGAGCGCGACCATGTACAGGGCGAAGGCGGCACCGACGAACGAGTCCCAGGGGAGGTGGAGAAGGAACGTCGCGGTCGAGGCGGCGAGCACGACGACGAAGACGGGGACGGGCCACAGCCGCCGGACCGCGAGCGGCAGGCCCGCCGCGACGGCGAGCGGCATGGCGACCGCCGCGGACACCCCGGACTCGGGAGCGATCACGACCGGGACGACGGCGACGACGACGGCCACGACGGCGTCCAGGCCGATCAGCCGGCGACGACTCAGCCGGCCGGAGGGCGACGGGCGCAGCTCGGATTCGTCCACGCCACGACGGTAACGGGGACGCCGGAACCGCCACCTCGTACCGGTGGACGTCATCCCGTGGTCGGAGGAGCGCAGGCGGGATCGGAGCACGGTCGCACCTCGGTTCCCGCCCGGTCTCCGATGTGCCGGAGGGCCGGTCGGGAGGAGCCTCGACGACATGATCGAAGTAAGGGAGCTGACCAAGCGGTACGGCGCCACGACCGCCGTGGACCGCCTGTCGTTCACGGTGCGGCCCGGCGCGGTGACCGGATTTCTCGGGCCGAACGGTGCGGGGAAGTCGACCACGATGCGGGTCCTGCTCGGTCTCGACGCGGCGACGTCGGGTGAGGCGCTGGTGAACGGCCGCCGCTACCCGGCGATGCGGCGGCCGATGCGCGAGGTGGGGGCGCTGCTCGACGCGAACGCCGTGCACGGCGGGCGCCGGGCGTTCGACCACCTGGCCTGGCTGGCGCGCAGCAACGCGATCCCGGCCCGCCGGGTCGCCGAGGTACTGGAGCAGGTGGGTCTGGCCGGGGTGGCGCGCAGGCGGGTCGGCGGGTTCTCGCTCGGCATGAAGCAGCGGCTCGGGATCGCGGCGGCGCTGCTGGGCGATCCGGGGGTGCTGATGTTCGACGAACCGGTGAACGGTCTCGACCCGGACGGCGTCCGCTGGATCCGGGAGCTGATGCGGGCGCTGGCGGCCGAGGGCCGGACCGTGCTGGTCTCCAGCCATCTGATGACCGAGATGGAGCTGACCGCCGACCGTCTGATCATCATCGGGCGGGGACGGCTGATCGCCGACACGTCGGTGCGCGAGCTGGCCGACCGGTTCGGACGAGGCGTCCTCGTGCGGACGCCCCGCCCGGCGGACCTGACCACGGTCCTCGTGGAGGCGGGGGGCACCGTGGAAACGGTGTCCGGCGGCATGCTGTCGGTCTCGGGGCTGGACACCACGGTGATCGGTGACCGGGCCGCGGCGCACGGCATCCCGCTGTACGAGGTCAAGGTGCAGAACGCCTCGCTGGAAGAGGCGTACACGCAGCTGACCGCTGCCAGCGCAGAGTTCGAGGCGAAGCCCCTCGACGAAGGGAGGCGCGAGAAGGGGCGGGCGGCGTGACCGACGCGCTCGCGGCGGAGTGGCTCAAGCTCCGGACGGTCCGCTCGACCGCCTGGGTGCTGGCGGTGACCGTCGCCTTCTTCGTGCTCATCCTGCTGCTCGCCTTCCAGACGGCGAACGCCTGGGACCGGTTGGACGCCGCAGACCGCGCGACGGTCGAGCTGCGGCCGCTGCAGGAGTTCGGCGTGTGGGCGGCGGGGTTGAGCATGGCCGTGCTCGGCGTGCTGTCCGTCACGTCCGAGTACCGCACCGGCATGATCCGCGCCACGTTCACGGCGCTGCCCCGGCGGCGGACGGTCCTTGCGGCCAAGGCGGTGGTGACCGGCGGCGCCGCCCTTCTCGTGGGCGAGGCCATGGCCGTCGGCGCGTTCGCCGGGACGCGCCTCGTCGTCGGCGACACCCCGTTCGCGGACCGGGACGCGTCCTTGACGGACGAGCTGCCCGCCCTGGTCGCGTCGGGGGCATCGGTGCCGATGTTCGCGCTGCTCGGGCTGGCGCTCGGCGTGCTGCTGCGCTCGACGGCGGGAGCGATCGTCCCCGTCGTCCTGCTGTGGCACGTCGTCCCGATGCTGGTCTACCAGCTGCCCGGACCGTGGGACGCGCGCCTGGGGTCGGTCATGCCCGCCGCCCTTCCCCGGCAGGTCGCCGGTCTCAGCGCCGAGAGTTCGATCTACGGGGACCTGCTGCCTCCGGCCGCGGCGGTGACGATGATGCTCGCGTACGCGTTCGTTCCGCTCGGCGTCGCGGCGTACGCGCTCACCCGCCGCGACGCCTGACGACGCCGCCCGAAGACAGCGCCTGACGACGCCGCGGGCGGCGGCGCCCGGCGAAGGGGCGCCGCCGCCCGGTCGTGCGCGACGGGGTCAGTGGACCTGCGGGGAGGACACCCGGACCGCCAGGCGCTCGCGGAGCATGTCGATGGCCTCGTCGATGCGCGGCGCGGCGGCCTGCGCCCGCACGCGCCGGCCGTCGATGTCGACGACGGCCTGGGCCAGCGCGGGGCGCGGCAGGGACGGGTCGGCCACGACGCTCAGGGTCACCTGGACGGACGTGACGCCCTCGGCACCCGTCAGCGCGGCCAGGACGGCGCGTTCGGCCGCCGCGCGCTCGTGGGCCGAGACGTCCCCGGACGTCAGGAACCGGACCTCGGGCCGCTCACGGGTCGCGTTCATCTATTCCCCCAGCCAAACGTGTGGGTGATCGCCTCTGTGAGGCGGATGAGAGTGCTCTTCACCGTGTTCAACACCGTGGACGCCGTCGATCACGCCCGTTTCCGACGAGAGCTTCATCACCCGCCCGGACCCGTCGGTGGCCGCGTCCACGACACCGGCGCCGAGCGCACCCGCCGGGCCTTCGCCGACGCCACGGTTCGGCGGACGTCACCGGCGCCACAGCCGGCACGAACCACCTGCTCCGCGGCTCAACGAGCCCAAGACCGACACCGTGACCGAGCGTGCAGCGCCGCGGCTCACAAGTCAGGGGCCGACACCGTGACCGAGTGCGCAGCGGCGACGGCGGAGCCAGGGCGCGTACATCACGACTTCACCGACCCCGCGACTCCGACGGCACGGCAGGGGCGGCGGGCACGGGCCCCGGCCCGGGGTGGGGAACCGGTGCCGTGGTCGGGTGCGGGACATCGGCGTCGCGGCCGGGCGGTCCACCGTGGAGCCCCGGGCGCGGCGGTCGCGGTGGACCAAAAACTCATCGAATTCGCGGACGCCCGTCATTCGACTGTCACATGACGCCGCGTGGAATGGCCCGTATGGATTGGCCGACCAGAACGCCGGAGAAGTCCGATCAATTCATGCACCTGGCACGACTCGGGTGACAGGAAAATGACCACCCGGCCAACCCGGCTGTCACCTCCGCGCCACGTACCGCAGCGATTCAGCCACCGACAGCACTGGTCAGCGGCACCCGCACGCCCCGGCGATCCGGCACCGGGCGCCGGGCGTCCCGCCTTTCCGGCTGCGACCGGTTGGTCATAACTGCTAGCGATTTCATACTTCCCAAAAACCCGTCCGGATCCTCTACCATGGGGCGGTGCCGTTCGACCCAAGCAGACCCTTCGACTGGCTGGTGACCCCTTGGTTCAGGATTCAGCTGCCCCTACACCTCCGTCCGAAGGTGAGCCGACCGGACGGCTGATCAATTATCCGCGGCGCGGCGGGCCGACCGTCCTGCGCATTCTTCTCGGTGCCCAGCTGCGCCGGCTCCGTGAGGAGCGCGGCATCTCCACCGAGGAAGCCGGGTACGAGATCCGCGGCTCACACTCTAAGATCAGCCGGATGGAGCTCGGACGCGTCGGATTCAAGGAGCGCGACGTGGCCGACCTGCTCACCCTCTACGGCGTGCACGACCCCGCCGAGCGGGAGCCGCTGCTGCAGCTCGCCAAGGAGGCGAACACGCCCGGATGGTGGCACCGTTACGGCGACGTGCTGCCCAGCTGGTTCGAGGTCTACCTCGGGCTCGAAGAGGCGGCCTCCCTCCTGCGCACCTACGAGCTCCAGTTCGTCCCCGGGCTGCTCCAGACCGAGGACTACGCGCGCGCCGTCGTGCGGCTCGGCTACGCCGACGCCTCCGACGAGGAGATCGAGCGGCGCGTGCAGCTGCGCAAGACCCGGCAGGAGCGCTTCGTCTCCCACGGCGCGCCGACCCTGTGGGCGGTCGTCGACGAGGCGGTCGTGCGCCGTCCCCTCGGCGGCCGCGAGGTGATGCGGCGGCAGATCGAGCACCTGATCGAGATGTCCGAGCTGCCCAACGTCACGCTGCAGATCGTGCCGTTCGGCGCGGGCGGGCACGCCGCCGCCGGAGGGCCCTTCACCATCCTGCGGTTCGCCGAGCCCGGGCTGTCCGACGTCGTGTACCTGGAGCAGCTCACCAGCGCGCTGTACCTCGACAAGCCGACGGACGTCGACACCTACATGCGCGCCATGAACAACCTCTGCGTCACGGCCTCGCGCCCCGACGACACCGCACAGCAGCTGACCACGATCCTCAAGGAGCTGTGACGGGCGGGACGACACCGTCCCCGCGACGCCCTTTGCGCCTTCTGTGAAGTTCGCGGCGTCCCCCGTGACGGCCCTCCCCGCTATCCGGCGGGAGCGGCGGGGTCGTCCAGGACGCGCTGGTCACGGCTGCGGCTCCCGCCGCGGAACTCGGCGATGACCTCGCCGTCGCCGACACGCCGCACCGTCACGTCGTAGATCCCGCTTCGGCCGTAGCGGGTGCGTTCCACCGCGGTGGCCTCCAGCACGTCACCGCCCTGGGCCGGCGCGACGAACACCACGTCGGCGGACGCCGCGACCGTCACCCGGTCGTGGGTGTTGCACGCGTAGGCGAACGCGGTGTCCGCGAGCAGGAACACGTAGCCGCCGTGGGCGATGCCGTGCCCGTTCACCATCGTGTCGGCGACCGTCATCCGCAGCCGTGCCCGTCCCGGCGCGATCTCAACGATCCGCATCGCGAGGTCCTGCGCCACCCTGTCCCGTGCGTACATCGCCTCGGCGCATCGCCGCGCCACTTCAGCCGCGTCGGTCACCCGGTCAGGGTAGCGATCGCCCGGAATCAGAGGACACCTGCGGGGAAGATGATCCACGGTCCCGGAGTTGAGGACATCCATAAGCGGCGCGTGAAGCTGTGCCTGGAAGGAGAAAGCATGCTGTTCGGCAAGGAACACGTTGCCCGGTACCAGGAAACGGACGGTGAGGTCGGCCACGAGTGGGAGGGCACCGTCACCCTCCTGCTCACCACGAAGGGCCGCCGCACCGGCAAGGAGTACACGACGCCGCTCATTTACCAGCCCGACGGCGACGCCTACGTCGTCGTGGCATCGAAGGGCGGCGCGGACGACCACCCCGACTGGTACAAGAACCTCCAGGCGAACCCCGAGGTCAAGGTTCAGGTGAAGGGCGACAAGTTCACCGCCCGGGCTCGGACGGCGACACCCGAGGAGAAGCCCGCGCTGTGGCGGAAGATGACCGCCGTCTGGCCGCCCTACGACGAGTACCAGCAGAAGACCAGCCGGGAGATCCCCGTGGTGGTCCTCGAACGCGTCTGAGCGTCGCGGTCGGCTTCCGCGGCACGGGACGGGCGTGTAGCGTCGCCGTAGAACACTCATTCGACCTGTCCCGACGCGACGCATCCGAGGTGCCGAGGTGCCGACGTCACACAGTGCTGACACCCGACGTGCCGACACCCGCGGCGCCGGAGGCGGCGACGCCGGGCCACCGCCACGGCTGCTGAGGCGCTGGGACGTCGACGCGCCCGAGACCCCGGAGCCCGCGGGCGGCGGGCCCGGCCGCCGGTACTGGCGCGTCGGCACCGCCGACGGGACCTTCTTCCTGAAGGAGTACGCCGAGCCCGACCGGCGGCGCGTGCGCTTCCAGCACACCGTGACCGCCGCGCTCGACGAGGCCGGGCTGCCCGTGCTCGCGCCCGTGCCCGCGCGGGACGGCCGGACGCTGGTCACCGCCGCCGGACGCGGATACGTCCTGTACCCGTGGGTCGGCGGACGCACGCGCAGCGGCCTTGAGCTGACGTTCGCGCAGTGCGAGGAGCTCGGTGAACTCCTCGGACGGCTGCACGCGGCGCTCGACGGGCTGACGCCGCCCGTCCAGCAGAGCCTGCTGGTCCCGACGCCGCGCGCCGCGGACGCGGTGGCGTCCATCGACGCGATGCTGCGGGACGTGCCCTCCGGCGCGGGGACCGACTTCGACGCGCTGACCGTCCGGCGGCTGCGGGAGCGGCGGGAGCTGCTCACCGAGTTCGCCGGGCACCAGCCCCCGGAGATCGAGGTGACCACGGTCGGTCACCTGCACGGCGCGTTCGACGCCGGCCATCTGCGCTACGGCGGGTCGGGCAACGTCACCGCCGTCCTCGGCTGGGACGCCCTGACGACGGGCCCGGTCGCCGGGGAGGTCGTGCGGGCGGCGGCGCGGCTGTTCGCGTGGGAGGACGAACGCGGGCTCGACCTCGACCGCGTCCAGGCGTTCGTGCGGGGCCACCGTTCGGCGTTCCCCCTCGACGCGGGGCAGATCCAGTCGGCGGTGCACCGCGAGTGGTGGGAGCGGCTCTGCGACGTCGGCGCACTGCGCCACCGGTACCTCGGCGAGGGAGCGGGCGGACGCGGTTCCGCGGCCCTGGTGACCTGGTGGTCGGCCCAGCTCGACCGCACCCTCGACGCGTTCGCCGCGCCCTACACGGCCGCGTACGCCGACACGCCCGACGACAGCCCCGCCTTCGGCTGATCCCGCCGCGGCCTCGCATCCGGCGGGCGGCCACGCGCGTCACCGCCACGACGGCGGTGCGGGCGAGCCATCGGAACGATCTGACCCAGGAGTGAACACATGACAGCGGTCGCGTTGCTCGGCACCGGGATCATGGGCGCGGCGATGGCCCGCACCCTGCTCAGGGACGGCCATCGGGTCACGGTCTGGAACCGCACCCGGTCACGCGCGGAGCCCCTCGCCGCCGACGGCGCGACGGTGGCGGGCTCCCCCGCCGACGCCGTCGCCGGCGCCGAGGTGATCATCACGATCCTGAACAGCGAAGACACCGCTCTGGCGGTGATGAAGGAGGCCTCCCCGTCCCTGCGCCCCGGGCAGATCTGGGCGCAGATGGGCACGGTCGGCGTCGCCGCCGTGCCCGCGCTGGCCGGCTTCGCCGCCGAACGGGGCCTCACGTTCGTGGACGCCCCCGTCCAGGGGACCAAGCAGCCCGCCGAGCAGGGCAAGCTCATCGTCCTCGCGGCCGGGCCGTCCGGCGTCCGCCCGGTCGTCGACCCGGTGTTCTCCAGCGTCGGCGCCAAGACGCTGTGGCTGGACGAGGACGGCGCGAGCGGCGCGGGCACCCGGCTCAAGCTCGCCGCGGTGAGCTACGCGATCTCGCTGACCTCCGTCGTCGCCGAGTCGGTCGCGCTCGCGAAGGGTCTCGGTCTGGACCCGGCCCTGCTCGGCGAGGTCCTCACCGGCGGTCCGCTCGACAGCGTCTACCTCCAGACGAAGATGAAGGCGATGCTCGACGACGACTTCACGCCGAGCTTCGCCGTCCGCAACGCGGAGAAGAACACCCGTCTGATCCACGAGGCCGCCGAGGAGGCCGGGATCCTGGTCGACGTCAACGACGCCGCGGGCGCCCGGTTCCGCCGCGTGATCGAGCGGGGCCACGGCGACGAGGACATGGCCGCGACCTACCGCGCGAGCTTCCCCGGCCGACCGGCGGGCGCGGGCGGGCGTTGACGGGCGGGATCCCGCTGACCTGGGACGGAAGGCTGGAAAAACTGGAAAACACTGGAACTGTCTGGAAGCTCCTGTAACGTCTGCCGCATGTCCCGGTCCCCCGGCGTGCCGAGCCCAGACGAACTGGAGACGCGCATCAGCGAACTGCGCGCCGCCGTGCGGCGGGCGATGGCGTCCGGCGACCGCCGGGGAGCCCGGGCCCTGCGCGCCGAGCTGCGCAGGACGGAGCAGGCGTGGGACGAGGCCGTCCTCGGCGGCCCCGCCGAGGACGCCGCCCCGGACGACGAGGCCGCCGACGGCGAGGCCGGAGCCGGTGACGCCCGGCGGTCCGGGCGCGGCGGCGGCCCGCGCGGTCTCATCCCGGTCCGCGACCAGGTGCACCAGGCGCTGACGCTGCTCGGCGCACCGGCCGCGCCCAAGCTGATCGGATCGGTGTACGCGGCGTTCTTCCCGGGCGAGATCCCCGGGAGCCGCCTGACGAGCCTGCGCCGCGACGAGGAACGCTCGTTCCGCACCGCGCCCTACGCCCGCCCCTACTACCTGTGCGCGGCGCTGACCGCCGACCTGCTCGCCCCGGCGCGTGGGCTGCTCACCGTGAGCACCTGGCCGCTGGAGCAGCGGATCGTCGGTCCGCTCAGCCCGCGCACCAATTTCCTGACGTCCGCCGTCCGGCTGGCCGAGCACGCGGCCCGGGGGGACCTCACCCCCGGCGTCCAGAGGCTGCTGTGGCGTTTCGCGTCCAACATTCCCGGTGCGGTCACCGGTACGGTCGGTACCGTCGATCCGGCCGTGCTCGCCGAGGCCGCCCGGGCCGAACTCGAGGTGCACCGCGAGCCGGACCGGCGGCGGCGCGCGTCCGCCGCCGGGCGCGCCCGGGAGCAGCTCGACGACGCGGAACTGCTGTTCGGCAGCCGCCTGCGGGCCCTGCGGGACTCCGGACGGCGCACCGCCGGCAATGGAGAGACGGACCGATGACCGAGACCGCACCGGACCTCGACGCGCTGCGGGGCGACGCGCCCCCGCGCAACCACGACGCCCGCACGATCGCCGCGCTGACCTCCAACCCCGGGTGCGCCCGCCGCGGAGTGATGGACGCGGCGGGGGTCGACAAGGACATGGTGGCCCGGGAGCTCGGCTTTCCCGCCCCGTTCGGGCAGTCGCAGTTCGCGATCACCCGCGGGAACGCCTTCGAGGAGCAGGTGAAGGCCGACGGGTGCGCGGAGCTGCTGACGCTGCTGCGCGAGCGGCTCGGCCTGTCCGTCCCCGAGGTCGCCTACGACGACCTGGAGGTGGTCGCGGGCAACGAGGGGCGGGAGGTGCGGCACGCGCGGACCCGGCGGCTCATCGCCCGCGCCCTGGAGACGGGTGAGGGCACGCTGTTCGACCACCCGCTGCTGCGGATGGACATCGCGGGACGGCCCGCCTACCTGGAGCCGGACGTCATCGCGTTCCAGCTCGCGGGACGCTTCCACGTCATCGAGATCAAGTCGTTCGCCGTGGTGGACGGCCAGGCCGAGCCCGAGCAGGTCGCCGCGGCGGCGCGGCAGTCCGCGGTGTACGTGCTGGCGCTGCGGAGTCTGGTCGCCGAGCTGGGTCACGATCCCGGCCGCGTGTCCCACGAGGTCTTCCTCGTCTGCCCGGAGAACTTCTCCAACCGCCCGACGGCGTCGCCGCTGGACGTGCGGCCGCAGCTCGCCGTCCTGGAACGGCAGCTCGCCCGCCTCACCCGGATCGACGACATCCTGGCGGAGCTGCCCCCCGGCCTGACGTTCCAGCCGGGCGAGGCGCTCGCCGACTCGGTCCGCGCGATCGAGGCCCGGTACGCGCCCGAGTGCATGTCGGGCTGTGAGCTGGCGCTGTTCTGCCGGGAGGAGGCGCGGGCGTGCGGTTCGACGGGCGCGCTGGGACGCTCCGTCCGCGACGACCTCGGCGGCATCGACACGGTCGCGACGGCGCTCGCGCTGGCGGACGGCTCCCTCGCGCCGTCCGACGACCTCGTGGAGACGGCCGAGCATCTGCGCACCGCGGCCCGCCTCCGCGCCGAAGCCCTGGAAGGGGTCGCGTGATTCTTCCATGAGCGGGCCGGAAGGGCGCGGCGGCGCCCGGACTGACGAGCGAGGAACGAGCGAGGAGGGAAGGCGCCGCCTTCCACCGCCCCGGAGGCTCGCCGGGAGGACGACACTCGCGGGGAGCACACCATGAGCGTGTTGTCCTCGCTCGCGC
>DATCLF010000037.1:0-9095 GCA_036564055.1 Spirillospora sp.
GTAGACGGTCGGGTCGTGGGCGAGGATCTGCAGCTTGTGGCGGGTGTGGAAGATGACCAGGTCGCCGGGCGTCCAGTCCCCGGCGAAGAACTCGCGGAGCCGGGCGTGGGCGAAGAGACGCTCGGCGAAGTGTTCGCGGGCGGCCGGGTCGTCCAGCCGGTCGGCCTCCTCGACGGGCACATGCGAAGGCGCTGCATCGGCGGGTGAGGCGCGAACATGGCCGTCGATGTCGGGACGGTCCAGGTCGCGCCCGTCGAGGGGGATCCAGTCGACGTGGGGTCCGAGAGGGCCGGCCCGGAGCCGGTCGATCAGGCGGCCGGGGGCCGCGACCCGCGGACGCGGATGGCGGGGACGCGGATGCTCCGACGTCACAGCAGCTCCCGCATCCGGCGCAGCCCCCGGGTGGTGCGCGCCTTGACGGTGCCGAGCGGGACGGCCAGCCGGTCGGCGATCTCCCGCTGGGTGAGCCGGCCGAAATGGGCGAGCACGATGGCCTGGCGCTGCGGATACGGCAGCCCGGCGAGCGCCTCCCGGACGTCGCAGGCCACGTCCACGGCGGACGTCGCGTCGGGCACGCCCGCGGCGTCGTCGAGCGGCACCGACCGCCGGGCGTGCCGGGCCTCGGCGCGCAGGTGGTCGATGGCGCGGTTGCGGGCGATGGCGAGGACCCACGGTTCCAGGCCGCGGGACGGGTCGAAGCGCCGCCGTTTCCGCCAGACCTCGAGGAAGACGAGCTGGACGACGTCGTCGACGGCGTGGGCCGGCACCACGCGGCCGGCGTGGCGGCGGACGAGGGGGCCGAGCGCGGTGTAGCACTCGGCGAGCGCGGTCTCGTCGCCCTCGGCGAGCCGCTGTTCCAGTCCCATGCGTGCCAGCTCCCCCGAAATGGCACGTCAGAACGTGATTATGGGACAAAGAGGTGCAAAACGAACATCGGGCACCGGGTCACTTGAGGGGGTCGTGGCCCCAGTTCATGAGCGAGTAGCGCCACGGAGTGCGGGCGACGTCGCCGGAGGGGCGCTGCGCGAGATGGCGGCGCACGTAGCCGGCGACCTTGCGCATGTGCGCGTAGTCGTCGGCGGTGAGGTCCGCCCTGTTCGCGCGCAGCAGCTCGACGATCCGGCGGCCGGACGCGTGGCCCGTCGACTCGCCGCCCCCGTCCTTCTGGCCCACCGATCGCGACTCGTCGGTCTCCAGCCACCGTTCGAGCTCCCGGGCCGTCATGTTCACGGCGTCCTCGAACGCCGCGACGGCCTCCTCGTCCACGTCGCCGCCCTTGCCACCGGTCATCGATCCCTTGCGCTCGCGCCGCAGCGCCGAGGCCTTGTGGACGGCCTTCTTCCCGCTCTTCTCGCTGCGCACGGCGTACTGGGGTTCCTCGGGGGAGGCCGCGACGGTGCGGCCGGCCTCCTCGCGACGGTCGGTGATCTTCTTCTCCACCCGGCCCTCGGCCGTGGAACCGTGGCTGCTCCAGGCGACCTCATCGCCGACGGCCGGTTCGTCCCTGTCTCTGCCGTTTCCGCCTCTGCCGTTTCTGTCTCTGGTGTTCCTGTCTCCGGCGCCGCCGTCTCCGGCGTCCTTGGTGCCCATGGCGGCTGCCGTACCCGCCGCCGGACGCCGTAGTCGCCCGGCGGCGGGTACGGCGCCATCGGGAAGGCGCCGGGCGGCAAATTCCGATTCATCCGCGCGTGCGCAGGTCACAGGGGGGTACGAGCCGACCGACCAGGGGGGAGGGTCAGTGCACGTCCGACATCGCGGAGGGCCTTGATGGCGGCCGGCGGCCGGATCGTCGTGATCGGGGCGGGCCTGTCCGGGCTGGCGGCGGCGGTCCACCTCGCGGCGCACGGCCGCGACGTCGTCGTGGTGGAGGCCCGCGACGGGCCGGGAGGGTGCTGCGGGACGGCCCGCGCGGGCCCCTACCGTTTCGACACCGGTCCCTCGGTGCTGACCATGCCGCAGGTCCTGGCCGACACGGTGGGCGCGGCCGGCGAGGACCTGGGGAACGTCCTGCCTCTGCGGCGGCTCGACCCCTTCTACCGGCTCGTTTTCCACGACGGCTCACGGCTGGACGTGGTGGCGGGCGCGGAAGCGATGGCCGACAACGTCCGGGCGCTGTGCGGGCCGGCCGAAGCCGCGCGGTACCTGCGGTTCCGGCGGCGGCTCGGCGCGATGTTCGAGGCCGAGTGGCGTCCGTTCATCGACGCGGACATGACGCGGCTGCGGGCCATGGCCCGGCCGCCGGCGCTGCTCGGGCTCGCCGCGGCGGGCGGCTTCCGGCGGCTCGACCGGTTCGTCGCCTCCCATCTGACCGATGAGCGGCTCATCAGGGCGCACACCTTCCAGTCCCTCTACGTGGGGCTCCCTCCCGGGCAGGCGCTCGCGATCTACGCGGTCGTGGCGCACATGGACACGGTCGAAGGCGTCTACTTCCCCGCCGAAGGCGGCATGCACGCCGTCCCGCTGGCCCTCGCGGCGGTGGCGGAGAAGGCGGGGGCGGTGTTCCGGTACGGCGTGCGCGCCGAACGGGTCGAGACGGACGCGTCCGGGGTGACGGCGGTGCGGCTGGCCGACGGCGAACGGCTCCCGGCGGAACACGTCGTGGTCGCCTGCGACCTGGTGGCCGCCCACCGCGGGCTGGTGCCCGAGGCCGCGCGGGACTGGAGGCTTCGCCGTCCACGGTTCGCGCCGTCCTGCCTGGTCATGCATTTCGGGCTCGACCGCCCCGCTCCTGGGCGGGCGCACCACACGCTGCACTTCGGCCGGGAGTGGGAGGGCGCCTTCGAAGCGTTGACGCGCGGACGCCCGCAGCCCGACCCGAGCCTGATGGTCACCTGTCCCCCGCCGGACGGCGACACGGCCCCGGCCGGGCACGGCACGCTGAGCGTCCTGGAACCCGTCCCGAACACGACCGGCGGAGTCGACTGGGACCGTCTCGCGCCGATGCTGAAGGAGCGCCTGCTCGGCCGCCTGTCCGCGCTGGGCTACGGCGACCCGACCCCGCGGCTGGCCTTCGACCCGCGCGACTGGTCGCGCCTGGGCCACACGGCGGGGACGCCCTTCGCCCTGGACCACCGGTTCCGCCAGACCGCCTGGTTCCGGCCCTCCGGCCGCAGCCGCCGCGTCCCCGGCCTGCACTTCGCGGGGATGTACACCGCACCGGGGGTGGGCGTCCCCACAGCTCTGATCTCCGGACGGCTCGCCGCCGCCCGCATCCTGGAGGGCCGCCCATGACGCTGACCGCGAGCTACGAACACTGCCGCCGTCTCAACGCCCGTCACGGGCGATCGTTCTACCTGGCCACGCTCCTGCTGCCCGCCTGGAAGCGGCGGCACGTGCACGCGCTGTACGGGTTCACCCGGCACGTGGACGACATCGTCGACACCTGGGAGAAGGGAACCGCGGGCGCGGACGACCGGGCGAAGGCGCTCGACGAGGTGAGCCGGCGGCTGGACGCGAGCCTGGCGGGCGAGAAGGTCCGGGACCCGGTCCTTCCCGCGTTCGCGCACACCGTCCGCTCGTTCGGCATCGAGCGCGCCGACATCGGCACGTTCCTGGAGTCGATGCGCGCCGACCTCACCGTCACCCGGTACGCCACCTACGACGACCTGCTCGCGTACATGGAGGGCTCGGCCGCCGCGATCGGGCTGATGATGCTGCCCGTTCTGGAGACGGTGCCGGGGGCGGAGGCGCGGGCCCGGGAACCCGCCCGTGAGCTGGGACGGGCGTTCCAGTTGACGAACTTCCTGCGCGACGTCGCCGAGGACCTGGCCCGCGGACGCGTCTACCTGCCGCTGGAGGACCTCGGCAGGTTCGGGGTGACCGAGGACGACCTGCGCGCGGGCGGCCGTTCGGAGGCGCTGCGCGCGCTCATCGCCTTCGAGACCGCCCGTGCCCGCGGCCACTACCGCCGCGCCCTGGACGGCCTCGATCTGCTGACCGCGTCGTCCCGGCCGTGCATACGCGCCGCGTACGAGCTGTACAGCGGCATCCTCGACGA
Organism: Spirillospora sp.; assembly: GCA_036564055.1. Classification (GTDB taxonomy): domain Bacteria; phylum Actinomycetota; class Actinomycetes; order Streptosporangiales; family Streptosporangiaceae; genus Spirillospora. Next base: position 3,998 of record DATCLF010000037.1, read on the forward strand.
GATCGCGGCGGCGGGCCACGACGTGCTGTCGGCTCGGGCGCGGGTGCCGCGCCGCCGCCGCGCCGCGATCTTCGCGCGGCACATGCTGGCCGCCTCCGCCGCGGGCCGCGCCGAACGCCGCCTGCCCGTGGGCCCGACGGGCACCGGACGGAGAATCTGAGGTGCTCACCCGGGGACGTCGCGCAGCGGGTCGCGTCCGTCCCAGGTGCCCTGGCTCCCATAGGGGACGAACCGGGCGAACAACTCTTCGGCGTACCAGTTCTCGTCCCGCACCCTCGCGATCATCGTGCGATGCGCGCCGGGCCGGTAGGCGAAGCGGGCGAGGGCGTCCTCGTCCTTCCACAGCGAGAACGTCGCCTGCCGGGCGAGCGGCCACTCGCCGATCCCGACCGAGGCGAGGCAGCCGTCCGCGCGGCGCAGCTCCCGGTCCACGGCCGGGACGGCGCGGTAGAACGCCGCCAGCCGGGCCGGGCGGATCGACGCCCTGGTCAGCACGGCCACGGGCCTCCGCGGGATCACCGGCGCCGGCTCGGCGGAGGCGAAGGGATCGCGGCCTCCCCAGCGGCCGCGGGAGGCGGCCGGCAGCAGCCGCACGTGCCATGCCTCCTCGGCCTCCTCCCGCCACCGCCGGACGATGGGCGACCGGGCGAGGAACGCCTCCAGGGCGGGTTCCTCGTCCCAGACGGCGAACAGCGCCCAGCGGTGCAGATCGGCGCCGAGGCTCATCGACCGGCCGCGGCCCGTGCCCAGCAGCCGCCAGAACGACGGCCCGCCGGGACGGCGCAGCTCCGGCCGGTCGAACGCCATGTACCGCATGGCGTCCACACCCGCGTACCTGACGAGATGGAACGAAGCGATGACCCTGCGCTCAATATTCCTGCGCTCGACATTCCTGCGCTCGACGTCCCCGCGGTCGGCACCGCCGGAGTCGGCGGCTCTCGTGCTCCTCGCGGTCACCGGCGGCTACCTCCTCGGCTCGGTGCCGGTCGCGGTGCTCGTCGGCCGCGCCCACGGCGTCGACCCCCGCGAGACCGGCGACCGCAACCCCGGTTTCTGGAACGTCAAGGAACGGCTCGGCCGGCGGGCCGCCGCCCCGGTGTTCGCGGGCGACCTGCTCAAGGGCACGGCGGCGGGGCTGCTCGGCCTCGCCGTGAGCGGAGCCGAGACCGGACCGCTCGGGACGGTGACCGGCGCGAGCGTCACCCCCGTGTACGCCGCCGTCGCCGCCGCGATGGCCGGGCACGCGTGGCCCGCGTTCGCGGGGCTGCGGGGCGGACGCTCGGTACTGACGTTCGCGGGCGGTTTCGCCGTGATCTGCCCTCCGGCGTTCGGGCTGGGCGTGGCGCTGCTGACCGGCACGAGCCTCGCGCTGCGCTCGTTCGCCGCCGGGGCGCGCGTCGCGGTGTTCTCGGCGCCGGTGATCCAGCTCCTGTTCGCGCCCGCCCGGCACGTCGCGGCGACCGGGGCGCTGATGGGCCTCATCGGGCTGCGTTTCGGGCAGGCGGCCGTGGCGGGACGCCGCGCCTGACGGCCGGGCGACCGGCGCGCGGCCCGTCGTAGCGGCGTCCGCGCCAGGTGCGCGGCGGACGCAGCGCCGACCAGGTCAGGCGCGCCGCGGTCAGCACGTCGAGGAGCGGCGACAGGGCGAGACCCGCGCCCGGACGCGCGTAGCTGCCGCGCAGGGCCGCGGTGAGCAGGGCCCGCTGGAGGAGGAGCCCGCCGTCCAGGAGCGTCGGGCGTCCCGCCGCCAGCCGCAGCGGCGGGAGGGCGAGGGTCAGCCAGACGACCGCGAGGTCGGCCGCGAGGTCGCGCCCGGAGGTCACGTCCCGCAGCGCGATCGACCGTCCCCATTCGCGCCAGACGCCGGCGGCCGAGTCGTGCATGTCGACCTCCAGCAGGGCGCCCGCGTCGCGGAAGGCGATCCTCCAGCCGTCGCGGGCGAGAAGGCGTGCGAGCGCGACGTCGTCGGTGAGGTGGCCCCGGACCCGCGCGAACCCGTCCGCGGCCAGCATGGCGTCCTTCCGGAACGCCGTGCACTGACCGTTGATCAGCAACCGGTCCGGCGACCGGGGCGCGGGACCGATCGGCCCGAACCGCTGGACGAGACTCGCCAGGAACGAGGCGTGCAGAGCCTGTTCGCCCACGCCGCCGCACACGAACCGCGGCCCTGCCGACACCAGGTCGAACGCGGTGAGCAGCGCGGCGAGCTCGGCGCACAGGCCGGGGCAGGGACGGGTGTCGGCGTCGAGCGCGACCACGATCGGCCCGGCGGCGGCCGACACGCCCTGGTGCAGCGCCCACTGCTTGCCGACCCATCCCTCCGGCGGCGGCGCTCCGGGAAGGACGGTGGCGCCCAGCTCCGCCGCGACCCGCGCCGTGCCGTCCCGGGACTCGTCGTCCACGACGATCACCTCGGACACGCCGGGATCCGCCAGCAGCGGCCGGATGCAGTCGGCGATCCGCGTCTCCTCGTCCCGTGCGGGGACGACGACCGACACCGCCTCGCGGGGCGGCCCGGAGGCGCCGGGCACGAGCGGCGGGGGCCGGTCGCGGCCGCGCGCCAGCCTCGCCGCCGCGATCCCTGCGGCCACCGCCTGGAAGGGCGTCAGCGCCCGCACCGTGTCCTCACAGCGTTCTCGTCCTCACTGCACCTTCTACGCTCACCGCAGCTTCTAGGGGGTCCGTACCCCCGCCCGGACCGGCATGTCCTCCTGGACGAGCGCGGCGACGATCCGGCCGCCCATCGCGACCAGCGGCAGGCCCCCGCCCGGATGCGCGGAGCCGCCCACCAGGTACAGCCCCCGCCGCGGCCCCCGGTTGCCCGGCCGGCGGAACGGCGCGAGGACGCCCCGGTAGGCGGTGCCGTAGATCGCCCCGCCCCACGCTCCGTACCGGTCGCGCAGGTCGGCCGGGGTGAACGTCTCCACGAACCGCAGGCGCCCCGACAGGTCGTGCCCGCGGCGCGCGAGGGTCTCCAGGACGTGGTCGCGGTAGGCGTCCGGGGTGACCGGCCAGCGGTCCGGATCACCCGCCGGGACGTTGACCTGCACCGTCCAGTTCTCCTCGCCGGGCGGAGCCAGGGCCGGGTCGTCGACCGCCGGGCATCCGATGTGGATCGTCGGGTCGCGCGGCGGGACGCGGCGGTCGAAGATGTCGCCGAACTCCCGGCGAGGGTCGGCGGAGAAGAGGACGGAGTGATGCGGCAGCCCGGCGGTCCGTCCGCGCACCCCGGCGAGGAGCAGGAACGCCGAGGAGGACGGGCCGAGGCGGGCGATCCGGCGGAGCCTGCGGCGGTCCGGCAGCAGCCGCCCGTACAGCGCGGCGGCGTCGGCGTTCACGACCACCGCGTCGGCGCGGACCCGCTCCCCCGACGCCAGCGCCACGCCCGACACGGCGGACCCCGCGGTGAGCACCTTCGTCACCTCGCTGCCGGTGTGCACGTCGACTCCGGCGTCGACCAGCAGCCGGGCCAGGTCGTCGGCGATGCGGGACAGGCCGCCCGGCGCGTACCAGCCGCCGTCGCCGTGCTCGATCGCCGGGACGCACGCGAGCGCGGCCGGGGCCCGGTAGGGGTCCGACCCCGCGTACGTGGCGTACCGGCCGACGTACTGGCGCAGCCGCGGGTCGCGGAAGAAGCGGCGGGCCAGGCCGTCCACGGTGCGGCCGGGCGCGACCGCGGCGAGGTCCCCGAGCCGCGGCCGCCCGGAGCGGCGGGTCGGCGGCCCCGCGAAGAACGTCCGCCGTGACGCGTCGAGGCAGGCCGACGCCCAGCGGTAGAAGGCACGCCAGGCGTCCCCCTCCCCGGGGGCGAGCCGGTCGATCTGCGCCGCCATCGCGTCCGGGTCGCGGTGGGCGCGCAGCTCGGAGGCGTCCGCGAAGCGGTAGCGGCAGAGCTCGGCGAGTTCCCTCAGCTCACAGGAGACGCCGAACCTCTGGAAGATCTCCGGGAGGGTCAGCAGCGACGGCCCGAGCGAGAAGACGAAACCGTCGCGCTCGCGTTCGGCGAGCTTCCCGCCGAGCCGGTCGAGCCTCTCGTCCAGCCGGACCCGGTGGCCGGCGCGCGCCAGCAGCAGCGCGGCGACCATCCCGCCGACACCGCCGCCGACCACGCTCACCGTGGCCATCGCCGCCTCCACCGGCTCCACGCCAGGGCGGTGAACACGCCCATCGCCGTCCCGCCCGCCAGCGCCACCGGCCGGTCGGGCGGTTCGAACACCGCCGCGAACGCCAGCGTCTCCATCACCGTCATCACCCCGTAGACCGCGATCAGTCCCCCGGACGCCGCGTCGCGCGTCCGTCCCACGATCGGGTCGGTCATTCCCATGACCAGCAGCGACACCACAAGCCAGCCCGCGAAGTTGCTAATCGGCACGCCCCGGTAGGGTCCGCCGTCCGCCCACCTCCACAGACCGAGACGCATCATCTGCGGGTCCAGGAACAGGTCCCACGCCGTCAGGGCCGCCGCCCCCGCCAGCACGCGCCGGATCCCGCTCCGGGGGACGATCGCGGCGGCGGCGGCGTGCGCGGCGAGCCCCATCCCTCCCCAGGCCACGGGCACGATCAGCGGGACGCCGCCGAGCCGCGGCCGCAGCAGCGGCGTGTAGGAGTACTTCCCGAACGGCACCCCGGTGCGGACGCCGATCCACTCCGCCGCGTACCCCGCGGCCATCGCGGCGCCGAAGGCGCGGAGCGCGCGGCGGGCCCCGGCCCGGCCGGCGAGGAACGCCACCGCGCTGGCCGCGAGCAGCACGACGATGACGCTCGTCAGGCGGACCGGCCTGGGACGCAGGCCGGACATGACCTGGGCCACGACCATCGCTCCGAGCAGCCCGGCGCCGGCGAGCGTCCAGCTCCCCGGCGACGACGCGACGCGGGACCCTCGTCCGATCCGGCGCCCGCGCACATCTCCCATACCTTGTCTTCGGACCGTGAGCCCGCGGCGGATGCATCCCGCGCCGCACCCGGTCATCGGCGTGCCCGGTCATGGTTCGCGCCGCACAGGCCGGGTACGGAGCGCCTCGGTGAAACGCCGAGCCACCCCCAGGGCGTCGGTGGAACGGGCAAGGACGAGCACTCCGGGGAACGCGGTGCGGGGACG
>DATCLF010000038.1:0-7404 GCA_036564055.1 Spirillospora sp.
ATCAAGATCGACATTGACCGCCTCACGGTGACGTATACGCCCATTTCCGGAGTGTTTTCCCCGCCGTGAGCCGGCCCATCTCCCGCGAACGTCAAAGATCACGTCATCGGGACGTTCAGGTCACCAGTCCGTTGCGATAGGCGAAGACCACGGCCTGGACGCGGTCGCGCAGGTCGAGCTTGGTGAGAATGCGCGAGACGTAGGTCTTCACCGTCTCCTGGCTGATCACTAACGATTCGGCGATCTCGCCGTTGGACAGGCCGTTGGCGATGAGCCGCAGGACCTCCAGCTCGCGCGCCGTGAGCCCGATGTCGTCCGGGGGGCTGCCGGCGGGGCGGATCCGCTCGGCGTACCGGCCGACGAGCTGGCGCGTCACCTCGGGCGCCAGCAGCGCCGCCCCGGTGGCGACCGTGCGGATGCCGTGCAGGAGCTGCGCCGGCGGGGCGTCCTTGAGCAGGAAGCCGCTCGCCCCCGCGCGCAACGCCTGGTAGACGTACTCGTCCAGGTTGAACGTCGTCACCACGAGCACCTTGACGGGGTCGGCCACCCCGGCGCCGGCGAGCCGGCGGGTCGCCTCGATCCCGTCGAGGACCGGCATCCGCACGTCCATCACGACGAGGTCCGGCTTGAGCTTGCGGGCGAGCTCGACCGCGGTCTGCCCGTCGCCGCACTCGCCCACGACCTCCAGGTCGGGCTGCGCGTCGATGATCGTGGTGAACCCGGTGCGGATGAGCGCCTGGTCGTCGCAGACCAGCACCCGGACCGGCGCGGTCATGACCCGGCCTCCACGGGTATGCGCGCCCGCACGCGGAAGCCGCCGTCCCCGGCCGGGCCCGCGTGGAGCTCGCCGCCGAGGTCCTCCACCCGTTCGCGGAGCCCGGCGAGGCCGCGTCCGCTTCCTCCCGGGGACGCGTCCGCCGAGCCGGTTCCGTCGTTGGTCACCTCCACGGTGATCTCCTTCTCGCCATACCGCACGACGACGACGGTGTTGCTGCCATGGGCGTATTTCAGGGCGTTGGTGAGGGCCTCCTGCACGACCCGGTACGCCACGGATCCGGCGGCGCCGGTGGACGACCCGGGGGAGCCCTCCTCGGTGAACTCCACCGGCTGCCCGGCCCTGCGCGTCTGCTCCACCAGCGTCTGCAGCTCGCCGACCGACCGCGTCGGCGCGTCGACGTCCGCGTCGGGGTTGAGCAGGTCGAGCAGGTGCCGCAGGTCGGCGATGGCGCGGCGGCCGGTGTCGGTGACGGCGCTGAGGGTCTCGTCGAGGCGGGCGGGCGTCGCGGTCAGGTACCGGGCCGCCTCGGCCTGGACGACCATCGCCGTCACGTGGTGGGTGACCACGTCGTGCAGCTCGCGGGCGATCCGGGTGCGCTCGGCGGTGCGGGTGGCCTCGGCGATCCGGCGGCGGCGCTCGGCCTCGGCGGCGCGGGTGGAGCGCAGCCAGGATCCGATGCACCACGCGGCCGCCAGCGTCAGGTAGAAGACCACGTACACCTCGACGCCGTCCGTGCCGAGGTGCCCGAGCGCGATCGCAAGCGCCACGTACCCCGCGGTCAGCACCACCATCATGGTGCGCCGGAAGCGCTCCAGATGGGCGCCGCAACTGATCAGCGCGATGGGCAGCGCGGGCCCCGCGAACGTGTGGTAGGCGCGGAGCTGGTCGATCGACAGGCCGATCGCGACGATGACGACGCAGACGGCGGGCAGGCGGCGGCGCACGATGAGCGGGAAGCTCTGGAGGGCGATCGCCACGTAGGCCAGCCCGTCGTAGGGGCGGGGGGTGAGGTCGCCGATCTGCGTTCCGTTGCCGCGGAAGGCCGGCAGCAACGACAGCGTGAACAGCACCAGGGGGAACGGAAGGTCCCGTGCCATGACGGGCAGCCGCCGCCACGTCTCCGAGGCCCGCCGAAGATCATTCACCAGGAGAGCGTAGCGCTCGCGGAGGGTACGGCGACGCGCCGTCGCGAGAACATCCCATTGCATGATCTTTCCTTCCGCATGGGCGGACCCCGCCTCGTCCGCGATCGCGGGAGAGGCGGGGAGACCGCGCCGGGGGAGGCCGGGTCAGGCCCTCGCGGCCTTCGCGACGACGCGCTGGACGGCGCGGACGGCGACCTTGGGCTCGTCGATGTGGATGTAGTGCTCGCTGTTCTTCGCGGTGCGGAGCTTGCTCCTGCTCGACACCCTCAGCCACTTGCGCTGCCCCTCGGCCCAGCTCTTCTCCAGGGCGGGCCCGACCTCCGGCACGGCCGCGAGGTACTTCTTGCCGTGCTGGACGACCTCGACCGGGATGTTTCCGGCGGAGCGGACCTCACCGTCGGGGATGACGAGCATCTCGGGGTTCTGACCCTCGTGCACCGCGAGCGTCTGCCGGCGAAGCTCGGCGAGCTGCCCGGTGGCGTCCTCGGGGATGTTGGCCTTCACGTCGGCGACCGAGCTCGGCGACGTGGCGTCCAGCAGCACCAGGCCCTTCACCTTGTCGGTGTGGCCGGGGGCGTAGCGGGCGGCGATCAGCCCGCCGAGGGAGTGCCCGACCAGGACGACGGGCCCGCCTCCGGCGACCTCGTCGATCACACCGGTGAGGATCCTGCCGCTGTCGGCGAGGCTCTGCGGGCCGTCCGGCTTGTCGCTCGCGCCCTCGCCGAGCCGGTCGTAGGAGCAGACCCGGTTCCGCTTGCCGAGGGTCTTCTGCAGGGGCGCCATCTTCTCGAGCCCGTCGCCGAGACCGGACAGAAGGATCACGGTCGGCCTGCCGCGGCGCGCCCTGCCGGAGCAGGACACGTTCACCGACTTGCCCTCGATCTGGATCTTCCTGGTGCCGGAGGCCCGGTCGCCGGCGGCCTGCGAGACGGCGGCGCTCGGCGAGGCGGACGCCAGCGTCGTGTCGGCCTCCTTGCCGGCCTCCCCGCAGGCGGTGAGCCCGGCGACGGCGACGGCGGACGCGAGGGCGACGACGGCGGAAGCCTTGAAGCTGCGGAACACGGTGTCCTCCGATGAAATGAATTCGAAAGCCTTTGGGGGTGTTTTCGTTCTCGTTCGGCGCCGGATCAGCCGCGCTTTTCTTCGGGCTCGGCGATCTGCGCGAAGATGCCCGTCACGACGAGGGGAACTGCGACGCGGAGGGAGTTTCCCCTGTCGTTCCGCTGCTCACGCCGCCGATGGAAACGACCGGCGGTGCGATCATCAGCCGTTCCACCGACTGCATTTTCGACTCCTTCGCTCTTCCCGCGGCGGGAGTGCCGCGGTGACGGGAACAAAGCTATTGATCCGGCGAACCGAAGATCATCACCGCGCGGTGGACATTCGCCGGTAGCTCTCACGGGGGACACGCGTCCCCCGGCGAAGGGACGAAAGGTCGCCCGTCCAGGGGCGGGGTTCCGGAAACCGATCAGCGGCGCGACGGCGATGAGGGACGTCACGGCCGGGACGGCCCGCGACGCGTGGGAGGCGGCGCGGGCGCAGGCGGCGCTATGCGGAGATGCGGAGCGCCTGGATGGCGGAGTTGTCCACGGCGGTGTACAGGGTGCCGTTCTGCAGGGTGTAGTGCTGCACGGAGGTCACGATGGGATCGACGTCCTCGAACTCCAGCCGGTGGCGGATGCGGCCCGTCGCCAGGTCGAGGACGTACAGGCCGCCGGTTCCGCCCCAGTACACGAGTGATCCGCCGATCAGGGGGCGTTCGCGCAGGCCGCTGCTGACGCCGCGTTCCCAGCGGGGCCGGCCGGTGGCGGCGTCCAGCGCCGTGACCGTTCCCTCGTTGTCGGTGGTCACCGCGAGCCCGCCGCCGACGGAGGGGATCGCGTAGCCGCGTTGCCCGGCGGTCAGGCCCGGGCGGCCGCCGGGCCGTCTCCACCGCTCGCGTCCCGTCGCCGCGTCGACGGCGTACAGGACACCGTCGTGCCCGGCGACGAAGACGATGCCGCCGGAAACACCCGCCGCGACCGCGTCCGGGCTGTCGGCCGCCGCACCGTCCCCGAGGGGCGTGCGCCAGCGGCGCCGGCCGTCGGCGGCGTCGAACCCGTGGACGACGCCGTCCTGGGTGAGGACCGCGACCAGGTCGCCCGTCACCATGGGCGTGACGTGGGAGCCCGCACCCGTCCGTCCCCGCCATCGGACGCTGCCGGTGGCGAGGTCGATGCCGTGGACGAAACCGTTACGCGTGGCGGCGTAGCACATGTTCCCGGACACCGCTGCCCCGCTCCGGGCGATGTCGTCGACGCCGAACCGCCAGCGCGGCGTGCCGCTCGCGGCGTCGAAGGCGTACACGCCGTACTCGCCGGTCTCCTCACTGCCCGCGAGGCAGACGACGCCGGCGCTCGCGACGGGAGCGGGCGCGAGCCCGAAAGTCTTCAGCCTCTGGGTCCACAGGGTCCGGCCGGTCGCGGTGTCGAACCCGGTCAGCACCTCGCCGGACGAGTCGTAGACGAAGCCCCGCCCGTCGAGCATCGCCGCCGACGAGTCGCGGGCCGCCGTGAACGACCCGCGCCACTTGCGCTTGCCGGTGCGGGCCTCGATGGCGACGGTCTCTCCGGTCAGTCTTTCGGAGGCGAACACGAACACGGTGCCGCCGTGCACCACCAGCCTCGTCCTGACCTGCATGCCTTCGGGCAGGCGGTACGTCCACAGGGCCGGGCCGTCGTCACGGAGCAGGACGTACCCCGCCCCTCCCGCGGTCAGAAGGCCGGCGGCGAGCGCGCCGCCCACGCCGAGCGCGAGGAGCCCGCGGCGGCTCGGCCCGCTGGGAACGGTCGCCTGCACCCGCTGCGCGACGTCGTGCGCCACGTTCGGCGGCAGCCAGTGCGTCCCCTGCGGGAAGGCGACCTGGTCGGCGGACAGCTGCGCCAGCAGCCAGTCAGGCCCGGGACGCCGGGCGGGATCCTTCTCCAAACACGCCGCCACAAGCGTCCGCAACCCGGGATCGACGATGCCGTCCAGGGCGGGCTCCGTGTGCAGGACGCGGTACACCACCTCGTGAACGGCGCCCTGCCCGAAAGGACCGACACCAGTGGCGGCGTACGTCAGGACGCCGCCCAACGAGAAAATGTCCGACGCCGGGCCCGCCTCCTCACCGGAGGCCTGCTCGGGCGACATGTAGGCAGGAGTGCCAAGGGTCGCGCCCGTCTTCGTGAGCGTCGTCGCCTCCGTCGGGCGAGCGATGCCGAAGTCGATGACGCGCGGCCCCTCGGGCGTGAGCATCACGTTCGACGGCTTCAGGTCACGGTGCACGACCCCGGCACCGTGAATCGACCGCAAAGCTTCAGCGAGCGCCGCACCGAGCATCCGCACCGCGGGCGGCGGCAGCGGCCCATGTCTCTTCACCGTCTCCTGAAGCGACATCCCCTGCAGGAACGCGATCGCCAGCCAGGGCGGCGAGGCGTCCGGATCGGCGTCCACCACCGGAGCGGTGTAGACGCCGCCGACCGCGCGGGCCGCGGTGATCTCACGCCGGAACCGGGCGCGATAGTTCTCGTCGTCCGCCATCGACGGGTGGATGACCTTGATGGCCACCATGCGTCCGGCGGGCGAACGACCGAGAAAGACCTGACCCATACCACCCGCACCGAGCCGACGCACGACACGGTAGGGCCCGATCTGCCGCGGATCCGTCGGAAGCGTCGCGGTCACCGGTTCTCCCTCCTCACCCGGTCGTCTCCTCACCCGGTCGCGGTGCCGGATCCGCCTCGGGCGTCGAGCGCGTACAGATGGCCGTCCTTGCAGGAGGTGTAGACGATCCCGTCCGCCACGGCCGGGTTCGACTCAATGCCCTCGTCGGCCTGGAACCGCCACACCTTGCGTCCGGTGCCGGCGTCCACGGCGTAGATGCCTCCGTCGGAGTAGACACCGCTCGGGACGTAAAGGTTGGCGCCCGCGATGACGGGGTTGCACTTGACTCCGCCTTCGACCTGGATCTGCCACCGCAGCGTTCCGGTGGCGGGGTCGAGGGCGGAGACCTTCCCGCCGTAGTCGCAGACGTACACCAATCCCTCCGTGATCACGGGCCGGGAGGTGGCGGCCTCCCCCGTGGGGAACGTCCAGCGTCTCTTGCCGGTGCGGGCGTCGACCGCGTGGATCGTCTCGCCCTGGAAGTCGGCGAAGCACACGAGGCCGTTCGCCGCGGCCGTGTCCTGGACGCCCGCACGGGACGCGTAGGTCCAGCGGGTCCGTCCGGTGGACGCGTCGTAGGCGGTGAGCTTCTTGTCGCCGGGCACGAAGAGCATTCCGCCCGCGGCCGCGAGACCGCGATCGGCGGCGCCCCCGCGCCACCGGACCGCACCGGTCGCGGCGTCGAGCGCGCTGACGACGCCGCCGGCATAGACGAGACCGCCGGCGACGACGGGGTCGGCCCGGCCGTCGCCGACCGTCCGCCGCCACCGCGCCCGACCCGTGCGGAGGTCGACCGAATGGAGGACGCCGTCCTGGGAGAGGGCGTAGACGAGCCCGGAGGCGACGGCGGGCCCGGTGACGATGCGGCGGGCGGCGGTCCGGTACGTCCACCGGGGGGCGCCGGTACGGGCGTCGAACGCCAGCAGGTTCCCCTTCTCGCTGCCGACGACGACGAGGCCGCCGGACGCCGCGGGGCTGGAGATGAGGTACTTCGCGCCGGTGAACCGCTTCCACAGGACCTTGGCGTCCCGCATCGGAGGCGGCGCGGACGCCGAGGACGCGACGGGCGACGCCCCGGCGCCCGTGCCGCCCGCGCCGGTGTCCGGGTCGCGCAGTATCCACGCCAGCGCCGCGACTCCCCCGGTGACGGCGGCGGTCGCGGCCGCCCCGCCGAACACGAGGAGGCCGCGGCGCGCGGGCATCACGACCGTCCCGACCAGCGTGCGGGGAGGGTCGGGGATGTCCGTGCCCGCCCGCGCGATGCGCGCGCCGATGGTGTCGGGCAGCCAGCCGACGCCGTGCAGGTCGACGCCGTCGGGCACGTGGGGCGCGAGCCGCTCCAGCAGCGCGGCCGGGGACGGGCGCCGCTCCGGGTCGCGCTCCATGCACGCCTCGATGACACCGCGCAGCACCGGGTCGGTGACGCCGTCGAGCCGCGGCCGCTCGTGCACCGCCCGGTAGATGAGCACGTGCGGCGGTCCCTGTCCGTACGGGCCGGTGCCCGTCGCGGCGTAGAACAGGATCGCGCCGAGGGAGAACACGTCGGCGGCGGGGCCCGAGGGCCGGCCGCCCGCCTGCTCGGGGGCCATGAAACCCGGCGACCCGACCGTGGAGCCCGTCTGGGTGACGGCGGCGGCGTCCACCGCATGGGCGATCCCGAAGTCGATCACCCGGGGCCCGTCGGAGCCGAGGATGACGTTGGACGGTTTCAGGTCGCGGTGCACGACCCCGGCCCGATGGATCGACACCAGCGCCTCGGCGAGGCCGGCGCCGAGCGCGAGGACGGCGGGCACCGGC
>DATCLF010000039.1:0-6672 GCA_036564055.1 Spirillospora sp.
AGGCAGAACCCGCAGTGCACGCAGTCGTCGAGCAGCTTCTGCAGGTCGTCCGGGGCGCTCATCAGATGCCTCCAACGAAACGGCCGGGGGACAGCCGATGATCGGGATCGAACTGGTCCTTCACCCGCCGCATCAGCGCGAGCGCCGGGACGGGGCCCCACACGTCGACGCCGGTGCGCACGTCCTCGGGGGCGTAGCGGACCACGGCGCTTCCACGGTATTCGCCGACGACGTCCCGCAGCCGGCCCAAGAGTCCGGCGACCTCCTCCGCGGAGGAACCGGCGGGAAGACCCAGGTGGCCTTGGCCGCTTCCGCTCCAGGTGAAGGCGGCGTCGGGTCCGAGCACCGTGAGAAGGTCGCGGAGAGCGGCCGGTGACGCCGCGACGTCGACGAGGGTGGTGCCGTCGGGGTACCGGCCCCATCCGTCCGGCGCGTCGTCGGAGATCTCGGCGTTCCCGCCCAGGAGTTCCGTGGTCCGCCGAGCGCGTGCGGCGACGCCGTCCGGCACGCCCTCCAGGAGGACGGAGACCGTCCCCGGGCTGATGTATTCGACGGCGCTGGGCGCCACGGGGGAGTGGAGGACGGCCTGCACGGCCTCATGCGCCTCGTCGGGTCCGCCGACGGTGCGCGTCACGAACGCTGTGGCCGCCGGGACGGGATGCAGCCGGAACGTGGCCTCCACGATCAGGCCGAGGGTGCCGTACGAGCCGCAGAAGAGCCGCCCGAGGTCGTATCCGGCGACGTTCTTGACGACCTTGCCTCCCGACCGCGCGATCCGGCCGTCCGCCCTGACGATCGTGAGCCCGATGACCAGGTTGCGGGGCGTCCCGTACAGCGAGCGCAACGGGCCGGACGCGCCGGTGGCGATCGTCCCGCCGACCGTGGAGCCGGGCAGCGGCACGTCCAGGGCGAGGCGCTGGCCGTGTTCGGCGAGCCTTTCGGCCAGCCGCTCCATCGGCAGCCCCGCCTCCGCCTTCGCCACCAGGTCTCCGGCGGCGTGCTCGACGAGGCCGTCGAGCCGGTGGGTGTCGACGAGCAGGTCGCACCGCTGCGGAGGCGTCCCCCAGTCCAGACGGGTCTCGCCGCCCCGCGGGACGACGGCGAGATTCTTCTCGGCGGCGACGCGCATGACGTCGGCGGCCTCGGCGATGGTCGCCGGCGCGGCGACGAACGCGGGCTCCACCCCGAGAACGCCTTCCTCCGGTTCGCCGGGCCGGACGTCGTCGCAGACCTTCGCCAGGGCGTCGAGCGTCCGCATCAGAAGAGGTCCGCCTTTCCCTCGAACGGGTGGGGCCCCCTGCGGACGCCCGGCACCTCCCCGCACAGGCGCGGAGTGGGGAACACCTTGCCCGGATTGCACAGCCCTCCGGGGTCGAAGCCGCAGCGGACCATCTGCATCGTGTCGAGGTCGGTGTCGGTGAACATGCGCGGCATGTACCGGGACTTGTCCACGCCCACGCCGTGCTCTCCCGTGATGGACCCGCCGTGCTCGATGCACAGGTCGAGGATCGCGCCGGACACCTCTTCCGCGCGTTTCTCCGCGCCCTCCTCCGCGTCGTCGAACAGCACGAGCGGGTGCAGGTTGCCGTCGCCCGCGTGGAACACGTTCGCGACCCGCACCCCCGACTCCGCCGACAGCGCGTCGATGCGGGCCAGCACCTGCGGCAGCGCCGTCCGCGGGATGACGCCGTCCTGGACGATGTAGGCGGGGCTGATCCGCCCGACCGCGGCGAACGCGGACTTGCGGCCCTTCCAGATCAGCGCCCTTTCCTCATCGTCGGCGGCGACGCGGATCTCGAAGGCGCCCGCGTCCCGGCACATCCGCTCGACCTCGGCGAACTGGGCCGCGACCTCCGGCTCGGGGCCGTCCAGCTCCACGATGAGCACCGAGCCGGCGCCCTGCGGGTACTCGCAGCGCACCGCGGCCTCCGCCGCCTCGATCGACAGGGCGTCCATCATCTCGATGGCCGCCGGGACGACGCCCGCACCGATGATCGCCGACACCGCGGCACCGCCCGCCTCGATCGAGTCGAACGCCGCCAGCAGCGTCTGCACGGTCTCGGGGACGCGTGTCAGCCGCACGGTGATCTTGGTGGTGATCCCGAGCGTGCCCTCCGCCCCGACGAACACGCCGAGCAGGTCGTAGCCCGGGGAGCCGGCCGACAGTTCCACGATCTCGCCGTCCGGCGTGACGACCTCGCAGGCCAGCACGTGGTGGGCGGTGAACCCGTACTTCAGGCAGTGCGCGCCGCCGGAGTTCTCCGCGACGTTCCCGCCGACCGAGCAGATCTGCTGGCTGGACGGGTCGGGCGCGAAGTAGTACCCGTACGGGCGGACGGCCCGGGTGACGTCGAGGTTGATCACACCGGGCTCCACCACGGCCCGCTGCCCCGGGATGTCGATCTCCAGGATCCGCCGCATGCGCGAGGTGACGATCAGGACGCCGTCCACCCGGGGCAGCGCCCCGCCGGACAGGCCCGTCCCCGATCCCCGCGCGACGTACGGCACGCCCGCCGCCGAGCACGCGCGCACGATCGCGGCGATCTGCTCGGCGTCGTCCGGCAGCACGACCAGCCCGGGCGTCGCCCGGTGGTTGGTCAGCCCGTCGCACTCGTAGGTGCGCAGCCGCACCGGGTCGGTGATGACGTTCGCGCTCCCGAGCAGCGTCTCGAACCGGGCCGCGAGCGCCGCGAGTCGCGCATCCATGGCACCCACTCTCCTACCCCGCCATCACCCCCGCAAGATCCCGCAGAACGGACCGTGCGGGGGTGAGACCGGCGCGGCCCGGCCGGGGCGCGCCCCGAAGATCACGGGAACTGCCGGTAGGCGGGGATCGTCAGGAACTCCACGTACTCGTCGGCGAGGGCGACCTGCTTGAAGAGGTCCACCGCCTGGTCGTAGCGGGGCTCGTTGAAGGCGTCGCCGAGGTCCTTGCGGATCTTGGCGAGCTCCTCGTCCATGAGCTGCTCGACCCACTCCCTGGTGATCGTGCGGCCGTCGTTCGTGGAGACGCCGTTGTGGATCCACTGCCACACCTGGGAGCGGGCGATCTCGGCGGTCGCCGCGTCCTCCATGAGGTTGTGGATGGCGACGGCGCCCGCCCCGTCGAGCCAGGTGGCGAGGTAGCGCAGGGCCACGTCGATGTTGTTGCGCAGCCCGCTCTCGGTGATCTCGCCCGGGGTGTCCTTGAAGTTGAGGAGGTCGGCGGCGGTCACCCGGACGTCCTCGCGGAGCCGGTCGAGCTGGTTCGGCCGGTCGCCGAGGACGCCGTCGAAGACCTCCCGGCAGACGGGGACGAGGTCGGGGTGGGCGACCCAGGAGCCGTCGAAGCCGTCGCCGGACTCGCGGGTCTTGTCCGCCCGGACCTTCTCCAGGGCGACCCTGTTGACCTCCTCGTCGCGGCGGGACGGGATGAACGCGGCCATGCCCCCGACCGCGTGCGCGCCGCGCTTGTGGCACGTGCGGACGAGAAGCTCGGTGTAGGCCCGCATGAACGGGGCCGTCATCGTGATGGCGTTGCGTTCGGGCAGGACGAAGTCCGCGCCCCGGTCCTTGAACTTCTTGATGATCGAGAACAGGTAGTCCCAACGTCCGGCGTTCAGTCCCGCGGAGTGCTCGCGCAGCTCGTAGAGGATCTCCTCCATCTCGAACGCCGCCGGGATGGTCTCGATCAGCACGGTCGCGCGGATCGTGCCGCGCGGAATGCCCAGCCGGTCCTGAGCGAGGTTGAACGCGTCGTTCCACAGACGCGCCTCGAGGTGGCTCTCCAGCTTCGGCAGGTAGAAGTAGGGGCCCTTGCCCTTGTCGAGCTGGCGGCGGGCGCAGTGGAAGAAGTACAGGCCGAAGTCGAACAGGGAGCCGGACATGGGCTCGCCGTCGACGAGGAGGTGCTTTTCCTCCAGGTGCCAGCCGCGCGGCCGGACGACGATGGTCGCGAGCTCGTCGTCGTCCTTGAGCGCGTACTTCTTGCCGCTCTTGGGGTCGGTGAAGTCGATGGTGCGGTCGAGGGCGTCCTTCAGGTTGAGCTGCCCCTCGATCATGTTCTCCCACAGGGGCGTGTTGGCGTCCTCGAAGTCGGCCAGCCACACCTTGGCGCCCGAGTTGAGCGCGTTGACGGTCATCTTCCGGTCCGTCGGGCCGGTGATCTCGACGCGGCGGTCGACCAGGCCGGGCGCGGGCTCGGCGACCCGCCAGGCGTCGTCCTCGCGGACGGACGCGGTCTCGGGCAGGAAGTCGAGCGTCCCGCCCTCCGAGAGCGCGCGCTGACGTTCGGCCCGTGCGTCGAGGAGCTCCCTGCGCCGCCCGCCGAGCTCGCGTTGCAGGGCGGCGAGCAGGCCGAGCGCCTCGGGGGTCAGGATCTCCTCGTACCGCTCGCCGAGGGGTCCGGCGACCTCGATGCCTTCCGGTGCAGCCATCTTGCCTGCCCTTTCGCTTAGTGAAAGTCAAGTTCTGTTATGTGGAGAACGGTACTGGGCGGCGTCGAAACCGGTCAAAGGGGGTGCACGGGACGGGCCGCCGCCGGCCCTTCCCGCGCCGGCCCGTCCCGCCCCGCACGCGCACCTGACGGGACACTCCCCGCGACCGCCGCGGTCAACCGGGGCGGACGCGGCGACGGGCGGGCCGGCGGATAAGCAGGTGACCCGCGGGGTACACCGTGAGACGATCGCAGGGAAGACACGGCGGCGTCCCGGCGTTCTACCGAGGACATATGACTCAACCTTTCACTGCAGACCGGACCAACACCGCAGATCGGACCACCATCGGCGAGCTCAGGACCCGGGAAACCGCGGACACCGAGCCGCTGACCGGCGAGCTGGACCTTGAGGACCGGCGGGCGCTGCGGCGCGTCGCGGGCCTGTCCACCGAGCTGACCGACGTCACCGAGGTCGAGTACCGCGCCCTGCGGCTGGAGCGGGTCGTCCTCGTGGGCGTCTGGACCGAGGGAACGGCCGAGATGGCCGAGAACTCCCTGCGCGAGCTGGCCCTCCTCGCCGAGACCGCGGGCTCACAGGTGCTCGAGGGGCTCATCCAGCGGCGCTCGCGTCCCGACCCGGCCAGCTACATCGGCTCAGGCAAGGCCGAGGAACTGCGCGACATCGTCGTCTCCACCGGCGCCGACACCGTCATCTGCGACGGTGAGCTGACCCCGAGCCAGCTCCGGCACCTGGAGGAGGTCCTCCAGGTCAAGGTCATCGACAGGACGGCGCTGATCCTCGACATCTTCGCCCAGCACGCCAAGAGCCGCGAAGGCAAGGCGCAGGTCGAGCTCGCTCAGCTCGAGTACCTGCTGCCGCGGCTGCGCGGCTGGGGCGGCAACCTGTCCCGCCAGGTCGGCGGACGCGCCGCGGGCGGCGTCGGGATCGGCGGCCGCGGCCCCGGAGAGACCAAGATCGAACTGGACCGGCGGCGGATCCGCTCCCGGATGGCCAAGCTGCGCCGCCAGATCGCGGAGATGTCCACGTCCCGCGACACCAAGCGCCGCGAGCGCCGCCGTCACGGGGTCCCCGCCGTGGCGATCGCCGGCTACACCAACGCCGGCAAGTCGTCGCTGCTCAACCGGCTCACCGGCGCCGGGGTGCTGGTGGAGGACGCGCTGTTCGCCACCCTCGACCCGACCGTCCGGCGCGCCGAGACGCCCGGCGGGCGCGTCTACACCCTCGCCGACACCGTCGGCTTCGTCCGGCACCTGCCGCACCAGCTCGTCGAGGCGTTCCGCTCGACGCTGGAGGAGGTCACCGACGCGGGGCTGATCCTCCACGTCGTGGACGGCTCCGACCCCGAGCCCGAGGCGCAGATCGACGCCGTGCGCGAGGTCCTGCGCGAGATCGGCGCCGACCGGATCCCCGAGATCGTCGTCATCAACAAGGCGGACGCCGCCGACGACCTGACCCTCGCCCGGCTGCAGCGCCGGGAGCCCCACAGCGTCGTCGTGTCCGCCAAGACCGGGTACGGCATCGACAAGCTGCGCGAGGCCATCGAGGCGGACCTGCCGGGTCTCGACAGCGAACTGCGCGCCCTCGTGCCCTACGACCGCGGCGACCTCGTCGCCCGGGTGCACGAACGCGGCGAGGTCCTCAAGCAGGAGCACCTCGCCGAGGGCACCCTGCTCCACGCCAGGGTCCCCGCCGACCTCGCGGGGGAGCTGTCCCGGTACGAGGCCGTGGCCCCGACCGCCTGACCTCCCGCCGCACCGCCCGCCTCGTCCCCTCACCGGGGCCGGGGCGGGTTCCGGCCGGGTTTCGGCGAAGGTCCGAAGCTCGTTCGGGAGTTCCTGAAAGCCGCCGCCGCGCATCCGCAGGTTCCCGAACGGTGACAGCTTGTCCAATCGGCTTGACGGTCCGGTTGAAATCCGTACCGTCAAAGAGCCAGGGGCGGGGTGATGGCTGTCAATGCGCTGCGGTCAGAGCTTGTCGGACGGGCATTCAGTGCATTACCGTGACGAAACCGATATCTCCGGTCTCGTTGCCGCCGGCGGTCTCACGGCCGCCCGACTCGCCACGGTGAGTCGCCGGCACCCGGTCGGCGTTTCGGATCGAGAGCAGGTGGCCCAATCCATGGCAGGTCCGAATACCCGGGCGACAGCGGGTGCCCCCCGGCAGCGCCCCACCGCGTCCACCGGCACCGCGTCGTCCAGCAGCCCCGCACCCGGCGTCGCCGCGCCCACCCCCGCAG
>DATCLF010000040.1:0-8406 GCA_036564055.1 Spirillospora sp.
AGCCGGTGGCCCGGGGACGTGGCGATGACGCCGACGCACTCGCGCGCCAGGGCGTCACCCTCCTCCGCCGCCCGGAAGAGCCGCCACGCGGCCACGAGCCCGAGCGGACCGCGTCTCCCGGACCGTGCCAGCCACCGCCGCCGGTGGGCGCCTCCGGTCTCCGTTTCTTCCACAGGTCGTCCTCACAGGCTGATCTCATAGGCTGATGTCGTACTCGCCGGCGGTCAGCTGGACCGCGTCGCCGATCTCGATGTCGAAGCGGAAACGGTGCTCCAGGCAGGCGTGCAGGAGCTGGAGCGCGGCCTTGACCGGCCGCGGGCAGGAGGCGAGGACGGAACCGACGATCCCGAGGTGCCGGGGGACGAGGTCGACCAGCGGCCGCCGGAGGATCTCCGGCATCTCCCGGACCCGCAGGTCGAACAGGTCGGCGTGGCCCGCGGCGTCGCCGACGGCGAGGAAGTCCCCGGTCGGGGAGATCGTCGCGCCGGTGTAACCGTGGCTCGTCTCCGAGGTGTGGCTCTCCCTCGGTTCGAGGGTCGCCCCGTCGTAGACGGTGACCCGCCCGCTCCTGTCCGCGATCACCGCCTCCCCGGTGGCGGGCGACGCGGCGAGCCCCCCGAGCTTCGCGACGACCGTCCTTGCGATCTCCATGAGGCCGGCGCCGCTCTGCCTCACCAGCTTCACGTCCCCGTGGCGGGCGGCGCAGACGAGGGTGTCGGCGTCGACGAACGCGACCTGCTCCATCGTGACGTCGGACGCCTGGCCGATCACGGTGAAGGGCTTGGCGGTGCGGGACCGCCGCTCCGCCGCCTCGGCAGCCGCCGTCTCGGCGACGGACAGCCCGCGGCTCAGCACGGCGATCCGCCGGGACGCGGGGTGCGCGGCGATCGCCCGGGGCCACCGGCCGCTCAGCCTCAGCGACCGGACCGGCACCGCCGTCACCGGTTCGCCGCCGGGGCCGACCAGCACCACGTCCCCGGCCCGTGTCGCCGCCGCGAAGGAGCCGGACTCGTCCATCGCCGCCAGCGACGTGACCGATCCCCGGGTCGTGTGCAGGGTCCGCGCGCCGCCGTCCGCGCACAGCACCACCTTGCACTCCCGGTCGTTGCGGTTGGTGCGCTCCCCGGCGACGAGCGTGGCGTCGCCGAGGTGCAGGACGCGCCCGACGGACGAGGCGAACCCCGTGTACCGCTCGACGAGCCCGCCCGTCCGCAGGTCGAAGACGCCCGCGACCCTCTCCGAGCCGGCGACCGCGAGGTAGGGGCCGTCGGGCGCGAAGGACACGTCGTTGACCCGCCCCCTGAACAGCAGCTTCGCCTGACGCCAGAGCGGCATGCCGCCCGACGGGAAGTGACGGAGCGCGGCCTCGACCGAATGCCGGTCGGTCTCCAGGTACATCTCGAAGATCCGGCGTGCGTCGTCACCGCGCGGGACCCAGCCGTCGAACAGGCCGATCAGGTCCGTCCCGGAGACGATCGACACGTCCTGGACGAGCGCCCACAGCTCCTCCCACTCCCGCCGTGCGGCGAGCTGTTCGCCCAGATAGCGGATCTCGCCGAGGTTCATGGCCGGGATGCGGGCGCGGCGGTCGTCGCCCACGATCACCCGGACGAGGTCGAGGTCCCCGGCGCCGACCATGACCTCCTGGAGCCGTGCGCGGTCCCTGCTCGAGGCGGAGGCGTAGGCGAGCGACAGCAGGGAGCCGTCCGGATCGATGGCCCGGTACTGCTCGGGCTGCCCGGTCACCACGAAGAACAGGGCGCGCTTCACCGGATCTTCGGGAGCGAGCCGGTGCCTCCTGCAGA
This sequence comes from Spirillospora sp., assembly GCA_036564055.1. GTDB lineage: Bacteria > Actinomycetota > Actinomycetes > Streptosporangiales > Streptosporangiaceae > Spirillospora. The sequence goes on from DATCLF010000040.1 coordinate 1,806, forward strand.
ACCGCGCGAGGTCCGGCCGGTGCATCGCCTCCGCGCAGAGCTCCTCGATGAGGCCGTGGTGCTCCGACCCGAGGACCTTCTGCTCGGCGATCGCGTACAGGGGATGGTCGCCGAACGTCAGCGCCTCGATGAGCGCCGCACGGTGGCGGGGCTCGGTGACGATCTCGCGGGGGGTCTTCAGCGCGACGACGCTCAGCGGTTCGAGGTCGTCCGCGCGGGCGGGCCTCCTCCACCGCAGGAGCGCCGCTCCCAGCTCTTCGGACGGTGTCTTCAGCCACTCCGCCCACAGATCGTCCAGGAGGCCGAGCGGGGCGGGCCGGTCGTTCGCGAGCAGCGCCGCGCGCAGGGGCGTCCCCGGCAGCGGCCCCGGAACGGACGTCCACAGCCAGTGCAGCGTCGGCCCGGACGCCTCCCGGCAGAACGCGAACGCCCGTTCCCGGACGTCCGGGTCCGGGTCGCCGAGGAGGCCCGCGATGTTCGGCGCGTCCAACGGGCCGCACTCGTACAGCCGCCTCTGCAGCGCGAGCGTGACGAACCGCTCCGGCGGCGCCGGGGCGAGAGCCCTGGTCTTCAGGACGACGTCGCGCAGCTCCGGGTCCCTGTCCCTCACCCACCAGACGGCGACGGCCTCGCGGGCCCGTTCACGCAGCCGGTGGCCCGGTGTCAGCGCGATCCTGGCGATGTCGCGCCGCGCGGCCCCGGCGTCCGGCCCGTCGCCGCGCTCGGCCTCCGCGAACAGCCGCCGCCCGACCCAGCGCGCCCGCAGCCCCCGCCCGGCGGACAGGGCGACCCGGTCCCGGGAGGTCCGGTCCCGGGGGGTCATGCCAGTTCCAGCCGCACCTGATTCTCGACGGCCTGCGCGGTCTCGGCGAACGACGCCGACTGGGCGCGTCCGTCGCGCAGCCACGCGCGCAGGTCCTCGACGCGCTCGCGCTGGGACCTGCTGAGCGGGACGAGCCGCTGCACCGCCGCCGCGACGTCGTCGGTGGTGATGTCGCGCGGCCCGTCGGCGAACGCCCGGTACAGCGCGTCGACGACGGCCTGCTCGATCTCGGCGCCGACGCACCCGTCCGCCAGCCGCGCGAGCCGCGCGATGTCGAACGCGGCCGGGTCCCGCCGCCGCTTGCGCAGGTGCACGGCGAAGATCTCGCGCCGCTCGTCCTCGGTCGGCAGGTCGAGGAAGAACACCTCGTCGAACCGTCCCCGCCGCAGTGTTTCCGGCGGCAGCGCGCCGACGTCGTTGGCGGTGGCGACGACGAAGACCGGCACGGTCTTCTCCTGCATCCACGTGAGGATGGTGCCGACGACCCGCTGGGACGTGCCGCCGTCCAGCCCGCCGGCCGCCAGCGACTTTTCGATCTCGTCGATCCACAGCACGCACGGCGACACCACCTCGGCGATCCGCAGCGCCTGCCGCAGCCGCGCCTCCGATTCCCCGACCAGGGACCCGAACAGCGCGCCCACGTCGAGCCGCAGCAGCGGCAGCCGCCACAGCCCGCTGATCATCTTGGCGGTGAGGCTCTTGCCGGTGCCGGGGATGCCGATCAGCGCGAGGCCCTTCGGCGCGGGCAGACCGAACCGGGCGGCCTCCTCGCCGAACGCGCTCTCGCGCAGCGTCAGCCACTCCTTCAGCCGTTCGAGGCCGCCGATGTCGTCGGGCGTCTCGTCGGGGTTGGAGTACTCCAGGGCCTGCGACGCCCGGATGACGGCCTTCTTCTCCTCCAGGACGGTGGAGATGTCCTGCTCGTCGAGGACCCGGTCGCGGACGATCGCCTTGGAGAAGGCCCGCCGCGCCTGCGCCGCCGTGAGCCCCAGCGCCGCCTGCGCCAGCCGGGTCCTGCCGTGGGGGGTCAGGTCGCACTCCACCTTCGTCTGCTCGATGAGCCCGTCGAGGTCGGCGCGCAGCTCCGCGAGATTCGGCAGGGGCATGTCCAGGACGACGACGTCGTCGGCGAGTTCGGCCGGCACGTCGGGGGAGTGGGTCGTGACCACGAGCGAGGAGTAGGTCGACACCAGCGCGTGGGCGAGGTTGCGCAGCTTCCGCTTGACGGTGGGGTTCCGGTCCCAGAACTCGTGGAAGTCTTTCAGGACGTAGAGGTCCTTGCGGTCCGGGTTCTTGCGGGTCAGCTCGGCGATCTTGTCGAGTGCGGCGTCGGGCGTCGCCGCGGCGGGCATGGCCCGTCCGTCCCGGGACGTCAGGCCCCGCGCGATGTCCCAGGTGATCAGGTCGGACCGGGCGGAGGCGTCCCGGCCGATCCGGACCTCGTCGAGGACCTCCACCGCCCGCTGCTCCTCCACGGTCACCAGGACGATCATCGGTACCCGCGCCCGGAGGTACAGGTTCAGGTCGTCGTGGATGGTCATGGCCCTCCCCACGCGTGCATTCCCGTGACCGACACCGTCCCGTCCGCCGAGACGACGATCTCGCTTTCGGGAACGGCGGAGAAATCGTCCGGCGAATAGCGCGACGTGATCGCCCAGTACTCCTTGTTGGACGATCCCCGCAGCCCCCGTCCCAGGTGCAGCCGCGCATTGTAACGCCCGGCCACGACCATGTCGGCGTTCTCGACGGCCGCGCGTTTTCGCGGGTCCGCCTCGATCTCCGCGCGGGAGAACCCGCTGAGGACGATGATCCCGAGCCCGGCCGCCCTGACGAGCGCGCAGAACTCCCGGAGCGGCTCCGGCTGTTCCAGGGGTTCCCCGCCGCTGACGGTGACGCCCTCGATGCCCGGCGTTCCCAGCGCCTCGCGGGCCACGTCCTCGGCGCTTCGCGTGGAGCCGCCCGGTCCGTGCGTCTCGGGGTTGAAGCACCCCTCGCAGCCCAGCGAACACCCCTGCGTCCACACCACGAACCGGGTCCCGGGTCCGTTGGCGGCGCTCCGGGAGAGGGTGGCGTGGACCTGCCACGCCGTCAGTGCCACAGCCGGTCCGCCTGCTCCCGCGACTCCTCCGCGCCGGCCCGGCCGTAGGCGGCGTTGTACGCCTCCGCCGTCAGCTCCTGCGACTCGACCTGCCCGCCCAGCAGCGCCACGAGTTCCTCGGTGGTGTCCAGGCACGCCGTTCCGTCGATGCCGGTCACCTTGATCTCGACGCCGCCGTCCTTCCTGATGGTCACCTCGACGGTCTCGTCCACGCCCTCACACTCCCACATGCCGCCGCATCACGACCCGGATGTCGCCCGACTCCTCGTCGGTGCGCTGTTCCACCGCGAATCCCTGTTTCTCCAGCGCCGAAACGGTGGCGACGAGCGCGTACTGCTGTTTCAGGTCGCGGACGAATGACTCCTCGGTCATGCCGTGGATGCCCCACCAGTCCGCGACGACCGCGTAGCCGTCGTCGGACGGCGTGAACCCGATTTCGTGCTCGCTGCCCTCGGGCCTCACCTTGAACTCGGCGTCGCTCCGCCTGCCCATGTAGCCGCGCACGCCGCGTCCCGCGGGTTCGACGGTGTGTCCCATCTGTTCCAGCGCCTTGCGCAGAACTTCGCCGTCGGCCAGCCGGGTCCGCACCGTCGTGAAATGAGACATCCGACCTCCCGAATTCCGAGCGTCCAGGATATTCCGGCGCGATCGGCCGCGACAGACGGTGACGCGTGCACGTCACCATTACCGTCCCGGAATCGCCGTAGTTGTCAGGCGTGTCCGCCAGAAACCGGCACCCGTCACGCCGTTGCCCGCTTACGGCACCTGCGGCCCGTCGCCGTCAGAAGGCAGGATGACGCCATGGATCAGGATGACGCTATGGATTTGGTGGAGTTCCTTCGGGCGAGGCTGGCGAGGGACGAGCAGATCGCCCGCGACTGTGCCGGCGCCGCCTGGGCGACCGGGCCGTCCGGCACGATCCAGACCGACCCCGCCGCCTCGGACGGCCCTCCGCGCGCCCTCGGGTCCGAGAACGCTCCCGGGTCCGAGGACACGGGCCCGTCCTACGTCGCGACGGCGGAGAACGGCGCGTACGCCGAGCACATCGCCCGGCACGACCCGGCCCGCACGCTCGCCGCCGTGGCCGGCCTGCGCCAGATCGTCGACGACTACGAGAAGCACGCCTGGATCCTCGGGCAGGGCCGCGCGACCCCCGAGCTGGAGGCCGCGCAGGCCGTCCGCGAGGCCGTCCTGCGCCTTCTCGCCCTCCCGTACGCGTCGCATCCCGCATATCGAGATGAATGGCGCCCCTGACAGACAGACCGGCCGACAGTTATGTACCCTTCGGTGTGAGGTCGAGAGGCGCTGCAACGGGCGAGAGCCCGCCACGCTCGGCCTCAAGCTTCGTGTAAACAAGGGCGCCTCCCAGAGTTGAGACGGGAGGTGCACGTGATGAGAGACAAAGAACTTCGCGAGCTGCTGGAGCGGCGGATCGCCGTCCTCGACGGAGCCTGGGGCACGATGCTCCAGGGAGCGGGTCTCAGCCCGGCGGACTATCGCGGCGATCGCGTCGGCAATGATCATCCGAAGGACGTCACGGGTGACCCCGACCTTCTCAACCTCACCCGGCCCGACCTGATCCTCGACGTCCACCGCCGGTACCTGCGGGCCGGCGCCGACATCACCACCACGAACACGTTCACGGCGACCAGCATCGGCCAGGCCGACTACGGCCTGGAGGGGCTCGTCCACGAGATGAACGTGCAGGGCGCCCGTCTCGCCCGCCAGGCCGCCGACGAGTTCGGCGGGCGGTTCGTCGCCGGGTCGGTCGGCCCCCTGAACGTCACCCTGTCGCTGTCGCCGCGCGTCGAGGACCCGGCGTACCGCGCCGTCACCTTCGACCAGGTCAAGGCCGCCTACGCCGAGCAGATCCGCGGCCTGGCCGAGGGCGGCGTCGACCTGCTGCTCATCGAGACGATCTTCGACACGCTCAACGCGAAGGCCGCGATCACCGCCGCCCGCGAGGTGGCCCCCGAGCTTCCGCTGTGGATCTCGGTGACGATCGTCGACCTGAGCGGCCGGACGCTGTCCGGCCAGACCGTCGAGGCGTTCTGGCGCTCGGTCGAGCACGCCGAGCCCCTCATCGTCGGCGTCAACTGCTCGCTCGGCGCCGACGAGATGCGTCCCCACGTCGAGGAGCTCGCCCGGATCGCCGGGACCTACGTCGCCAGCCACCCGAACGCCGGCCTGCCGAACGCGTTCGGCGGCTACGACCAGACCCCCGAGGAGACCGGCGCCAAGCTCGGCGACTTCGCCGCGGCCGGCATGGTCAACGTGGTCGGCGGCTGCTGCGGGACGGGCCCCGAGCACATCGCCCGCATCGCCGAGGCCGTCCGGGACGCCGCGCCCCGCAAGGTCCGCAAGCCGCCCCGGGCGTCGCGCTTCAGCGGCCTGGAGCCGTTCGAGATCGGCCCCGACACCGGCTTCATCATGGTCGGCGAGCGGACGAACGTCACCGGCTCCAAGCGGTTCCGCAGGCTCATCGAGTCCGGCGACTACCAGGGCGCCGTGGACGTCGCGCTCGAACAGGTCCGCGGCGGCGCGAACATCCTCGACGTCAACATGGACGCCGACCTGCTCGACAGCGAGCGGGAGATGACGACGTTCCTCAACCTGATCGCGACCGAGCCCGAGGTGGCCCGCATCCCGATCATGATCGACAGCTCGCGGTGGAGCGTGCTGGAGGCGGGGCTGAAGGCCGTCCAGGGCAAGGGGATCGTCAACTCGATCAGCCTCAAGGAGGGCGAGGAGCAGTTCCTCGAGTACGCCCGCCGCATCCGCGACTACGGCGCCGGCGTCGTCGTCATGGCGTTCGACGAGCGGGGCCAGGCGGAGACGACCGAACGCAAGGTCGAGATCTGCGCCCGGGCCTACGACCTGCTCACGAAGAAGGCCGGGTTCCCCGCCGAGGACATCATCTTCGACCCGAACGTCCTCGCCGTCGCGACCGGCATGAGCGAGCACAACGGCTACGCCAAGGCGTTCATCGAGGCCCTGCCGCTCATCAAGGAACGCTGCCCCGGCGCCCGCACCAGCGGCGGCATCTCCAACCTGTCGTTCTCGTTCCGCGGCAACGAGGTCGTGCGCGAGGCCATGCACTCGGCGTTCCTGTACCACGCCGTCCGCGCCGGCCTCGACATGGGCATCGTCAACGCGGGCCAGCTCGCCGTCTACGAGGACATCCCCGCCGACCTCCTCGAACTCGTCGAGGACGTGCTGTTCGACCGCCGTCCCGACGCCACCGACCGGCTCGTGGCGTTCGCCGACACCGTCAAGGGTCAGGCGACCAAGCGGGAGGTCGACCTGTCCTGGCGGGACGCGCCCGTCGAGCAGCGTCTCCAGCACGCCCTCGTGCACGGCATCGTCGACTTCATCGAGGAGGACACCGAGGAGGCCCGCCAGAAGTTCCCCCGCCCCCTCGACGTCATCGAGGGCCCGCTCATGGACGGCATGCGGGTCGTCGGCGACCTGTTCGGCTCCGGGAAGATGTTCCTGCCGCAGGTCGTCAAGAGCGCCCGCGCCATGAAGAAGTCCGTCGCCTACCTCGAACCGTTCATGCAGCGGGAGAAGGAGGAGGCGCTGGCGGCCGGACGCCTCCAGAACGAGCGAGGCCAGGGCAAGATCGTCCTGGCGACCGTGAAGGGCGACGTCCACGACATCGGCAAGAACCTCGTGGACAT
>DATCLF010000041.1:0-20380 GCA_036564055.1 Spirillospora sp.
GGCGGCCCAGCCGGCCTGCCCGGACAGCCAGTAGTGGGTGTGGAGGAGGTCGTAGTAGCCGGGGTCGTGGGCGGCCTCCACGCGCAGGATTCCGGAGGTGAAGCCGCACAGGTGCCGGGGGAGCTCGCACTTGTCGAGCTCTTCGAAGGGCCCGGCGACGACGTTGCGGACGAGCACGCCGGGCGCGAGTTCGACGACGGGCGGTATCGCGCGGGAGGTGGCACGGGTGAAGATGTCGACCTCGACCCCCCGGGCGGCGAGACGCCGGGCCACCTCGACGATGTAGACGTTCATGCCGCCCGCGTCGCCGGTACCCGGTTGATCAAGGGGGGAAGTATGGATACTGACCGTCGCAACCCGATTGATACGACGCGACACCCGACATCACCTCCGGTAGTGCAACCTATCGACCGCGTGAGCTGTTCCCTCGCATCGGGGGCCGGTCGTCTCCCGCGGCAAGGGTGACCGGGCTCACCGGTGCTGCGACCGTCCCGCCTCCGTCACGGTGCCCGCGGGCGGGACACTGGACGCATGCGTAAGACCGCGGTAGTGACCGGAGCAAGCAGCGGAATCGGGGCCGCCACGGCCAGGCGCCTGGCGGCGGAGGGGTTCAACGTCGTGCTCGCCGCGCGGCGCAGGGACCGCCTGGACTCCCTCGCCAAGGAGATCGCCGAGGGCGAGCCGGGCGCCGGGAAGGTCGTCCCGTTCACCCTGGACGTGACGTCGCAGGAGTCGGTGGACGCCCTCGCCGCCGCCCTCGACGGCTGCCACGTGCTCGTCAACAACGCCGGCGGCGCGCTCGGCCTGGACCCGGTGGCGTCGGCCGACCTGGACGACTGGCAGACGATGTACGACATCAACGTCCTCGGCCTCGTGCGGGTCACCAAGGCGCTGCTGCCGAAGCTGGTCGACAGCGGCGCCGGGCACGTCGTCAACATCACCTCGCTGGCCGCGCACGTCCCCTACGAGGGCGGCGCGGGCTACAACGCCGCCAAGCACGCCGCCTACGCGGTGAACGAGGTGCTGCGGCTGGAGCTCGTCGCCGAACCCGTCCGGGTGACCGAGATCGCGCCGGGCCTGGTGAAGACGGAGGAGTTCTCGCTCGTCCGGTTCAAGGGCGACAAGGAGAAGGCCGCCAAGCCGTACGAGGGCGTGCCGGAGCCGCTGGTCGCCGAGGACGTCGCCGACTGCGTGGCCTGGGCCGTCACCCGTCCCCCGCACGTGAACATCGACCGCATCGACGTTCAGCCCCGTGTTCAGGCGGCCCCCTACAAGCTGCACCGCGAGCCGTCCTCCTGAGACGCTCATCCGGTGACGCGGGGGGCGACGGCCTCCCAGCGGAGGGTCACCTCGCCGAGGCGCCAGCGGTTCCGGCCCCCGTAGGGAGGGGTCGTCAGGACGGGATGGCTCTGTGACAGCAGCCTGACCGCCTCGACCCACCGGGCGCGGGGGCCGAACACCGAGTGCGGCGCCGCGATCGCCCAGCAGCGGTCGAAGGCCGTGAGGAGGGCGTGGACGGGTTCGCCGGGGACGTTCCGGTGGATCAGCGTCTTCGGGAGCCGTTCGGCGAGGGCGGAGGGCCGGTCGAGCGTCGGCAGGTGCGCCGCGAAGGTGATGGTCCGCGGACCGCGCGGGGTGAGCGTCGCCCAGACGGCGCGGCGGCCGATCTCGTCGCAGGTGCCCTCGACGAGGACGCCGGACGGGTCGAGGCGGCCGCACAGCTCCTCCCACGCCTGCCAGGCCGCCGCCTCACCGTACTGGCGCAGGACGTTGAACGCCCTGATCAGGACGGGCGGGCGCACGACCGGCACCTCGAACCCGCCGTGCTGGAACGACAGCCCTTCGGCGGTGCCGCGCCAGGAGGTCCCGGACGTTCCGGACGCGGCGGACGCGTTGAGCGCGGCGAGGAAGGCGCGCCCGGCGGCGACCCGCTCGGGGTCGATCTCGATTCCGACGACCTCCAGGCGCGGGGAGACGACGCGAAGGCGGTTGTAGAACTCGAACGTCGTGATCGGGGATGAGCCGTAGCCGAGGTCGACGGCCAGGGGCGGGGCGTCGGGCCGGGACAGGGCCTCGGGGGTCGGCGCGCCGGCGGTCGAGCAGGCCGGGGGCGGGGACCGGCGCGGGGGCGCCGATGTTCCGCGGGACACCGGGCTTTCGCGGGGTGCCGCGGTTCCGTGGGAGGCCGGCGGGCCGAAGGGAGACGAGCGGCGCGGCGGGCCGGACGGACGCGGCCGGGTCTGCGGACGCGGGGGGCGCGGAGGACGCGGCGGGCGCGGCCCCGAGCGCAGCGGACCGGCCTGGGTGGCCGCGATCCAGCGGTCGACGCGACGCAGGCGGTTGGGAGCGGTGGTGCCCCGGGTCACCTCTCCCCGGGGCTTGCGTACGGGGGGCACCGGATCATTGTTCCTTCTCCGCGGCGATGCCTTGTACCTCGCACTCCGGTGACGCCGCATTCGACTGCCTTCCACCCCATGTCGGCCGCATCTTTCGGCCGCGTCTTTCGGTCGCATCCGCCGGGTGCCACGGCCCGCGCGTCCCCTCTCGGACGGGTGCCGCCGGGCAGGCGGGGTAAGTCATCGGTTACTGTGCTGGCCGTGCCGGCCGTGTTGTCCACGCGCACCGCGGTGCGACGCCGCCCCTGAGGAGTAGTGCCGATGCTCGACCTGGCGACCCTGCACGAGGCCATCGCCGCCGCCGTCCCCGACCGCGAGTGCCTGGTCTGGCGCGACCGCCGCATGACCTGGCGCGAGATGGCGGAGCGGTCACGGCGGCTGGCGAACGTCCTGCACGGACACGGGCTCGGACTGCGGACGGAGGACGCGCATGCGCCCTGGGAGTCACCCCACGATCACCTAGCCCTGTACCTGCACAACTGCCCCGAGTACCTGGAGGGCCTGCTGGGTGCGCACAAGGCCCGGGTCGCGCCGTTCAACGTCAACTTCCGGTACGTGGACGACGAACTGGTCCACCTTTTCGGGGACGCCCGCCCGGCCGCCGTGCTCTACCACGCCCGCTTCGCCCCGACGATCGGACGCGTGATCGACCGGCTCGAACGCACCGGACTGCGGCGGCCGTTGCTGCTCCAGGTGGCCGACGGGTCCGGCGAAGAACTGCCACCCGGCGCGCTGGACTATGAGGAGACGCTCGCCAAGGCGCCCGCCGACCCTCTCGACGACGTCCGTCCCCAGGCCACTGACCTGCACATCCTCTACACCGGCGGGACGACGGGGATGCCCAAGGGCGTGCTGTGGCGCATCGGCGACCTGATGGTCGGCCCGCTCGGGCTGCGGCGCCGCGACGGCACGCCGATCACCGACCTGGACGAGGCCGTCGACCGGGCCGTCCGTGCGGACCACCGGGTGCTCGTCGGGCCGCCCCTCATGCACGGCGCGGGAACGTGGACGTCGCTGGGCGGGTGGTGCGGCGGCGCGTGCGTGGTCCTTCCCGACCGGGGCGACGGCCTGGACGCGGCGAACCTCATGGCCCTCGCCGAGCGGGAGCGCATCACCCGGATGCCGCTCATCGGGGACGCGTTCGCCCGCCCGATCGTGGAGGTGCTGGAGGCCCGCGACCACGACCTCGGCTCACTGCGGACGTTCGTCAACTCGGCCGCCGCGATCAGCCCGGACGTCAAGGCGCGGCTCCTCGCGCTGCTCCCCCACGCCCGCATCGTCGACATCGTCGGGTCGTCGGAGTCCGGGTTCCAGGTCACGCGGGGCGGCGCATCGGCGCGGACGTTCGCGCCCCTGCCGGGGACGGCCGTCCTCAGCGCGGACAGGACGCGCCGTCTCACGCCCGGTGAGGACGAGCTGGGCTGGCTGGCCAAGGGCGGCGACACGATCCCGCTCGGGTACCTCGGCGACCCGGAGAAGACCGCGTCCACGTTCCTCACCGTGGACGGCGAACGCATGGTCGTGGCGGGCGACCGGGCGCGGCTGCTCGCGGACGGCACCGTCGAGGTCCTCGGACGGGAGGCCACGACGATCAACACCGGCGGGGAGAAGGTGTTCGCCGAGGAGGTCGAGAACGTGCTGCGCGGGCTGCCCGGCGTCGCGGACGCGCTGGTGGTCGGCCGGCCGAGCGAGCGCTGGGGCACCGAGATCGTCGCGGTGGTCCGCCCGGCGCCGGCCCCGGACGGCGAGGCCCCCGGCGACGAGGAGCTCCGCGAGGGCTGCGCCGCCCACCTGGCCCGCTACAAGATTCCGAAGGCGTTCGTCCGTACCGACCTGAACCTGCGTCTTCCCAACGGCAAGGCGGACTACGCCACCGCCCGTTCTCTCGTCGCCCGGGGCGGTTCCTGACCGATACGGCGAAACGGACACAACGCACGACATTCGGACTTGTCGGCGGCGACCCTGTACGGGGCCGTTCCCGCCGCGCCATCCTTGCGGCATGCCGGACACGAACTCTCTGCTCGGGGACCTGCTCGCCGACCTGACGGCCGAGGGCGACAGCCTGGACGCCCTCGTCGCGCCGCTGCCCGCCGGACGGTGGGCCGACCCGACACCGGCCGAGGGCTGGACGATCGCGCATCAGATCGCCCACCTGGCCTGGACCGACGGGCAGGCCGTCGTCGCCGCCACCGACCCGGACGCCTTCGCGGCGCTTCTGGAACGGGCCATGGCCGACCCCGACGGCTATGTCGACGCCGGGGCCGCGGAGGGCGCCGCCGAGGAGCCCGCGCGTCTGCTCGCGCGGTGGCGGGAGGGGCGACGCCGCCTGGCGGAGGTGCTGGCCGCCGTCCCGGACGGGACGCGCCTGCCGTGGTTCGGCCCGCCGATGAGCGCGGCGTCCATGGCGACCGCGCGGCTCATGGAGACATGGGCGCACGGCGAGGACGTCGCCGACGCGCTGGGCGAGCGGCGCGACCCGACCCACCGGCTCCGGCACGTCGCGCACATCGGCGTCCGGACCCGCGACTTCGCGTTCCGCAACCGCGGTCTCGAACCGCCCGCCGAGGAGTTCCGCGTCGTGCTGAAGGGCCCGGCGGGCGAGGAGTGGGCGTGGGGTCCGCCGGACGCCGCGCAGTCGGTCACGGGTCCGGCTCTCGATTTCTGTCACCTGGTCACCCGGCGCCGCCACCGCGACGACCTCGCCCTGACCGCCGTGGGCGCGGACGCGGACCGCTGGCTCGACATCGCCCAGGCGTACGCGGGCCCGCCCGGCCCCGGCCGCCCGCCTCGGGGCCGTGCGTCCCGGAGCTGATTCCGCTCCCGAGGCCCGCTTCCGTCCCGCGCGGACACGCCTGCGGTCACGGGGTGCCGACGGCGCGTTCGAAGGCCGCGTAGGCGTCCGCGGTGAACAGGACGAAGCGCACGTCGGTCACCCTGGTCAGGGTGGAGCGGACCGTCCCGACCGCGATGCGGGCCGCGTCGTCCACCGGCCAGCCGTACACGCCCGCCGACACGGCTGGGAAGGCGATCGACTCGACGCCGAGATCGTCGGCGACGCGCAGCGACTCGCGGTAGCACGACGCGAGCAGCGCACTGCGATCCTCGGTCGCGGAGTAGACGGGCCCGACGGTGTGGATGACCCACTTGGCGGGCAGCCGCCCGGCGGTCGTCGCGACCGCCTGCCCGGTCGGGAGTCCGCCGCCGTACTGGGACGCGCGAATTTTGCGGCATTCGTCCAGAATTTCCGGGCCGCCCTTGCGGTGAATCGCGCCGTCCACCCCGCCACCGCCGAGGAGCGACGAGTTCGCCGCGTTCACCACCGCGTCGACCTGCTGTTCGGTGATGTCTCCCCGGACGAGAGTGATCTTCATGTCCGCCGTTCCTCCGCTGTGACCCGACCCTCGGAACAGAAGAATTCTCTTTCGGGCCGGACGCGAAACGCGTGCAGACGGTTCCCGGCGGTACGCTCATGGCGGACGGGGGTCCAGGGGAGTGCGCCCGTCCCCGTCCGCCCGGCCGGCAAGCGGGGGCCGGCATGCGAAGGCCGGGCGTGACCCCGGAAAGAGTGAATGCCTATCCTGCCGTTCGAGACGACCACAATGGCGTGAAAGTCGTGGAGGTATCCCCTTGAAGATTTTCCTCGCCGGAGCGACCGGAGCCGTCGGTCGCCGGCTGATCCCGCTGCTCGTCCAGGCGGGCCACGAGGTCGCAGGGACGACGCGCCGCAGCGAACGCGCCGCGACGCTTCGCGACCTCGGCGCCGAACCGGTCGTCGTGGACGTTCTCAACGCCTCGGCCCTGCGCAAGGCCGTGGCGGCGCAGCGTCCGGACGTGGTGATCCACCAGCTCACCGATCTGAGCAACGAGGACTTCGCGGCCAACTCGCATCTGCGGATCGTCGGCACCCGCAACCTCGTCGAGGCCGCCCTGGCCTCCAACGTCGAAACCATGATCGCGCAGAGCATCGCGTGGCTGTACGCGCCCGGGGACGGGCCGGCCGTCGAGACCGACCCGCTCGACCCGTCGCTGCCGCCCTACGAGGGCGTCGCGGCGCTCGAGAAGGCCGTCGCGGAGATGCCGCGCGGGGTCGTCCTGCGGTACGGCGCCTTCTACGGGCCGGGGACGTGGTACGCGCCCGACGGCGCGATCGCCGAGCGGGTCCGGGCCGGCACCCTGCGCCAGGCGCCGTCGTGGACCTCGTTCGTGCACGTCGACGACGCGGCGTCGGCGGCCCTGGCGGCGCTCGACTGGCCCGCGGGCCCGGTCAACATCGTCGACAACGAGCCGGCGACGACGGCGGACTGGCTGCCGGTCTACAGCGCGGCGATCGGCGCGCCCACACCGGGCAGCGCCGGCAGGCACGCCGCCACCACGGGCCGGCCGGTGTCGAACGCCAAGGCCCTGGAACTCGGGTGGAAGCCGCAGATCCCGTCGTGGCGCACGGGGTTCTCCCAGATGGAGAATTCCGCGGCGATGAACGGCGCCCGCTCCGACTGACCTCGGCCTCCGCGGGCGGCGTCGTCCGGACGCGACCCGCCCGGCCCCCGCGGAGACCGACCTTCGCACCGGCCGCCCGAGCCGGGACCGCCCCACGTTCCCCGGCGCCTCGCCCGGGGGTCGCCCCGCCGGTCTCCTCGCCCCGGCGCCCGGCGCGCGGTCAGCCGAACTGGAACGAGCGTTTCGACAGGCCGAACCAGTAGCCGTCGATGACCGACCGCCGCCCCGAGGAGGCGTCCGCGTCGGCGCCGAGCGCCACGAACAGGGGCGCGAAATGCTCCGTCCTCGGGTGCGCGACGCGCGCCGCCGGGGCCTTGGCGCGGAAGTCGAGCAGCGCGTCGACGTCGCCGCCCTCCACCGACTCCCGCGCCCAGTCGTCGAACTCCTCCGACCAGGCGGGCGGCGCCGCGTCCGGCCCCGGCCCCATCTCCCTCAGGTTGTGCGTCGTGAAACCGCTCCCGATGATGAGGACGCCCTGATCCCGCAGCGGCGCCAGCCTCCGCCCGATCTCGAACAGGCGCGAGGGCTCCAGCGTCGGCATGGACATCTGCAGCACGGGCACGTCGGCGTCCGGATACATCTCCGCGAGCGGCACGTAGGCCCCGTGGTCGAGGCCCCGGTCCTCGTCCTGATGGACGCCGGGGATGAGTTTCCGCACGTCCTCGGCGAGGTCGGGGGCGCCGGGCGCGTCATAGCGGACCCTGTAGTAGCGCTCGGGGAAGCCCCAGAAGTCGTAGACGAGCGGCACCGGACGGGTCGCGCCGACGCTCAGCGGCGCCTCCTCCCAGTGCGCCGACACCATCAGCACCGCGGCCGGTTTCGGCAGCGCGGCCGACCAGCGGGCGAGCTGGTCCTTCCACAGGTCGTCATCGGCCAGCGGCGGGGCCCCGTGACTGAGATACAGGACAGGCATCCGGGTCATGTCATCCCCCTCATGGCTGTGTCCCACAATAGCGACATTTAGTTGAATATTAAAGTCTTGAAGATTCAATCGTCTGAGTAGACTGGGCGGCATGACGGAACCGCGGTGGCTCGACGACGACGAGCAGGAGACCTGGCGTGCCTTCCTGTGGACGTCGCGCCTGCTGAACGAGACCCTCGACCGGCAGCTCCAGCGCGACTCGGGGATGCCGCACACCTACTACGTGATCCTGGCGATGCTGTCGGAGGCCCCCGGACGCAGGCTGACGATGAGCCGGCTCGCCGAGGTCGTCCACTCGTCGCCGAGCCGCCTCTCGCACGCGGTCAACCGGCTGGAGGAGGCCGGCTGGGTCCGCCGGACCAAGCACGCCGCCGACCGCCGCACGACGATCGCCGAGCTGACCGACGACGGCTACGCCGTGCTGGAGAAGGCCGCCCCCGGCCATGTCGAGGAGGTCAGGCGCCGCCTGTTCGACCCGCTGACCCGGGAACAGGTGCTGCAGTTCCGCGAGATCCTCCACACCCTCCTGAGCGGCCTCGACCCCGACGGGCAGGCCCCCTGCGCCCCCGACCGGAAGTGACCGGCGGCACCCCGCGACCCGCGGCGACGCGCGGCGACCATCGCCGCGTCCTCACCGTCCTGCGCCACCTGAACGCCTCCTGAGAGGACGTGCCGCCGACGCGGCCGAACCCCGGCACAGCGCACCCTCGGCGCATTCCAGCGGTCTTGACTTCGACCACCCTCGCGCAACATTATGAACGAGCGTTCATGAACAGTCGTTCATAATGGAGGAGACCATGGCGGGCACTGCGCCGGGCACCGGGCCGCGGATCGTCAACGTCGAGCAGTACGAGGCGTGGAACGGGTACGAGGGACGGCACTGGGCCGACAACTACGAGCGCTACGACGCCGGCAACGGAGCGTTCAACGGGTTCCTGCTGGAGGGCGCCGCCATCGGGCCGCGCGACCGCGTTCTCGACATCGGCTGCGGAAGCGGCCAGGTCACCCGGCTCGCCGCGCGCCGGGCCGTCCTCGGCGGCGCGACGGGCGTGGACCTGTCCGCGCCGATGCTCACCCGCGCCCGGATCCTCGCCGAGAAGGAGGGCCTCGCGAACGTGACGTTCGAGCAGGGCGACGCGCAGGTCCACCCGTTCCCCGACGCCGCGTACGACGTCGCGGTGAGCCGGTTCGGGATCATGTTCTTCGCCGACCCGGTGGCGGCGTTCGCCAACATCCGCCGGGCGCTGCGCGAGAACGGGCGCCTCGCGTTCCTGGCGATGGCGCCGCTCGAGGAGAACGACATCGGCACGGTCCTCGACGCCCTGCCCCCGGTCGAGGACGCCCCGGCCGAGGACCGGGACCCGCACCACGGGCCGCTGTCCCTGTCGGACCCGAACCGGACCCGCGAGGTGCTGGAGGGCGCCGGATTCCGGGAGGTGGTCTGCCGCAAGGTGCGGGCCGAGCAGATCGAGGGACGGGACGCGCGCGACGCCGCCGAGTTCTTCGCCGGCTGGGGCCCGATCCGCCACCACTACGGCGAGAGCGAGGAGATCGTCGACACCCTCGTCGAGGCGATGCGGCCGTTCGAGCGGGACGGGGCCGTCCGTCTCCAGGGCACCGCGTGGCTCGTGACCGCGCGGGCATGACCCGGCTCACTACGATGCGGGTGTGTCACCTCGAAGGGCGGCCGCGCTGGGCACCGGCGGCCGGACGCTGCGCGAGCACCTGATCGCCACGGCCGAGCGGATGATCGCCGAGCGCGGCACGGCGGGCCTGACCGTCCGGGCGATCGCACGGGAGGCCGGGGTCGCCGACGGCGTGCTCTACAACCACTTCTCCGACAAGGAGGAGCTGCTCGCCCACGCGCTGCGGGCCCGTGTCGAGGCCGTCGAGCGGACTCTTCCGCCTCTGCCGGAACCCGGCGACGCGACCGTGGAGGAGAACCTGCGCGTCTACATCGAGCACGGGATGACGCTGCACCGGCGTCTCCTGCCCGCGTTGACCGGCCTGCTCGCGACCCCCGAGGTGCTCGCCCGCTTCGCGTCGCCGGGCGGAGGCGAGGATTGGCGCGACCGGCTCGTCGCCTACCTGCGCGCCGAACGCGACCTCGGGCGCCTCGCCCCCGGCGCCCCCGTCGACGCGGCCGCCTCGATGATCGTCGGCGCCTGTCACGAGCCCGTGCTGTCGGTGCTCCTCCAGGGCGGGGACGTCGAGGATTCCCTGCCCGCGGACACGGTGGACGACCTGGTGACCGTCGCCCTCCACGGCCTCGCTCCCCGCTGAGCGGCGCCTTCCGGCACGGGGCGCTCCCTTGCCCCCCCTTTCCCGGGGGGCGGCGCTTTCGGCGATCGCGGTCGCATCCGAGATCCGACAAAGAACCGGCCCCTTTCTCCCACATGGGGAAAGGGGCCGGAACACTTTCGGGTCACATCCCCCTCCGGAGCAGGAGGGGAACAGCTCATGCCGTTCCGCGAGGAACGCCGTCGGCGCATCCTCCACATCAGCGAACGCCCGAAGGAACTCCGAGCCGCCTTCACGGCGTCTCGAAGCGGCGCGCCGGCGTTCCGGCGGAACCGTTCGAGGGAGATCTATGCGGCCTCTTCACCTCGGGAGAGGGAGACCACGAACCCTGAACCTAGGCGGCGGGGACGCGCTGAAGCCGGTCGTCGACGCTCGGCTCCGGCGCCTGCTTCGCCTCCTTCATCGCCTCGGGGTGACGGACGCCCTCGATCCGGAGAGCGACGTACCGGGCGCGCTCGCCGAAACTCGCCAGGGCGTTGTACGCATCGGCGATCTCGGAGGCGGACGCGAAGCGGGAGACGCTGAGCTTGCCGTCGCGGCTCGGAACGATGACCTTGGCTCTCCGCGCACTGTTGTCGAAGGCCCTCGTCATCTTTTCGACGAGCTTCTGCGGCACTTCGCCCAGGTCCAGCACCCCGACGAAGGTGCTGGCATCGTGACCGCCACGCTTCGCCTTCGGGCGAAGCGGCGTCGGATCCGGAACGTTCTTGTTTGTAGGCACTTAAAACCCCTCTCGTCGAGGCGCGCAGGGGCCGAGGCGCGAGCCCGGCTCCTGCGACACCTTGTTGACAGGTGCGGCGAGAGCCGGGCGGCCCTCGATATACCGCTGTACTGGGGACTGTCCGCCGTCGGGTCGGATCTTCCAGCACCCATTTGGGCGATTTCCGGAAAAAGTCGAGCGGATCGCTCACCCGCCGTCCGGCGGCGCTCATGCGCCGGACGGCACCGGTCTAGAGACCCATGGCGGTGGTGACCTCCTCCAGGGTGCGGTCGGCGATCTCGTTGGCGCGCTCGTCGCCCTCGGCGAGGACGCGGCGCAGGTAGGCGCGGTCGGCCGCGAGCTCGGCGCGGCGGGCGCGGATCGGGCGCAGGAACTCGTTGACCGAGTCGATGACGACCTTCTTGAGCGCGGCCGCTCCGCCGTCCCCGATCTCGGCGGCGACGTGGTGCGGGTCGCGGTCCTGGCACAGGGCGGCCAGCAGCACCAGGTTCGAGACGCCGGGACGGTTCTCGGGGTCGTAGGTGATGTACCGGTCGGCGTCGGTCACCGCGCGGCGGACCAGCCGGGCGACCTCGTCCGGCCCGGCCGACA
The DNA here is from genome assembly GCA_036564055.1 of Spirillospora sp. Lineage (GTDB taxonomy): Bacteria > Actinomycetota > Actinomycetes > Streptosporangiales > Streptosporangiaceae > Spirillospora. Next base: position 11,429 of record DATCLF010000041.1, read on the forward strand.
GGGCGATGGCGTTGCCGCGGCTCTTGCTCATCTTCTGGCCGTCCGGTCCGAGCAGGCGCGGCGCGGCCGACAGCAGCGCGTCCGGGACGGGGAAGACGGGCCCGTAGCGCTCGTTGAAGCGCCGCGCGATCGTGCGGGTGATCTCCTGGTGCGGAAGCTGGTCCTTGCCGACCGGGACGAGGTTCGCCTTGCAGAACAGGATGTCGGCCGCCTGGTGGACGGGGTAGGTGAGCATCAGCCCGCTGACAGAGGTGCGTCCCGACGCGGCGATCTCCTCCTTCACGGTGGGGTTGCGCTGCAGTTCGGCGACCGACACGAGCGACAGGAACGGCAGCATGAGCTGGTTGAGCGCGGGGACGGCGCTGTGCCGGAAGATCGTCGCCTTCTCCGGGTCGACGCCCGCCGCGATCTGGTCGGCCACGAGCCCTTCGACGTGCTCGGGCAGGCGCTCGGCGACGTCCCGGTCGGTGAGGACCTGGTAGTCGGCGACGAGGACGAACAGCTCGACACCGGCGCGCTGGAGCCGCACCCGGTTGGCGAGGGTGCCGAAGTAGTGGCCGAGGTGGAGCGGGCCGGTCGGGCGGTCGCCCGTGAGGATGCGGAACGACGAGGGGTCGGCGAGGACCCGGTCGTCGAGGCTGGTGTGCATGGTCTTCTCCTCGCATCGGTGGTGTCGTCGGTGCGGCGCCGCCCGCCGAGACGGGCCCCGCGACCACCGAGGAAGAGAGAAGGGCCGTCCGGCGGACGGCCCTGAAGGCGTGCGCGCTGGTGGCCGTCCTAGGACGGCCACCAGCCCAGGCACGCGAAGCAGGTCATGCCGCCCAGCATACGACCCGCCGATACGACTTCTCTCAGATAATCCGGTACGGAACCATGTGAGTACGCTGAACGCATGACCTCGCTGACGCCGCGCACGTCGCCCGCGCGCACGAGCCCCGACCTGTCGTTCCTGCTCGATCACACGAGTCACGTCCTGCGGACCCAGATGACGGCGGCGCTCGCGGAGATCGGGCTGACCCCCCGGATGCACTGCGTCCTGGTCCACGCCCTGGAAGAGGAGCGCACGCAGATCCAGCTCGCCGAGATCGGTGACATGGACAAGACGACCATGGTCGTGACGGTGGACGCCCTGGAGAGGGCCGGCCTGGCCGAGCGCCGCCCCTCGTCGAAGGACCGGCGCGCCCGCATCATCGCGGTCACCGAGAAGGGCGCGCAGGTCGCCGCGCGCAGCCAGGAGATCGTCGACCGCGTCCACGAGGCGGTGCTCGGCTCCCTTCCGCCGGACGAGCGCGAGGTGTTCGTGCGCGCCCTCACCACCCTGGCCACGGGGCACCTGGCCACCCCCGCGGCGAGTCCGCAGCCGGTGCGCCGGGCCCGGGAGCGCACGAAATAGATCCGTCAGGGATAGTCTGCAACAAAACAATCTGTTACGGTCTCTCCTGTGACCGACCAGGAGACGACCATGCCTTCATCTCACCCTTCTCGCCCCCGGCTCGCGCCGCTCCGGTCCCGCTGGGCGGCGCTCGGCGTCCTGTCCGCGACGACGCTGATGGCGATCCTCGACGGCAGCATCGTGACCGTCGCGGCCCCCGCCATCCAGGACGACCTCGGCTTCTCCCCCGCCGGCCTGAGCTGGATCATGAACGCCTACCTGATCCCGCTCGGCGGGCTGCTGCTGCTCGCCGGGCGGCTCGGCGACCTCGTCGGCCGCCGCGACGTGTTCCTCGCCGGGAACGCGGTGTTCACGGCGGCGTCGGCGCTGGCGGGTGCGGCGACCTCGTCGGGCATGCTGGTCGCCGCCCGTCTGCTGCAGGGCGTCGGCGGGGCGCTCGCCACCGCCGTCGTCCTCGGCATCCTCGTGACGCTGTTCACCGACCCGCGGGAACGCACCAGGGCGCTCGGAATCTTCAGTTTCACCGGCGCGGCCGGGGCGTCCCTCGGGCAGGTGCTCGGCGGGGTGCTCACCGACGCGCTGAGCTGGCACTGGATCTTCTTCGTCAACGTGCCGATCGGCGTCGCCACGCTTCTGCTGGCGCTCCCGGCGCTGCCGCGCGACCGCGGCCCCGGCCTGGCCGCGGGCGCCGACCTCGCCGGGGCGCTGCTCGTCACGTCCGGGCTGATGCTCGGGATCTACGCGGTCGTCGGGGTCGAGACGCACGGCTGGCCGTCGCCGCGCACCCTCGGCCTGGGCGGGGTCGCGCTCGTGCTGCTCGCCGGGTTCGCCGTCCGGCAGGCCACCGCCGCGACACCGCTGCTGCCGCCGCGGATCCTGCGCTCCCGCAACGTGTCGGGCGCCTACGCCGTCCAGTTGCTCACGGTGTCGGCGATGTTCTCGTTCCAGGTCATCGTCGCCGTGTACATGCAGCGGGTCCTCGGATACGGGGCGCTCCACACCGGTCTCGCCATGCTCCCGGCGGCCGTGCTGATCGGCACGACGTCGCTGTTCGTCTCGGCGCGGCTGTCGAACCGTTTCGGTGAACGCAGGGTGCTGATCGCCGGCCTGGTGATGCTGGCGGGCGCGATGCTGCTGCTCACGACCGTCCCGGTGGACGCCGACTACGGCACCGACCTGCTGCCGGCCTTCGTGCTGTTCGCGGGCGCGGGCCTGGTCCTGCCGTCGCTCACCGGGCTCGGCATGTCCAGCGCCCGCGAGGACGACGCGGGCATCGCCTCGGGGGTGTTCTCGACAGTCCAGCAGGTCGGGATGGCCCTCGGCGTCGCGGTGATGACCACCCTGGCGGCCTCCCGCGCCGAGACGCTGCGCGCGGCGGGACGGGACGAGGCCACCGCCCTCACCGGCGCCCACCACCTGGCGTTCGGAGTCTCGGCGGGCCTGCTCGTCGCCGCCCTCGCCGTGTCGCTGCTCGTCCTGCGCGACCCGGCGCCTCCCGCGAGGAACGCGCCGGCGGGCGAGCGGAACGGACCCGAGCGGCGGAAGGTCAGTGAGGCAGGAAGAGGAGAAGCAGTGGAAGACCGGCGATGACCGGGACGGCGGCAGCGGCGGCGAGACGGGCCGTGCGCGGCGCCGGTTCCGGGTCCAGCAGCCGGTTCACCCGGGCCATCACCGTGCCGCCGTAGGAGGCGACGCCGAGGGTCCCGGACGGGGCGGCGGCCGGGCGCGCGGCGGCGAAACGCAGCAGGGCGGTCGCGAGGTCCCGCGCGGACCGTCCGGAGCGGGCCCGGTCGTCGGCGGCCATCTCGATCAGCAGCTCCACCGCGTCGAGGCAGCGGGCGACCAGCCCGAACTGCGGGAAGACGTGCCGCAGCGACGCGAACGGCAGCAGCACGAGGTCGTGGCGCTCGCGGGCGTGGGCGCGCTCGTGCGCGAGGACCGCGGCCAGTTCCCCGCGGTCGAGCAGCTCCAGCGTCCCGGCGCTGACGACGACCTTGGACGAGCGGACCCCCGGCACGCAGTACGCGGCGGCGCCGGGGTGGTCGAGCACGAGCGTTCCGGGGACGGCCGAGTCCTGCCGCGACACCAGCGCGAGCAGCGCCCGGTGCCGCCGCCGGGCCCGCACGACCTGCACCACGGCGTACATCAGCATGACCAGCAGTACGCCGGTGAGGCCGACGGCGCCGAGCAGCGCGGCGAACTCCACGGCCCCGAGGCGCTCGGCCTGGTCGGCGTACAGGGCGGGCAGCCCTCCGAGGACCCCGCTCTGGTACGGCAGCAGTGCGAGGCCGAGCAGCGTCCCGATCGTGGCGACGCCCCAGCACAGGCCGACGGCCTGCCAGAGCGCGATGGCGGTGCGCGGCATCCGCCACGTCCACCGTGCTCGGGACAGCAGGTGCGCCCCGCCGACAGACCCCAGGGAGATCAATGCGAGCAGGGCGGTCCCGGTCATGCCGGGCGTTCCTTCTTCGTGAGATCCGCGAGGGTCTCGCGGATCACGTCGATCTCGTCCTCCGAGACGGACCGGACGAAGTGGGCGAGCGCCGCGTCACGGTCGCCGGTCTCGTTGAGCGCGCCCAGCATCAGCTCGGCCACGTAGCTCTCGCGGCTGGCCGCGGGACGGTAGCGCCAGGCCCGTCCGTCGCGCTCCCGCTCGAGGAAGCCCTTCTTGGCGAGCCTGTCCAGGACCGTCATGACGGTGGTGTGCGCCAGGTCGCGGTCGCCGGCGAGGGCGCGGCTCACGTCACGGGCGGTCGCTCCCGGGGCACCGGCTTCGTCCCGCGCCCAGAGGACCTCCATGACCGTGCGTTCAAGCTCTCCCAGACCCTTCACGCGTTCAAGGTTAACCGACGCCCCCGGGGGGTCACCACGTCAGGTAGTACTACCGCCGGTGGCGGGCCGGACGAGGCCGAGCTCGTAGGCGATGATCACAAGGTGGACGCGGTCGCGGGCGTCGAGCTTGGTGAGCAGCCGGGCCACGTGCGCCTTCGCGGTCGCCACGCTGATCACCAGTTCGTCGGCGATCTCGTGGTTGGACAGGCCGCGTCCGACGAGCGTCAGCACCTCGCGTTCCCTGGCGGTGATGGACGAGGCCGCCGGGACGCTCCCGGCCGGCGAAACGGGCTCTGTCGGCGGGACGGGGCCGGGACGGGCCGCGAACTCCTCGATCAGCCGGCGGGTGACGCTCGGCGCGATGAGCGCGTCCCCGCGCGCGACGACCCGGATCGCCGACAGGATCTCCTCCAGCGCCATGTCCTTGACGAGGAACCCGCTGGCGCCGGCGCGGAGCGACCCGTACACGTAGTCGTCATCGTCGAACGTCGTGAGGATCAGGACGCGGGCGGCGTCGTGACGTCCGGTGATCCGCCGGGTGGCCTCGATGCCGTCCATGCCGGGCATGCGGATGTCCATGAGGACCACGTCGGGCCGGGTCTCCTCGACCAGCCGGACCGCCTCCGCACCGGTCCCGGCCTCCCCGACGATCTCCATCTCCGGGGTGTCGGCGATGAGGACGCGCAGCCCCGCCCGCACGAGCGGCTGGTCGTCGGCCAGGACGACGCGGACCGTCATGTCCCCTCCACCGGCAGCGGGATCCGCGCGGCCACCCGAAAGCCCCCGTCCGGACGCGGCCCGGCGGTGAAGTCGCCGCGCAGCAGGCCGACCCGTTCCCGCATCCCGACGAGGCCGAACCCCGCCGCGAGGTCGTCCCCGCCGAGGAGGGCGCCGCGGCCGTCGTCCTCGACCTCGATCGACAGTTCCTCGTCTCCGTAGCCGATGGTGACGCGACACTCGCCGGTGTCCGCGTGGCGGACGACGTTCGTCACCGCCTCCTGGACGATCCGGTACGCCGACAGGTCCACGTCCGGAGGCACGGGCCTGCGTTCCCCCTGCCTGGTGATGACGACCTTCACGCCGGCGTCCTCGACGGTCTCCGCCAGCCGGTCCAGGTCGTCCAGACCGGGGGTCGGGCCGAGCGGCGCGGGACCGGGGTCGTCCCTGCGGAGGGCGGTGAGCATCCTTCTCAGCCCGAGCAGCGTCTCGCGGCTGGTGGCCTCGATGGCGTTGAGCGCGTGGCGTGCCTCGGCGGGCTGCGTGTCGATCACCCGTCCGCCGACGCCCGCCTGGATCGCGATGATGCCGATGCTGTGGGCCACCATGTCGTGCAGCTCGCGTGCGATCCGGAGCCGCTCGGCGGCGACGGCCTGCGCCGTGGCCTGCCGGCGCAGCGCCTCGGCGTGCGCGCGGCGGCCCCTGACCGCGTCGCCCGCCATGACGGCGACGGCCATGGTCAGGACCACGGGCGCGACCAGCATGTCGATCGTGGACGGCGGCAGGAAGGCGAGCAGGGGAAGAAGCTGCACGGCGAGCGTCACGGCGGCGACGGGCAGCGAGATCCGGCGCGGGCGCAACGCCGCGATGACACAGACGCCGAGATCGCTGATCAGAACCTGGAGCGCCGCGACGACCGCGTTGTGCATCTCCACGAGGGCCGCCGTCCAGGCGACGACCAGGATCGCGTGGACGGGGAGCGGATACCGCGGCAGCAGGACCAGGGTCACCAGGGTGAGCACCGCCGACGCGAGGAGTCCGACGCCGAGGAGCTGATCCGTCCCCTTCATCGCCGTCACGAACAGGACGAAGGGGTAAAGGGCGGCAGCGCACCAGAGCAGAACCGTCCAGGCGCCGTGGCGGCGCACCCGGCTCCGCTGCAGGGCGAACATGCGCCGATCGTAACCGCGTCGCCCTGACCGGCACATTGGCCCGCGGGCTTAATACCACGGGCTAAAGGGGCCCTTCGAAAAGTGTCCGGTGGCACGATGCCGGCCGTTCATGCCCGCAGCCACCCTTTGTGCGCATGAAGCGCTGGCCGTCATTCCTCCTTGCCGTCGAAATTCTGGCGATCGTGGTCTTCTCCCTCGTCTATGACTCCCTGGACTTCCGCATCTACTGGCTGGGAGGAGACGCCGTCACCGACGGCACGCGCCTGTACGACGAGCAGCTCGCGGCCCACTGGTTCACGAACACGCCTTTCATGGCCGTCCTGTTCACTCCCTTATCCCACGTGCCGCTCACTCTCGCTCGTCTGCTGTGGCAGCTGGCCTCAGTGGCGGCTTTCGCGTGGGCCTGCGCGACGACCCTGAGAATGAGCGGCCGGACCATTCCGCTGACGACGGTCGTGGCGGCGGCGCTTGTTCTGGAGCCGGTCCGGCATTCGTTCTTCCAGGGCCAGGTCAACCTGTTCCTGCTGGCGCTCGTCCTCGCCGACATGCGGCGGGTCTCTCAAGGGCGTCCCGCCGGAGTCGGCATCGGCGTCGCGACCGCGATCAAGCTGACGCCGGGCATCTTCGTCGTCCTCCTCCTGGTGACGAGACGGACGAAGGACGTGCTCACCGCCACCGGCGCCTTCGCCGTCTGCACCCTTTTCGCCCACGCCGTCGCCCCGGACGCCTCTCGCCTGTACTGGCTGCACACCTTCTACGACACGTCCCGCGTGGGCGTTCCGTACATCAGCAACCAGTCCCCCTTGGGCGTTCTCACCCGCACCCTCCGGGGGACGGCCGAGGTGGGCGACTGGTACACCGTCATTCCCATCGTCATCGGGGCGGTCGGGCTCGTCGTCGCCGCGGCCTGGGCACGGCGCGGCGACTGGCCGACCGCCACCGCGGTCACGGGCGTCACCGGGCTGATGGTCTCCCCCATCTCGTGGGCGCACCACTGGGTGTGGGTCGTCCCGGCGCTGGCGGTGCTGATCCGTGACGGGCACCGGGCGAACGCGGTCCGCGGCTACCTGCTCTTCGTCATCGCCCCCATGTGGCTGACACCGTGGGTCGCCACGCCGCTCCAGCCCGGCTGGCATCTCCTGCTGCTGCCCGCCGCGAACTGCTACCTGCTGGCGGGCCTGTTCTTCCTCGCCCGCACGGCCGTCCGTCTCCGTCGTGGGACGCCTGGAACCACAGAGGAGACGAGCACGCGTCCCATCCGTCCGGCTTGTACGCTCCTCACAGGCCGCCTCGGCTGCCGTACCGGTCATGTTCTCGGAAGACCGGGATACAGCCGAGGCGGCCCCGTATGCACCCGACGACGTTGCCCCGGTCGTCCAAGCCCCCAGTCATGCCCGACGCGTTCTTTCCACACTCGGCAGACAGAACGTGTCCGCTGAGTGTGGAAAGGTGGGGGTCGTGGGCGGTGAAACGGCCGTTGAACGGGTGTTGCGGCTGCTGGGGCTGCTGCAGAGGCGGCCGTCGTGGACCGCCGCCGAGCTCGCCGCCGAACTGGGCGTCACCGACCGGTCGGTCCGGCGGGACGTGGAGCGGCTGAGGGCGCTCGGATATCCCGTCCAGGCGACCTCGGGCGTGGGCGGCGGCTACCGGCTCGGGGCCGGAACCCGGCTGCCGCCGCTGCTGCTGGACGACGACGAGGCCATCGCGACCGCGGTGTCGCTGCGGACGGCCTCGGGCGGGACGGTCGCCGGGACCGGCGAGGCGGCGCTGCGGGCGCTCGCCAAGCTCGACCAGGTGATGCCGCCCCGGCTGCGCGGCAAGGTGCGGGCCGTGCACGGCGCAACCGACACCCTCCTCGGGCCCGGCACCGAGGTCGACGCCGACGTGCTGGTGACGCTCGCGCACGCCTGCCGGGACGCCGTGCGGGTCCGGTTCCGGTACACCGGCCGCGGCGGCGAGGAGCGCATCCGGACCGTCGAACCGGTCCGGATGGTCGTCACCAGCCGCCGCTGGTACCTGATGGCCTGGGACGTCGACCGCGACGACTGGCGCACCTTCCGCCTCGACCGCATGCGCGACGTCACGGCGACGACCTGGCGCTTCCGGCCGAGAGAGCATCCCGACCCCGTCGCCTACGTGCAGCGGTCCGTGACCGAGTCGCCCTACCGGTACCTCGCGCGGGTCCGGGTGCACGCCTCCCCGGAGCAGGTCAGGGACCTCGTCCCGCCCCAGGTGGGACGCGTCGAAGACGACCGCGACGGCTGCTGCCTGCTCGTCGCCGGCGGCGACGACCTGGGCTGGCTCGCCGCGCACATCGCCCGGCTCGGGTTCGAGGCGGAGGTGCTGGATCCCCCCGAGCTGCGGGACGCCGCCGCGCGGATGGCCCGCCGTCTCGCCGCGCTGGCCCGCCCGCCCGCGGAGGACGGGCGGGCCGCGCGGACACCTCCTCCGCCGGCCGGTGCCACCCCGACGGCTCCGGCGGAGGAGGAGCCCGTCAACTCACCCAGTCGTCGATCTCGAAGTCGTCCTTGATGTACTTCTCCTGCAGCAGGAACGTCTTGGTGTCCTCCAATCCCTTCAGCAGCTCGGGGCTCAGCTGCGCCGCCGAGTACTGGTCCTTCCGGGCCGCCTTCGTGGTGATCTCCACCGAGTAGCCGCGGTTCTTCGCGTGGAAGGCGAGGAAGCCCTTCCAGTCCGCGAGGGCCGCCTTCGCGGCGGTGTCGGTCGCGGCGCGCCACACCTTGGGGAACTCCGGATGCTTCTCGACGAAGGACGCGGGCGCGACGACGATGCTGTGGCCCCGCAGCTCCGGACGCTTCTCCGTGCTGTCGATGACAT
>DATCLF010000042.1:0-13289 GCA_036564055.1 Spirillospora sp.
CTCGGGGTTCTTGTAGTAGCCCTCGAACTTGGCCGCACCACGCGTGTCGACGATTTCGCCGATCGCCTCGTCGGGGTTGAGGAGCGTGCCGTTCTCGTCGAACTCGGCGGGCGGGCATTCCCGAAGCGTCTCGGGGTCGACCACGATGGTCCCGGCCTCGGCGACGCCCAGCGATCCCGGCGGCGTTCCGGGGACGCGGTTCAGGCGGATCTCGCCCTCGCTGGAGCCGTAGGCGTCGATGACGGTGCAGCCGAAGCGGCGGGCGAACTCGGCGATGTCGCGTTCGTTCGCCTCGTTGCCGAACGCGATGCGGAGAGTGTTGTCGGCGTCGTCTGGTTTCTCCGGGGTTGCGAGGATGTAGCTGAGGGGCTTGCCGACGTAGTTGAAGAAGGTCACGCCGTAGCGGCGGACGTCGGGGAGGAATCCCGAAGCCGAGAACCTGCGGCGGAGCACGATGCGCCCGCCGGTCGCGACGGCCGGGGCGATGCCCGCCATCAGCGCGTTCGAGTGGAACATCGGCATGGCCACGTAGAACACGTCGTCGCGGGTGAGCGAACGGCGGTCGCGTTGCTGGACGGCGATCCGGCCGAGCCTGCCCTGGGTGCAGATCACCGCTTTGGGCGCCGACGTCGTTCCCGACGTGAAGACCAGGGAGAAGATCGTCTTGGCTGCGACCGGGCGGATCTCCGCCGGGGCGGCCGTCGCCAGACGGTCGGCGTAGGCGGGGGTGTCGATCGTGAGGCGCGGGAGGTCCGCCGAGCCGTCCGGCAGCGGTTCCCGGGACGGCTCCGTGACGAGGAGCGCGCAGTCGGTGTGGGCGACGTCGCGGGCCAGGTCCGGACCCCGCCGGGTCGGGTTCAGCTCGACGACCGGGACGCCGGCCAGCGCCGCCCCCAGGAGCCAGAACAGGTGCTCTGGACCGTTCTCCAGGAAGAGACCGACGTGTCCGCCGGCCGAAAGCGCCAGGTGCGCGCGGCGGCGGGCCTCCTCGACGACCTCGCGCCACGTCCAGGACGCGTCCTCGTAGCTCAGCCCCGGGCGGTCGTCGTCCGCGCGGTCCGCGACGAGCTCGGCGAACGTGATCTCGCGGTCCGGCCGGTCGTCCTGCAGCGCGCGCATCGGCCCCCTCTCATAAGTGCGCCGGGTCACCGCACCTGGTCACTGCACGGCGGCTGCACGTCCGGCACGACGGCCGAAGAACGTGCCGTCACCGAGGGACGTCCCGCTGATGTAGCCCTCGCCGTGGATGCCGGAGGCCGCGCGTCCCGCCGCGTACAGCCCGGGGATCGGCCGGCCGGAGTGGTTGCGGACCTCGCCGTCCACGGTGGTGTCGAGGCCGCCGAGGGTGAATCCGCCGACGCCGGTCCCGGCGCCGTGCCTGCCCGCGCCGAAGAACCCGTCGCGCGGGTCGATCGCCGCGAACGGTCCCTTCAGGGGACGCAGCCAGCGGGGGTCCTTGTGGAAGTAGGGGTCCTCGCCCTTCTCCGCGTGCCGGTTGTAGATCTCGATCGTGTGCTCCAGGGAACCGGGCGGCAGGCCGAGGGACTCTTCCAGCTCCGCGGGCGTCTCGGCCGCGTGCTTGGGGTGGACGCCCCACAGGTCCTGCTCGCCGATCTCGTCCCACCCGGCCTCGTCGATGATCGCCCAGTAGGGGCCTGGCCGGTGCCGGACGGCCCGGTGGCTGAACAGGCCCGGGTAGACGTCCTCGTTGATGAACCGGCGGCCGAGGCCGTCCACGAGCATGCCCCGGCAGATGACGGCGGGGTTGGCGGTGAGTGCGATCTCCACCGTCGCCATGCGGCGGGTCGCGGCGCCGAGCGCGGCCGCCATCCGGATGCCGGACCCGTCGCTGGTGCCGTCGCTGAGCTTGTCGTGCCCGAGCAGCACCGGCGCGTGGTCGGCGAGCATCTCCTCGTTGTCGACGAACCCGCCGGAGGTGAGGATGACGCCTCTGCGCGCCCGGTAGGCGACCCGTTCGGTGAATCTGCGTGCGATGACACCGGTCACGCGGCCGTCGTCGTCCACGACGAGGTTCGTGGCACAGGTGTCCTCGTGGGTGACGGCGCCCGCTCCGGCGGCGGCCGCGACCAGTTTCTCCATCAGGATCCCGCCGGCGAACATCGGCGCCCGCGGGCGGTGCCCGCGCGGGACGGGCTCGGCGATCGTGTTGTACGGCCAGGCGTTCTCGCCGAGCCACATCAGCCCGTCGTCGGTGTGCGGCATCCAGCCGGGCGCGTCGAACAGGCTCTCCTTGAACGGGACGCCGCGCTCGCGGAACCACTCGAAGTGTTCGACGCTCTCGTCGCAGTACAGCCGCAGTTTCTCCTCGTCGGCGTGCGGGCCGAGCGCCGCCCGGAGGAAGGCGAACATCTCGTCGGGGGTGTCGTCGAAGCCGCACGCCTTCTGCACCCGGGTGCCGCCGCCGAGGTACAGCTCCCCGCCGGACTGCGCGGACGTCCCGCCGGGGCCGCTCGACCGCTCCAGGACGAGGACGTCCGCGCCCGCCGCCGAGGCCTCGTACGCCGCCGCCGCGCCGGCGGCCCCGAAGCCGACCACCAGCACGTCGCACTCGTGGTCGGGGTCCGCCTCGGCGGCGGGGACCGGTTCCACCGAAGGTCTCGCCACCGGCGTCAGCCCTTCGTCGGCGGCGTGAACGCCGCGAGCGGCTCGGAGCCGGACCAGTCGTGGCCCCAGTAACTGTCCTTGGTGATCTCTTCGGCGGTGTAGAAGGTCTCGTCGACGAGCATGCCCTCGCAGCCGTACTCGACGTCCCAGCCGCCGGGCGCCCGGACGTAGAACGAGACCATCTTGTCGTTGGTGTGCCGGCCGAGGGTGGAGGAGATCGAGAAGCCCTTCGCGGTGACGGCGTCGAGCGCGATGCCGACCGCGTCGAGGCCGTCGACCTCGACCATCAGGTGGACGAGGCCCGGGTCGCCGTCGTGGGGGGCGGGGCAGATCGCGAGGCTGTGGTGCCGCTGGTTCACGCCGAGGAAGCGGATGCGGACGGGTCCGCCGCCGACCTTCATCGCGCCGCGCGGCAGGAACCCGAGCACCTCGGTGTAGAACGCGGTCGTCTCGGCGAACTTCGGGGTGGGCAGCACGACGTGGCCCATGCCCAGCGGCCCGGTGACGAACTTCTGCGCGAACCCGGTGCGGACGGGGCTGTGGTCGAGGACGGGGCCGAAGAACACCTCGACGGGGGTGCCGCCCGGGTCGGTGAACGCGATGACCTCCTCGGCGTCGCGTTCGGCCGCCTCGTCGGGCGTCAGGGTCGTCACGGGCGTCCCGGACTTCTCGACGGCCTCGCGGACGGCGGCGAGCGCGTACTGGTCGCGGACCTCCCAGCCGACGGCGAGCACCCGGTCCGCGTCGCCCGGCAACACCCGCAGGCGGGACCGGCGTTCGTCCATCCGCAGGTACAGGCCGTCCGGGTCGGGTCCGGAGCCTTCGGCGAACCCGAGCCCGTCGAGGGCGAACTCACGCCAGCGCTCGATGTGCCGGGTCTGGACCTTCAGGTAGCCCAGCCCTCGGATCTGCGTCACTGTCCTCGATCCCTTCGCTGCGTCTGTCTCGGCGGAGTGTCCGTCTCGGCTGAGTGTCGGTCTCGGCTGAATGGAGGCGGGGTCAGATCATGGAGCGCATCGGGCCCTGCGGGGGTTCGATGTCCAGGTCGGTCAGGGCGGAGACGTGGTACACCGCTCCCGGCACGTGGATCGCGTGGGCGAGGCCCACGTGCGCGTCGCGCCAGAACCGCTGGATGGGGTTGTCGGTGCGCATCGCGTTCCCGCCGGACCGGACGACGATCTCGTTCATCGCCTGCACCGCCCGCCATGCGGCGCGGACCTGGGTGCGGCGCCCGGCCGCCCGTTCCGCGAACGTCGGAACGTGCCCCGAGGCGACCATGTCGTACATGCGGGAGCAGTTGTCGAGCAGCGCCGTCCGGGACGCTTTGATCTCCTCGGCCGCCTCGCTGATCGCGTACAGCACGTACGGGTCGTCCTTGATCTTCGTGCCGGTGATCTGGACGCGGTCGCGCTGGTAGGCGAGGTGGTGGTACAGCGCGCCCTCGGTGATGCCGATGACGGCGGCGGAGATGCCGAGCGGGAACACGCAGGAGAACGGCATCAGGTAGGTCGGGTTGGTGAGGCCCGCCTCGCGCGGCGCGGTGCCGTCCACGACCTTGGAGTACTCCAGCGTCCGGTAGGAGGGGACGAACGCGTCCCTGACGATGATGTCCTTGCTGCCCGTGCCCTGGAGCCCGGCGACGTTCCAGGAGTCCTCGACGATCTCGTAGTCGGAGCGCGGCAGGATGAGGTGCAGCGACCGCGGCGGCTGCGCGACCTTCCCCTCGTCGTCGCCGACCATCCCGCCGAGGAAGATCCAGTCGCAGTGGTCGGTGCCGGAAGAGAACTGCCAGCGCCCGTTGAAGATGTACCCGCCGTCCACCGGCCGGGCGATGCCCATGGGCGCGTACGGGGACGCGATCCACGTGTCGGGGTCCTCGCCCCAGACCTCCTCGCGCACCTTCGGGTCGGCGTAGGCCATCTCCCACGGATGGACGCCGACGATGCCGGCGATCCATCCGGTGGAGCCATCGAGGGCCGCGATCCCCATCACCGTCTCGGCGAACTCGCGCGGGTGGACCTCGAGACCGCCGTGCTCCTGCGGCTGCAGCAGCCGGATCACCCCCGCGTCGCGCAGCAGCGTGGCGGCCTTGTCGTCGAGCCGGCCGAGCCTTTCGTTCACGGGCCCGAGCTCGCGGATCTGGTCCGCCCTCTCCATGATCGTGTCGAGCACGCGGTTCGCCATCGCCTGTCTCCCGTGATGTGTCGTCAGCCGTCATAGGTGATCTTCAGCCGGCGGGTGACCGGCCTCGCCTGACAGGCGAGGATGAGGCCGTCGGCGAGATCCTGGTCGTCGAGGACCGCGTTGGCGTCCAGCGTGACCTCCCCCTCCAGCGCCACGCAGGCGCACGCCGAGCAGTTGCCCTCCCGGCAGGAGAACGGCGCGTCGACTCCGGCGCGCAGCAGCGCGTCGAGGAGCCGTTCGGACGCCGGCCACGGCACCGTCCGGGTCTCCCCGTCGATCTCGACCTCGACCTCGGCGTCGGTGTCGGTGTCGGTGTCGTTCTCAGTCGAGGTTTCGTCGGCGGCCCCCGGGTTCTCGAACGGGTCGCCCTCCAGGGAGAAGAAGCGCTCGACGTGGACCTTGACGCCAAGGCCGGTGAGCGCGGCGGCGGCCACGTCCATGAAGGCCTCCGGGCCGCACACGAACGCCTGCCGCCCGGTGTAGGGGCCGGCCAGTGAGCGGAGCAAGGCGGGTGTCGGCAGGCCCTGCACCGTCTCCAGCACGTGGACGACGGTGAGCCGGTCGGGATGCCGCTCGGTGAGCTCTCTCAGCTCGTCGGCGAAGATGACCGACCGCTCGTCCCGGTTGGCGTAGACGAGGGCGACCTTCCCCGTCCCCCCGGCCAGGCACGACTTGAGGATCGACATCACCGGGGTGATGCCGCTGCCGCCCGCGACGAGGAGCAGGTCGTCGTCCAGCGAGGACGGGGTGAACGTGCCCGCGGGCCGCAGCACCTCCAGCACGTCGCCCGCCGTCACGTTGTCGCAGATCCAGTTGGATCCGAGACCGCCCTCGACCCGCTTGACGGTCACCTTGGGCCGGTCGTCGGTGAGCGGGGAGCTGCACAGCGAGTAGCACCGCGCCGCCCAGCCGTTCCCCGACGGGATCCGGATCGTGAGGAACTGCCCGGGCCGATAGGAGAACCGGTCCCGGTCGCCCTCGGCGGGTTCGAGGACGAGCGAATGCGCGTCGGCCGTCTCCTTGACGACCTCCACCACCCGCGCCTTGAGCGCCGTCATGACCCCTCGGCGGCCTTCCCGGCGGTCTTCTCCCCCGCCGTCTCCCCCGCGGTGGCGGCGTGCCGGGCCGCGATGTAGCCGAACACGATGGACGGGCCGATCGTCGCGCCCGGCCCCGCGTACTCGTTGCCCATCACCGACGCCGAGGAGTTGCCCGTCACGTACAGGCCCTCGATGACCGAGCCGTCCTCGCGCAGCACGCGTGCGTGCTCGTCGGACACCAGGCCGCCCTTGGTGCCGAGGTCCCCGACCTCCAGCCGGAACGCGTAGTACGGCGGGGTGTCGATGACGTCCAGGTTCGGGTTCTTCAGGTTCGGGTCGCCGTAGTAGCGGTCGTAGGCGGAGTCGCCGCGGCCGAAGTCGGGGTCCTTGCCGTCGCGCGCGTACCCGTTGAACGTCTCGACGGTGTCGGCGAGGGCGTCGGCCGGGACGCCGATCTGCTCGGCGAGCCCGGCGAGGGTGTCGGCCCGGAACGCGACGCCCGCCTCGAAGAACGCCTTCGGGATCGGGGCGCCCGGCAGGATCTGCGCGAACGGGTACCGGGCGCGGGCCTTGGCGTCCATCACGAACCACGCGGGGATGTGGCCGCCTTCGAGCTGGTCGTGGACGAAGTTCACGTACGGCGCCGCCTCGTTGGTGAACCGCCTGCCCCCGGAGTTCACGATGACCTGCCGGGGGATGGCGCGCTCGGACACCAGCGGGATCGTCGCGCCGGCCGGGTGCCGGACGGCGGGCATCCACCACGCGTCGTCCATGAGGTCGACCGCCGCGCCGAGGGCGATGCCGGCGCGGATGCCGTCGCCGGTGTTCTCGCGGGCGCCCATCCCGAAGTCGGCCCGGCCTCCCTCCGGGAGGTACTTGTCGCGCATCTCCTGGTTGTGGTCGAATCCGCCGGTCGCCAGGAGGACGCCCCGGCGGGCGCGGATCCGCATCGTCGTGCCGTCCCGCCGCGCCGCCACGATCCCGACCACGCGGCCGCGGTCGTCGGTGACGAGCTCGGTCATGGCGGTCTGCAGCCAGAGCGGGATGCCGGCGTCCTTCAGCGCCATCCGCATCCGCGCGACGAGGGCCCGCCCGCCGGTCGCCATGTGGCGGCGGCGGATCAGGTTCGACGACACCCGCCAGGCCGCGACCAGCGAGGCGCGCCGGCCCGCCCAGGTGCGCTTCGCCATCGCGAGGTCGTGGTAGTCCTTCGCGGTCACCCACAGGCCGAGGGGGCCCTTCATGTTGTTCGGCCGCTGGTACTTCTCGTCCTCGCCGAGCTTGCGGGTGTCAAACGGCTTGGCCTCGATGGACCTGCCGAGCGGACGGCCGCCCTCCAGCTCGGGGTGGTAGTCGGAGTAGCCCTTCGTCCAGAAGAACTTCATCCACCGGCTCTTGCACAGCAGTTCCATCGCGGCGGGGCCGTTGTCGACGAACGCGTCGAGCCGTGCCGCGGGGACGCGTCCCCGCGTGAGGAGGTCGAGGTAGCGGCGGATCGACTCGCGGCTGTCGTTGTGGCCGTGCGCCCGCAGCGTCGGGTTGTTCGGGATCCAGATGCCGCCGCCCGACAGGCCGGTGGAGCCGCCGAACTTCTTTCCCTTCTCCACGATGAGCGCGCTGATCCCCGCGTCGTGGGCGGTCAGCGCGGCGGTCATCCCGCCTCCGCCGCTGCCGACGATGACGAGGTCGAACTCGTGGTCCCAGGTCTCGCGGCCCGCCTCATGCGGGGGGACGACCCCCCGCTCCCCCCGGTTCGCTGCGCTCATCTCGCCTCGTCCTTCCTGGTGAGGAAGGCGAGGACGGCGCTCTCCCACGCGTCCTTCTGCTCGATCATCACCCAGTGCCCGCAGTTGGGGAAGATGGTCACCTGGACGTCGGGGATCGTCCGCATCGGCACGAGGACCATGTCGAGAGGACTGACCCGGTCGTCGCGTCCCCACGTGATGAGCGTCGGCGCCTTCAGCTTGTGGAGCATCGCCCAGTACGGGGGTTCGTCCGACTGCGCCATCGCCTTCGCGCGCGCGGCCATCGCCTTCGACCCGTACATGCGGCGGGCGGCGGCGAGGGTGGCGGGGTCGGTGGCCTGCCGCCAGCGCTCCTCGATCAGCTCCTCGGTGATGAGCCGCTGGTCGTGCACCATGGCCCGCAGCCATCGGACGAGGCGTTCGCGGGTCGGGTCGTCGGTGAACTCCACCAGCAGCCTGATGCCCTCGCTGGCGTTCGGGCTGAACAGGTTGCCGCCGAGTCCGCCGACCGTGACCAGGCGGCGGACCCGCTCCGGGCGCCGCAGCGCGAACTGCGCGCCGATGATGCCGCCCATCGAGTTGCCGATCACGTCGACCTGGTCGAGACCGAGGCCGTCGAGGAACCGGCCGATCGCGCCTCCCGCGGCGAGCATCGGGTGCTCGTCGGTCGGGTCGCTCACCCCGAACCCGGGGAACTCCAGGACCAGGCACCGGAAGTGCTCGGCGAACCGGGGGAGGTTGCCGCGGAAGTTCCGCCACCCCGTGACGCCGGGACCGGAGCCGTGCAGCATCAGCAGGGGCGGGCCCTCGCCCGCCTCGTGGTAGCGCAGCACGCCCCGGTCGGTGGCGAGTTCGCGCAGGGTCGACTCGTGGGTCAGCTCCGCAGGCATGATCTCCCGATCCTTCGACGGTGGCCTGTCCGGAACGTAATCGGCGGGGAGCCGAGGTCACCCCGCCGATCCCGATCAGCGGGACGCGCGTCCCGGCGCGGAGCCCGCGCCGCCGCCGAGGCGTCCGCTTCCGCTCACCGGGACGCGGCCGGGCCGCGGCTGCGCCGGGCGATGGATTTTGTTCGCGGGGCACGTTGTTAACGTCAGGGACCGAGCCGCACCGACACCGAGGTGAACAGATGCCAGCCGAGCCGGCGCCCTCCGCCACCGGACTCCCCGACACCGGATCCTCCGCCGGGCTTCCCGCCAACGGACGCTCCGCGACCGAGGACGCGGCCCCCGCTCCCGCAGAGTTCCGCAAGGCGATGGCGGAGTTCGCCACCGGTGTCACCGTGGTCACCGCCCTGCACGACGGCGAGCCCGTCGGGTTCGCCTGCCAGTCGTTCGCCTCGGTGTCGCTGGAGCCGCCGCTGATCCTGTTCTGCGCGGACAAGCGGGGCCGGTCGTGGCCGCGGATCCGCGCGGCGGGACGGTTCTGCGTGAACGTGCTCGCCGAGGAGCAGCGCGACCTGTGCGAACGGTTCGGCTCGCGCCGGGGCGCGAAGTTCCGGGGCCTGGAGTGGGAGCTGTCGGAGTGGGGAACGCCGGCGCTGCCGGACGTCCTGCTCCACGTTCACGCCGTCGTGCACGACGTGCACGAGGCCGGTGACCACGAGGTGGTCATCGGACGGGTCCTCGCGGTGGAGCGGCACGAGGTCCGCGACGGCGCGTGGCGGCGGCCGATGGTGTTCTTCCGCAGCCGGTTCGGCATCTCGGAGCCGGACGCCCCGATCGCCCCGGACCCCTGGGGCCTCGGCGACCGGTGGGGTTGGGGCTGACCGGCCTGTCCCGTCGTCGGTCGCGTCCCGTCACATCCAGTCGCGGCCGTCGACGGCGAGCAGCCGGTTCATCGTCTCGGGCGACCATGTCGCGCCCCGGGACCCGGCGGTCGCGCCGCGGCGGGCGCGTCCGCCCGTGCGCCCGGTGCCGGGGGCCGAACCGGGGAACAGGGTCTGCGACGTCTCGCGCGCTGCGGTGACCACGAGCGGGGCGACGTTCTCCAGCGGGGTGCGGATGTCGCCGACCAGGGAGATTCCGGCCACCGGTCCCTCGGGCCCGCGCACCGCGGCCGCGACGCAGGCGATGCCGGGGAACGCCTCACCGCGTTCGAAGGCCAGGCCGCGGCGCTGCCGGATCCGGTGCAGCTCCTGGTGCAGGGTGTCGAGCTCGCCGATGGTGCGGCTGGTGAGCCGGCTCATGCCGCCGCCGAGGAGCGCGTCCACCCGCTCGGGCTCCAGCCACGCCAGCATCGCCTTGCCGAGCGCGGTGCAGTGCGCGGGGGCGCGTCCGCCGACCCGGGACGGGACGGACGAGGCGAGCCGCCCGCCGAGCTTGTCCAGGTAGAGCACCTCGGCGCCGTCGAGCACGGCGAGGTGGGCGACGAGCCCGGTCGTGACCTGGAGTTCGTGCAGATGCGGCGCGGCCGCCTCGCGGATCTTGGCGTGCCCGCCGTCGCGTCCGCCGAGGCCGAGGGCGCGCGGGCCGAGCCCGTAGCCGAACGAGTGGTGCGCGAGCCAGCGCTGCTTGACGAGCTGGTCGAGGATCCGGTGAGCGGTGGAGCGCGGGAGCCGGGTGCGGCGGGCGACGTCCTCCAGGGTCAGGCGGGCGGTCGGCCCGTTGAACGCGTCCAGGATCAGGGTCATCCGCTCGATCATCGACGGCGGCGACTCGCGACGCGTGGCCGGTCCGTGCCCGGTGGTGGCGGCCTGGCTCATCGGACCTCCTGGCACAAGACTGAAATCAATTCTTGTTACCCGGAATGTAGCAATCGCTTGGTTTCCTGGGAAGCCCCAAGTAAGGCCAGGTCAGATGGGGCAATGCTCGATCGTCCGGGTGACCTGCGCAGACCCGGAGTGGAGATAGAACGTGTTCCTACGGGGTGACGGCCATGGACGCCAGGACACGGGCCGCCAGATCCCGGTCGCCGGACGTGCGGACGGTCACCGCGTCGGGGCCGGCGCGCCCGGCGGCGAGGCGGACGTAGGTCTCCCATTCCATGGCCAGTTCCGTGGTCGGCCCCCCGGCCCCGTCCCCGGGGTCGACGAAGCCGCCGCGGCCGTCGTCGTCGACGCGGACGGCGACGTCGAACGCGAGCGGGCCGGAGATCTTGAACTCGACGGTCTGGCCGGGGGCGGCCTTGGCGCGGCGGGCCACGACCATGGGCAGAGCCCGGCTCAGCAGCTCCCAGAAGCAGCGCGCGGCCGGGCCGTCGAGGTTGCCGGGACGGCCGACCGCGCGGCGGATGTCCTGCTCGTGCGTCCAGCAGTCCATCGCGCGGACCTTCATGAGCAGGGCGTAGGTGCCGTCCCTGCCGTCCGGCAGGCGCACGGAGCCGTCGGGATCGATGCCGGGCAGCTGGGCGAGGCGACGTTCGAGGACCTCGGCCAGCTCCTCCGCCACCCTCGGGCCGGGGACGGGACGGCGGACATGCACCGCCCTCTCCAGCGACCGGCCGAAGTCGTTGCGCAGGTGCTCGAACTCGGGGACCTCGACGTCGGGCGGGGGATCGCCGAGCAGGTCGCGTTCGATGCCGACGAGGTGGGAGACCTGGTCCTTGACCGTCCAGCCGGGGCACTCGGTCGGCCGGTCCCAGTCGGCGTCGTCGAACGTCGCGGCGAGGGCGAGCGTCGACCGGACGGTCTGCTCCCACGCGGCGATCTCGGTGCGCATCCGCTCCATGGCAACCCCCTCCGTCGCCCCAGAGCCTAAAGGGTCGGCGGCACGCGGGACCTCAGGGGGTCAGGGATGCTCGGTGCGCACGTGGTGCAGGAGCGTGGAGAGCTCCAGGTGGGGCTGGTGGCAGCGCTCGCAGGCCCAGACGCCGTCGGGGACGGAGAAACCGTGGGTCACGGCGTCGTCGCGGGCGCACAGCCGGTGGTAGGCGTGGACGAGACGCCTCCACGTCCGCCGTACGGCAGATGACATTCCCGCTCCCTCCCGGGACGACCGTCACGACCGCTCCAGGATAGGGCAACGGGAATGTCAAGCCGACACGCCGAAGATCATTGGCCGCTCTTCACGCCGGGCTGCCCCTCGGCGTACTCCAGCGGCGGGGCGGCCTTGTGGCCGGGCACGTTCTCGGCCGGGGCACGGACCTTGCCGAGCGGGAGGATCGTCCGTCCGAAGGTCGCCTCGAACATCATCGCGGCGGCCGTGTACAGGGCCAGGACCGCGGAGACGACGAACAGCCATCCGCCGAGGTTGAGGGACCACTCGGACGGCGCGAACCATCCCGCCGCGCTGAACCCGGCGCCGACGGCCAGGGTCGCCAGGACGGCGGTCATGCCCAGGTTCTGCCCGAGCGCGGCGATCGCGCCCAGTCCGGTGATGACCGCGAGCCCGACCCACCAGAACGCGAACCCGGGGTTCTCCGCCCCGATCACGGGTGTCAGGACGGTCGGGAACGCGCCGATGCTGATCAGCAAGAACAGCAGGCCGAACGCCAGCCAGAACGCGCCCCACGCGCCGTGCATCGCGGTCGCGACCCCGTCGCGCGCCCGGTAGGACCAGATCGCGGCCACGAACTGCGCGATGCCGCCGAACGTGAGCACGAACGGCCACAGGATCAGCGGCGTCAGTGCGTTGCCGTACCAGTCGGCCTGCCAGGCGCCGACCATCATGAACGAGGCGGCGAGCCCGAACAGCCCGAGGATGGACGGCGCGGCGATCGGCGACAGGACGACCCGTGTCCGGTCCTCCCAGATCGCGTGCTCACCCCGCTCGCGGACGCCTTCCCGGGACATGCCCCCCCGGGTCATGTCCCCTCGGGGCAGGTCTCTTCGGGGCTCTGCCGGCGCGGCCCCCTCGGTGGGCGTCGCGCCCGCCTGCTCGCCGGGCTCCGGCGGAGCGGGCCGCCCCCTGCGCCTAACCATCGGTTCCCCCCTCCGACGTAGAGAGTTGTGCCTGTCCTCTAACCGCCCTCCAGGGGGGACAAACCGCCTCATAAATGGTCATTTCCACCATCGCGGGCGTCCTTTGCGGGCGGTTGGAAGGGACGTGATGGTCCGATGACCGTCAGGCGCGGGGACGGCAGTGGATCTGCAGGCCGGGGGCGGCGCTCCAGCCGATCAGGCCGAAGAGCCGGTCGATGTGGGACGAGACCCGGTGCAGGACGAGCATGTGGCCGCGGGCGTGCAGGTCACGGGCGGCGAGGGCGAAGGCGCGCATCCCGGCGACGTCCATGAACACGACGCCGTCCAGGTCGACGTGGACGTCTCCGGGCGCCCGGTCATGGACGGCGGTGACGGCGCGCGTCACGTCGCGGGCGTTCGACACGTCGATCTCCCCCGCGATCCGCAGCCACGGGGAGGACGAGGAGGAGGCGACGCGCAGCAGCGCCGTGGCGTGTTCGACGAGGTCGTAGTGCGGGGACGCCCGCCCCCCGGACTCCGGGCCGCCCTCACCGTCGGTGGTCCGCCAGACCGTCATCCGCTCCTCGCCTCTGGCCGGGGGCGCCGCTACCGGGGGCGGCCCCGTATATGCCAGGCTCTCATCTGTCGGCACCTTCTGAACCCCACCGGCCGGGAAAACACCATCGGGAGCCGTTTCATGGACGAGAAGGCGATCCTAGACCGCATCAACGATCTGATTGAAGAGGAGCACGCGCTGCGCACCGCGCATGAGCGCGCCGAAACCGACGGCGAGCAGGCACGGCAGCGGCTCCGGCAGCTGGAGGTGGCGCTCGACCAGTGCTGGGACCTGCTGCG
>DATCLF010000043.1:0-6552 GCA_036564055.1 Spirillospora sp.
GCCCAAGGATCGCGGCCCCTCCCAGGCGCTCCCCCGTCCACATCGGCCACGCGAGGCGCCGACCCCGCCGAGCCGGCCGGTCGAGTCCCCACGAGCGGCGTCAGGCAAAACCCTTCACTCGTTCCGACCCGGCTGCCGCCGACGTGTACTCAGGCCCGAGTCGAAATCGCGAGCGGACTGCAGTTCTTTTTTCAGGACACCCGCCATTGCGCACGAACTCAGCACCGAACCTCGCTCGCCAGTCGACTCGAATATCGGCGGGCCTTGCCTTCCCAGCCATGGACGGATTTCATGGTCGCCCGCAACCGTATTCACAACCGAGGTCGCGGTTGCACTCACCCGATTTTCCCCGTTTAGGGGATGTCGCATATTCAAACGAGAAACAAATGGCTTCTCAAGCGAAGTCTCGTGCACTAATAGACGAACAGTCGAAGAGCAACGAAGTTGCAACGTTACCGAGCAGTTGACGTCCCGACGGGCATCGGATGGCAGTCACGATCATTCGGATGCTCCCGGCCGGGCACGGTGCCGGAATTTTTGATCGGATTTCCGTCCGGACCTGCGGGCGATCCCTCGGCGACTCCAGTTCGCACCAATTCGCGGGTCTTCGCGCGTCGAGGACGGCGCTCGGCCGCCGCTCGTGGCCGCTCGCGACCCGCCGACCGGCGCACGCCGACCGTCCCGCCGTGCGGGGCCGACGCCGCGCCCGAGCCCCGCACCATCCCCACCGCATGGGGCGCGCCGGCCACCCGTCCCGTGATGACGCGCCCGGAGCACGTCACCCGCTCGCCAACGGATGGCCCAACGAGATAGGGGTCGGCCGATATACCAATCCCCCCGACCGAAGCCGCTCCCGAAACTGCACACGGGTGCGATCCCTCCCTCAATATCAGTGGCGTCCATACCAGACCAGATTCAAACAGCCGATCATTTCGAACTCCGAATTCTCGACGATTCCCCGATGGGCCGTGCCCGGACGCACCTGCTCGAACTCGGTGTCCACGACCGGGCGCATCGCGATCGCCGACACCTCTCCGAGGCCCGCAGGCCGTCCAGACGGTCATGATCTCCTTGGCACGGGCCTCCGGGACGGGGGCCCGGACCGCACGGGGAGCACCAAGATCATTCCGGCCTGTTCCCCGATGGGACCGATCAGCGTCGAGGACGCGACGGTGGCGGACCGCGCGGTCGGGACACGGCTCTCGGCAACGCCCTTTTCCCACCGCGGGGAGGACCGCAACATCCGAAATCCGGCACCCGCACCGACAAGGGCACAGACTGCCGCATCGCAGGTCCCGCGGCGACACCGATCAGCAGATCACCAACGACGCGCCAGGCCTGGGACGTGGGAGGCGGCGGCACAGCCCTTGCCTCCCCGACTTCACTGAGCACCCGGACGTCGAGGCCGGCCGCACGACGACACGACAGGCGGCACGCACCGTCCCGGAGCGACTACACCACGACCGTGCGCACCGAGCGGATCGGCCGTGAGGTCCCGAGCACGTCCCCGCGGGCAGGTGCACCCTCAGGACGGCATGTGAGGACGAGGTCATCACCAAGCTCCAGGAGAGGGGCGGATCGATCCTGCCGCCCACCTCTGCCGTCGGTCCGACCAGCCCCGAGCCGTTCGACCCGCGCGTCACCAAGGCGAGAGGAGCCGGCTCCCGTCAACGTCGGCCGTTCGACCCCGGACCGGGCGGGTCGGCCCCGGCCGGCACGCGCGGGTGACGCCCGAAAGGCGGGAACGCTCCCATACCGAGCGGAGGACGTCCGAAGTCAGAAGCCACAGTCAATTCCGCGGAGCATTCAGCGGTGCGCATGACGCACCACGGCGGACTGCACCGCGCCGCCGGTTTCAAGTGATTGTCGCCACAGAAGGATCAGGCCAGTTCGGACGGCTCCCGAAAAAATCCGGCATCACGAGGATGACATTTCACATTGCCGGTATGGCTGACGTTGCTAGTGTGCTGGAAGTGGTTTGTGGGTTCCACCGTCCGGTGCGTCGTCCGCAGCGGAGGCCACATCCCGACCCCCCAGTCGTTTGAGACCCGAGGTACGACCCGATGCTGCGCCTTCTCCCTCGTCAGAGGAACAGGCCGCCGAGTCCTCACCCGGCCCGCGGAAGCGTCGCGCCGCTCGCGTCGGCGGCCGTGCCGTGGGCCTGCGCCGCTCACGTCCCCCTCGGCGGCGGGTGGGAGCCGTCCGTGGCACGGAAGCGCGCCACCCGGGCCGCCCGCCCGGCCGAGACACCGATCACCCCGTGCCGGGCCGACCGCCGTGTCCCCGTCGTCCGCCGGGGTCGCCGCGAACGAGCGCGCGGCACCGCGGAGCCGCCCCGGCGGGCGGCCACGGCACACGACGAGACCGGACGGTCCGTCCGGCGGCGGCGCGAGACCGCCGTCGACGCCGGAGGAGACGAGATCCAGTCGCGCATCAGGGAGGCCGGCGAGCTCGCGCCGGCGCCGGCGTCGACGCCGGCGCCGGCTGCCGGGCCGCGCTCCCCCGAACCGTCGGGCGCCGACGCCGCGGGCGACGGCGCCGACGCCCCCTCCGCGCGGGACGACGCCGCCCCCGCGGACGGGGCACGCTCCCCCGGGGACGCCGCCCGCGACGGCGGCGGCGATCCCGCACCGACCGAGCCGGAGGACCACTCACCCGTGCCCGACATGTCCACCACACCGTCCGGTCTTCCCGTCCGGGTGCCCCAGGCGAACCTGGCCGAGCCCCTGCGCACCGGGGAACCCGTCGCCGCCGAGGAGCCCGGAGAGCCGGAGGACCCCGGACGCTCACCCGAGGAAATCCAGAGAATCATGGGCGCCTACCAGCGGGGCACCCGGAAGGGCCGCTCCGATGCGGCCAAGGCGGTTCGGCGCGGCAGACCCAGCGGCACCGACACAGTGGAAGGCGAGGAAGATCAGTGACGCAGAAGACCGGTTCGAGCTCGGATCTGGGCTGGCTCCTGGACGACCTGGTCCACCGGTTGCCGCACACCCGCAGCGCCGTCGTGCTCTCGGCCGACGGCCTGCTCATCGCGTCCTCCCAGGGCGTGACCCAGGACGACGGCGAGCACCTCGCCGCCGTCGCGTCCGGGATCCAGAGCCTGGCCAAGGGCGCCGGGGTGCGTTTCGGCGGCGGACCCGTCCGGCAGACGATCGTCGAGATGCAGTCGGCGTTCCTGCTGGTGTCGGTGGCGGGCAAGGGCGCCTGCCTCGCCGTGCTCGCCGACGAGGACGCCGACGTCGGTCTCATCGCCTACGAGATGGCGATGCTCGTCACCGCCATGGGTCACCACCTCACCTCCCCGTCGCGATCTGAGGTTGCCGAAGGGGACTCGGCATGATGCCACCCGAAGATCCACGCGACCAGTGGCAGGACGACGCCCTGCCCCCCACCGAGGAGGCCGACGACCGCCTGCTCGACGAGCAGGCCGGCCCGATGGTGCGGCCGTACGTGATGACCAGCGGCCGGATGGAGCCGACCCGCGGCGAGTTCGACCTCATCACGCTCGTCGTGGCCACCGGTCCCGAACCGGAGGGCGCGATCGGGCTCGGCCCGGAGCACCTGGCGATCCTCCGGCTCTGCCAGTCGGTGATGTCGGTGGCGGAGATCACCGGTCACCTCGACCTCCCCGTCGCGACCGTGCGGGTGATGCTCGGCGACCTCCTCGACAAGGGGCTCGTCACGCTGCAGGAACCCGAACCGGAAGCGGACATGCACGACATCAGGCTCTACAAGGCGGTGATCGATGGTCTCCGGGCCCTCTAGCGCCGGGGGCGGACGACGCGAGGTGCGCGCCCGCAGACTCCCCACGGCAGTCAAGATCGTCATCGCGGGCGGTTTCGGAGTCGGCAAGACGACGATGGTCGGCACGGTGTCCGAGACGACGCCGCTCCGCACCGAGGAGATGCTCACCGACAGGAGCGTCGGCGTCGACGACATCTCCGGTGTCGAACGCAAGGACACCACCACCGTCGCGATGGACTTCGGTCGCATCACGATGAAGGACGAGTACGTCCTCTACCTCTTCGGCACGCCGGGCCAGGAACGGTTCTGGTTCATGTGGGACGAGGTCGCCCTGGGGGCCCTCGGCGCCGTCGTCCTCGCCGACACCCGCCGCCTGTCGGACTGCTTCCCGTCGGTCGACTACTTCGAACGCCGCAAGACCCCGTTCATCGTCGCCGTCAACTGTTTCGACGGCGCCAAGCGCTACGACCTGGCGGAGATCGAGATGGCCCTCAACCTGGGCCCCAAGGTCCCCGTGATGCTGTGCGACGCCCGCGACCTCGAATCGTGCAAGAAGGTGCTCATCGAGCTCGTCCTGCACGCGATGAGGTACCGCGGCGTCACCGAAAGCCCAGAACCGCAGAACGCCTGAGAAGCGACGAGGCCGTCCCGCCGCGCCGGCTGCCGCACGCCGGCGGAGGCGGAACGGCCTCGTGCCGTTCGAGAGGTGAAGCCCGGGGTCAGCCGGTCCTGGAGACCACGTAGTCGCACAGGCCGGTGAAGGCGTCCCTGGCGGGGATGTCGGGGAGGGTGAGGAGTTCGGCGCGGGCGTCCTCGGCCCAGCGGGCCAGGTCGGCGCGGGCGCGGTCCATGGCGGGGTGGGCGCGCAGGAGGGCGAGGGCCTCGGCGTGAAGGGCGTCGTCGGCGGACAGGTCCCGGGTGAGCAGTTCCCGCAGGCGGGCGTCGTCCGGACCCGAACCGATCCCCGACAGGACGTGGTGGATCGGCAGGGTGCGGATGCCCTCGCGCAGGTCGGTGCCCGGCGTCTTGCCCGACTCCTCGGTCTCTGAGGCGATGTCGAGGATGTCGTCCGAAAGCTGGAACGCCACACCGATCTTCTCGCAGGCCGAGGTGACGGTGTGCACCACGTGGGAGGGGGCGCCCGACAGCAGCGCGCCGAAGTGGCCGGAGACGGCGATGAGGGACGCCGTCTTGTCGGCGACGACCTGGAGGTAGTGCTTGAGGGGGTCGGCGTCGGGGCCGGGGCCGACGGTCTCCTGGATCTGGCCGCGGACGAGACGGCCGAACGCGCGGGCCTGCACGCGGACCGCCTCGGGGCCGAGGTCGGCGAGCAGGTCGGACGCGCGGGCGAACAGGTAGTCGCCGGTGAGGATGGCGACCGTGTTGGTCCAGCGGGAGTTCGCCGACTCCTGGCCGCGGCGGACGGTCGCCTCGTCCATGACGTCGTCGTGGTAAAGGGTGCCGAGGTGGGTCAGCTCGACGACGACCGCGGCGGGTATCACCCCGGGGGCGGACGGGTCGCCGAAGTGGGAGGCGAGCAGCACCAGCGTCGGCCGGAACCGCTTGCCGCCCGCCTCCAGAAGGTGCTGTGACGCCTCGGTGAGCAGTGCGTCGTCGCCGCGGACGCACTCCATCAGCAGTTCCTCGACCTCGGCCAGCCGGCGTCTGGTGTCGGCCGCGAGCTCGGAATCGACGGGAAGCCCGAACGGGCCGGCCGTCTGCACGGCCGACCCGCCGGACTTCTCAGCGAAGGGGTGACTCACCCAAGACTCCCTACCGGACGAACATCTGGGTCGTGGCTTGTCCCGCAAGGTCCAAAATGGGCTGTGGGAGTACGCCGAGTACCACAGTAGCCGTCACGCCGAGCGCGACGGCGACCGCGGTCGCCGGCCCGGCCACCACGACCGGCCCGTCCGGGTCGGGGTCGCTGAAGAACATCACGACGATCACCCGGACGTAGAAGAACGCCGCGACGGCCGAGGCGACGACGGCGACGACGACCAGCGGGGTCGCACCCCCCTCGACCGCCGCCTTGAACACCGCGAACTTCCCGGTGAACCCGCTGGTGAGCGGGATGCCGGCGAACGCCAGCAGGAAGAAGGCGAACACGCCCGCCACGACCGGGGACCGCTTGCCGAGCCCCGCCCAGCGCGACAGGTGCCCCGCCTCCCCGCCGGTGTCGCGCACCATCGTGACGACGGCGAACGCGCCGACCGAGGCGAACCCGTAGGCGAGCAGGTAGAACAGCGTGCTCGACAGGCCGTCCGGGGACGCGGCGACCACGCCGAGCAGCAGGAACCCGGCGTGCGCGACCGAGGAGTACGCCAGCATCCGCTTGATGTCGGTCTGGGTGATCGCGATGATCGACCCGACGACCATCGTGAGGATCGCCACACCCCACATGAAGGGCCGCCAGTCCCACTCCAGCGTCTCGAACGCGACGTAGTAGACGCGTACGAGACCGCCGAACGCGGACACCACCGTGCAGGACGCCATCAGCGCCGTGATCGGCGTGGGGGCGCCCTGGTACACGTCCGGCTTCCACATGTGGAACGGGACGCCGCCGAGCTTGAACAGCAGCCCGACCGACAGCAGCGCGGTGCCGGCGAGGAGCAGGGTCTCGCTGCCCGCGTCCCGCGAGATCTGCGCGGCGATGTCCGACAGGCGCACCGACCCGGCGAAGCCGTACAGCAGCGCGACGCCGTACAGGAAGAACGCCGAGGAGAACGCGCCGAGCAGGAAATACTTGACCGCCGCCTCCTGCGACAGCAGACGCCTGCGGCGGGCCAGGCCGCACAGCAGGTACAG
>DATCLF010000044.1:0-15443 GCA_036564055.1 Spirillospora sp.
GGGCGGAGTCGATGAGGGTTCGGGGGAGGTCGGTCCGCTCTATGCGGACGTCGGTGCAGCCGACCCAGGCGGCGGCGCGCCACAGGGCGGTGGCGAGGGCGGTGGCCGAGTCCTCGGTCCGGCCGGGTGTGCGTGTGGCCCAGGGTTCCAGCGACACCTGACGGGCGACGAGGGTGCGGCCTTGGCGGGCGGGGTCGACGCGTCCGATGAGGCGTCCGCCGGACAGGAGGGGCATGGCGAAGTAGCCGTGGACCCGCTTGGCCTTGGGGACGTACGCCTCCAGGCGGTGGTCGAAGCCGAACACGCGGGACGTACGGGCCCTGTCCCAGACGAGGGAGTCGAACGGCGAGAGCAGGGTGGTGACGTGCCTGCCGCGCGGCGGGGAGGCCAGCGCCTCGGGGGCGGCCCAGGCGCGCTGGGACCATCCGGCGACCGCGACCGGCACCAGACCGGTCGCGTCGAGCACCCGGTCGACCTGCTCCCGCTTGAGGCGGTAGTAGTCGGCGAGGTCGGCGCGGGTCGCCACGCCGAGGGCGCGGCCCGCCCGCGCGACGAGCGCGGTGAGGCAGGTGTCGTCGTCGGGGTCCCGGTCGAGCAGCTTCGCCGGGACGGCGCGTTCGGCGAGGTCGTAGACGCGGCGCCAGCCGACGCGCCGGACACAGACGACCTCGCCGATGTCGAGCAGCCACTCGATGCCGATCTTGTGGTCGCTCCAGTCCCACCACTCGGCGCTCGCCTTGGCGCCGCCGAGCTCCCTGGTGGTCAGCGGCCCGTCGGCCCGCAGGCGGGCGCGGATCTCGTCGCAGACGCCCTCGGGAACCTTGTGCCAGCGCCACCCGCGGCGCAGGTAGGCGCGTCTCCGGAACGCGAACAGCGGCCACTCGTCCATCGGCAGGAGCGACGCCGCGTGGGCCCAGTACTCGAACGTGCCGGCAGTGCCGTTCGGCGCGCCCCAGTACGCCGCCTCGACCGCGGCGCGGCCCACCGGACCGAGACGGGCGTAGGGAACCAGTTCGTGGGAGCGGGCCAGCACGGAGATCGTGTCGAGCTGGACGGCGCCGAGCCGCTCCAGCATCCCCCGCACACCGCCCGTGCGCCGCGCGCCCAGAAGCCCCTGGGCGCGCAGCTGGATGCGCCGCGCCTCGTCCGCGCTGAGTTCGACCTCGACCACGCCCGCGATGCTACGACACGACACCGACAAAAGCCGATTGCCGGTCGCAGCGGCCGTCAGGTGATCTCCAGGAGCTTCTCCCGGACGGCGTAGACGACGGCCTCCATCCGGGAGTGGAGCTGAAGCTTCTCCAGGATGTTGCGGACGTGGTTCTTCACCGTGTTCTCGGAGATGAACAGCTCCCGGGCGATCTCCCGGTTGCCGAGGCCGCGGGCGACGAGTCGCAGCACCTCCATCTCGCGCTCGGTGAGGCGGGGCGCGGGCACCTGCTGGGTGCGCTCCTCGCTGCGCTTGGCCAACGCGGCGAACTCGGTGATGAGCTTGGACGCCATCGAGGGGCTGATCAGCGACTGGCCGCCGTGCACCGCCCGGACCGCCTGCGGGACCTCGTCGATGGAGATCTCCTTCAGCAGGTAGCCGGTGGCCCCGGCCTTGATCGCCTCGAAGAGGTCCTCCTCCTCGTCGCTGATGGTCAGCATGACGATCTTCGCGCTGGGCGCCGCGTCCTTGATCGCGGTGCAGGCCTCGATGCCGCTGCGGCGGGGCATCCGGATGTCCATGAGGACGACGTCCGGGAGCAGGTCGCCGGCCATCTCGACGGCCTCGTACCCGTCGGCGCCCTCTCCGATGACCTCGATGTCGTCCTCGCCCTGGAGGACCATCTCCAGACCTCTGCGGAACAGCGCATGGTCGTCGACGATGAGCACGCGGATGGGATCGGCCGATTCGGCCGATGATGCCGCCTCCCGGTCGGCGGGGGTCGCGCCGGCGCCGGATTGACGGGGTACCACCGCGGCGTCGCGAGCCTCGGGATTCTCGCTCACCAGAGTCGCGGCGTAGAGGAGACGCCGCTTCCCCCCTTCACTATTCAGCGATCTGGGTCTACCGGAGAGTTCTGCTCCTACGGGTCCTCCCCGGGAACCTAAGGGTTCCGAAGGCGGACCCCGGGGATTTCGGGTCGGGGTGTTTCCCCCGGGGAGAACTGTTTCGCGCCCCGGGACGTTCCCGGGGTGGTCCCGCGGGCCCGGGGGTCCCGCGGAACCACCGCCCGCGGGGCGGCGGCAGGGGCCCCGGGACGGCCCGCCGAGCGGCGCTCGCACCGTCCCCGAATCCCCGGACCACCGCGTCCGCGGATCGGCTGTGCGCGTTTTCAGATCATTACATGGTTTCGACGGTGACGTGACGGGAGCGCCGCATCACCCTCGCCTCTCCTCATCGTCCCTGTCACTCTTCGACGTCACTCTTCGACGAGCCTGATGACTCCGTAGTCCCAGCCTCTCCTCCGATATACGACCGAGGGGTGCCCGGTGGCCTTGTCGCGGTACAGGAAAAAGTCGTGGCCGACGAGTTCCATCTCGAAAAGGGCCTGCTCGATGCCCATCGGCTCGGCCTTGTGGAACTTCTCACGGACGACGAGGGGGCCGTCGCCGTCCGTGGGGATCGGGACGAGGTTCTCGTCCTGCTTCTCCTGCCTGCCGGCCCGCGGCGCCTTCGCCGGTTCGGAGGCGGCTTCGGCGGGTTCCGGGGAGGCGGGAAGCGGTTCGGGCAGGGGTTCGGGGAGCGTCTCCTTCGTCGCGAGCTTGGCGCGGCCCTTGCCGCCGTGGTCCTTGCGCCGCTCGGCGATGCGGCGCAGCCGGGACTCCAGTTTGTCCAGGGCGAGGTCGAGGGCGCCGTAACGGTCGTCGGCGGCGGCTTCGGCCCGGATGACCGGGCCCCGGGAGCGGATCGTGAGCTCGACTCTCTCGCGCTGGTCGGCGAGCCGCGGGTTGTGCTCCTCCGACACCTCCACGTCCACCCGGATGACCTTCTGGTTGAGACGCTCGATCTTGGTGAGCTTGTTCTCGACGTGCCGACGGAACCTGTCGTTGACCTCGGTGTGCCGGCCCCTGACGGTGATGTTCACGTGGGACCCCCCTTCTCCCGGTGACGAGTCGGCCTGCCCGGCATCCTTGAAGAAAGACTTCCCCTTTCACGGTGATCTGCACTACGGGTGGGACGTCGCCGCAGACGATCGGAAAGGCGCCGCAGGCGATCCGCGAAGAATCCGGCGCGGCGGGCGGGCGTCCCCAGGGTGGTGGGGTGCACCCGCCCGGCCGACCTGGTCTTCGTCCCCACATCCGCCTGCTGAGGGGCTCGCGGCGCTCTCGCCACTACTACCCTTCTCCCTGCTCGGGGGATGTCGGATCCCCCGACGGGGCAGGACTTACCTCTAAGGCGCACCGTGATCGGTCGACGAGAAGTCGCCTTACGTGGGCCGTTTCGCCTGCGCCTGGCATCGGCTAGCCGGACCACCGGTCGTGCTCCCGAGGAGCACTGCGGTCCGACGCAACCACGGACCCGGGCGGGTGCCATGTCAGGAACGCTAACCGCTTCGGCCACGAATGTCAGGGGGGCGGCCGGAGGAAAACTCACGGACCGTCATCGCGACCCGCCGCGCCGAGCATCCGGACGCCCTGCCCGGCGTCCCGACGCATGCCCGGAACCCGTCGTGCACGGCCGTCACGCCCCAGTGCCCCCGCAGGTCAGAACGGTCTGGCCCGCGAGTGAGTTTGCCGCCCGCCCCGGACGGGGCCGTCCCCGGCCGACCATCGACGATCACGGTAAGCGATCACCGGCGCCCGCTCGCACCGCCGCCGGTCCGCCCTCGGTCGGCGCCCGGCCGCCCAGAGCGGCGCTCAGGGACGCCGGCGGGGCGTGGCGGCGATGGTGGCCGCGCCCAGCACGTCCGCTCCGCCGCCGCGGAGAGCGCGGGCCGCCTCGGACAGGGAGGCGCCGGTCGTGATGACGTCGTCCACCAGCAGGATGCGACGGCCCGAGACGTCAACGCGCGGCATGACCTCCAAGGCCCCCTCCAGGTTGGCCCTGCGCTGTGCAGCGGTGAGCGCGGCCTGGTCCGCGACGCGGCCGCGCTGCCTCAGGGCGTTCACGGCGACAATCGGAAGGCCCTCGTCGCGTAATCGGCGCGAGGCGACGTCCACCAGCCCCCGCAAGGCGTCATGACCTCGGCGGCGTGTGACCCCGCGACCCGACGGCACCCACACGAGCAGGGGCGGATCGTGCCCGGGACGAGGTTCCAAGGCGGCGCGCACCGCGGTCGCCAGAGCCTCGCCGAGAGGGACGGCCAGGGCCGTGCGGCCGTGCTCCTTGTACGCGGCCAGAATCGCCCGCAGACGGCCCTCGTAGGCGGCCACGGTCCACGGAGGCGGCAGCCCCTTCGGGGCCGTCCCGGCGGGACGTGCGGGCGCGCGCAACGGCAGGGCGCAGGCGGCGCAGAGCGACACGAGAGCCGCACCGCACCCGGCGCAGTGCTCGGGCAGGATCAGATCGATCACGTCGGCGAAAAAGCTCATGCCCCGACGATGACGCCGCCGGAGACCGCGCGTCCCGACTTCGCCGACCTGTGGATAACTCCCGCGCGTCCCGCGGCCGCGTCAGCGGGGGTAGCTCGGATCCTTCGCGGGCGTGGGGCAGATCCAGGGGCTGTAGGAGTTGCTCGGCGAGCGCTGCCGGCACACCTGGTCCTTGCCGCCCGAGCGGGTGCCGATCAGGATCGGGGCGCCGGGCGCGGCGGCGATCGTCCGGGGTTCGCCCAGGGAGCCGACGCCGAGGGACGTGATGGCGCTGCCCCCGATCGGCATGAGGAACGGCAGCGTCTGCGAGTCCCGCTTGGCGCGCCCGAGGACGGCGAGGGTGTTGTAGTCGCGCCAGGCGATGTCCACGGCGTCCTGGAGCTCGGAGCTCACAGGCAGGAACGAGCCGACGTCCAGGGAGCCGTCGGGGGCGCGGGCGATGCGGCCGAGCTGGACCTGCGGCCGGCCGTCGATGCGGGCGATGACGGCCGCGCGGACGCCGTCGCGGGCGACGCGGAACTCGAGGACCTCGCGCCCTCCCAGGCCCCAGTGAGCGGCGCGCACGGGCTTTTCCCCGCGGCGGCGCACCCAGAGCCAGGATTCCTCCTTCTTGGTCTCCACGACCCACAGGGTGCCGTCACGGCTCCAGGACGGCGCGGTGAAGTGAGCGCCCTTCTTGGCGGTCAGCAGGACGCGAGTGGAGGGCGCCCCGGTGACGGGGGCGGCGACGATGACCTGGTCGGCGTCGGCGTTCAGGCCGGCGAGCTCCTGGTAGTCGGGCGCGACTGCGGGACGGGAGAGGCTTCCCGCAGGGCCGGTGACGACGGGCTGGGCCCGGTCCTCCTCCAGGGTGCCGATGAAGCCGGACGGTCCCGCGACATAAGCGTTCTGGTGCACCTCGTCGTGGGGGACGCGGCCGTCGGGAGAGTTGACCTCCCAGGCGTTGACGGGCTGGGTGGAGTCCATGCCGTCGGGCGTGACGGTCTCGCCCTCGATCTGCAGCCGCCATCTCTTGATCTCGGAGAGCTGCCGCATCGTCCAGGCGAGCTGCGCCGACATCCGGTCGACGTCGCCGCGCCGGGCCTCCTTGCTGAGATCGACGGTGGCGACCTCGTTCTCGACCCTGACCGGCCGTCTCAGCCGCGTCCCCTCAGGGAAGGCCGACTGGACCGCGCCCTTGAGCCAGGAGGTCGGGCCGGTCAGCAGAGCGTGCACGAGCTGGGTCGGCAGGGTCTGCCGGTTCACGACCGGCAGGAAGATGCCGTTGGGCACGAGGGTCTGCCTGTCGGGAGCGAAGAAGAACAGGTTGACGGTGCGCATGGCGCGCTCGACGTCGTCCTGGGTGAGCAACAGCCCGGACCTCTCACCGTTGGGCAGGCCCGTGATGCGCCACAGGCCATGCTGGTTCTTGGCCACCTGGAACGTGACGTCGAGGTTCCTCGGTGACGCGCTGTACTGGCCGTCGGAGCTGATGGTGCCCAGTTCCTCGCCGGTGAGCCTGACCGTGGCGGTCCGGTCGGTCGACTTGATGACGTGGGGTTCGTTGACGCGCGCCAGGACCGTCACCGAGGGCCGCATCCCGGGGTTCCAGACGTTCTGCCTGCTGAGGTACATCCGGGCGACCCGGTGGTTGTCGTCGAAGCTCGCGGAGGCGGCGAGGAACCCGGAGACGATCTCGGCCGGACCCCACTCGGGACGCGGTTTCACCGGGATCAGGCGGACGTACGGGTCGTCGACGCGCTCGGCCCGCTCGGCGGACTCGGCCGCCACGACCTGCCCTCCGCTCGGCACGTGGGCGCATCCGGCGCCGCCGAGCGCGACCGCGGCGACGGCGAGAGCACCGATGATCCGTCCGCTCACTCCTGCGACTCCGCTTCCGCGTAGACCGGACGCGAGCTGCCGACCCCCGGCGGGACGAGCGGGAGCGGCGAGCCCCTCAGCTCGGCCCCGGCCACGCGGGGCAGCGAGAGGCGGAACTGGGAGCCCACACCGGGCTCTCCCCACGCCTGCAGCCATCCGCCGTGCAACTGCGCGTCCTCCCTGGAGATCGACAGGCCGAGTCCCGTGCCGCCGGTGGTGCGGGCGCGGGCGGGGTCGGCGCGCCAGAACCGGTCGAAGACCATCTGGCTCTCCCCCGGCTTGAGCCCCACGCCGTGGTCGCGCACGGCGACGGCAACGGCGTCGCGGTCGGCGGCCGCGGTGACGATGATGTCCTCGCCTTCGCCGTGCTCGACGGCGTTGACGAGGAGGTTGCGCAGGATGCGTTCGACGCGGCGGCGGTCGACCTCGGCCATGCACGGCTCCCCGGGAAGCTGCAGGATGATCTTGCTGCCCTTGCGGTCGGCCAGGCCCTGGATGTCGCCCACCACGCGCAGGATGAGGTCGCGCATGTCGAGGGACTCGGCGTCCAGCGTCGCCGCGCCCGCGTCGTGACGGCTGATCTCCAGCAGGTCGGCGAGCAGCGCCTCGAACCGTTCGAGCTGGCTCTGCAGGAGCTCCGCGGACCTGCCCACGGACGGGTCGCTGAACGAGTCGCGGTTCTCGTAGAGCATGTCGGCGGCGATCCTGATGGTCGTCAGGGGCGTCCGCAGCTCGTGGGAGACGTCGGAAACGAACTGGCGCTGCACCTGGGAGAGGTTCTCCAGTTCCTGGATCTTCTCCTGCAGGTTGGCGGCCATCTCGTTGAACGAGCGGGCGAGGCGTGCCAGGTCGTCCTCGCCGCGCACCCTCATGCGCTCTTCCAGCCGCCCGGCGGCGAGCCTCTGCGCACCCTGCGCGGCCAGCCGCACCGGTATGACGACCTGCCGTGTCACCAGCGAGGCGATCGCCGCCAAGAGCAGCACGAGGACGACGCCCACCCCGGCCAGGGACCGGCCCACGTTGGTCAGAGTCCGCTGCTCCTCTTCCAGCGAGAACAGGTAGTACAGCTCGAACTGGCCCGTCCTGCCGCCGACGATGAGACCGTTCTCGGACGGGCGGTCGCCGAGGTAGGTGAGCTCACCGTAGGTGTAGGCACGCGTGCCAGGGGGCGCGTTCCGGAGCTTCTCGCGGAGCCGTGCCGGGACGCTCTCCTCGCGCAGCTCGTTGGTCGCGTAGCCGTCGAAGTACTGTTCCGTGGTGTCGCGGATGTAGACCTCGTACAGGCCGGACGGCCCGCTACGGGACTTCAACCGGTCGATCGTCGCGTTGAGCCTGCTCTCGTCTCCCGGTGAGTTGCCCAAGTCGCGCTGAACCTGTGCCAGACCGTCGTCGAGCTGGAGACGCGCCGCCGTCACCTTCGCGTCCATGAGCGCAGACGAGATCTGCTGCATCAGGAACATGCCGAGGATCGCGACCACGATCGCCGAGATGACCAGGGTCGAGGTGACGACGCGCACCTGGATCGAGCGACGCCAGCGCGTGTAGCCGCTGCGCACGGCGCTCTTGAGGACGCGCCGCACGGCGACCAGCCCACGCCGGACGAACCGCGCGGCCCTCGTCTTGTCGGCGCTGGTCATGCCGCCCTTCATGGAAGGTCCCGGAAGCGGGGCGTTCGGCCGGAGCGCGGGTTTCCGCGAGGGTGCTTGACGGTCATCGGCATGCCACAGGGATACGGCGGATCGGTATGACGGCGCCACCGGGGATGACGCCCTGTCGCCGAGTACCCGGCGGTGTGTCGAGTACCGGTGTCAGGTCGAGTGTCAGGTCGAGCGGGCGGCCTCACGCGGACGCGCTGCCACGGAAACACGTCGCCGGAGTGCACAGTGTCACTGTATGTGGCGACATGCTGTGCCACGTCAAGGGAAAGAGGAGGTCATGCGCCGGCTGTCCCCGATCAGGCGGGCCCCGCCTTGTAGCCGACCCCGCGCACGGTGACCACGATCTCGGGCCGCTCCGGGTCCTTCTCGATCTTCGCGCGGAGACGCTGCACATGGACGTTGACCAGGCGGGTGTCGGCGGCGTGCCGGTACCCCCAGACCTGTTCGAGCAGGACCTCGCGGGTGAACACCTGCCGGGGCTTGCGGGCGAGCGCCACGAGCAGGTCGAACTCCAGCGGCGTCAGCGGGATGTGCTTGTCGCCCCGCTTGACCGAGTGACCGGCCACGTCGATCGTGATGTCGCCGATCTGCAGGGTCTCTGGAGCGGGTTCGTCGGTGCGCCTCAGGCGGGCGCGCACGCGCGCCACCAGCTCCTTGGGTTTGAACGGCTTGACGATGTAGTCGTCGGCGCCCGACTCCAGACCGAGGACGACGTCCACGGTGTCGCTCTTGGCGGTCAGCATGACGATCGGCACGCCGGACTCCGCGCGGATCTGGCGGCAGACGTCGATGCCGTCCGCGCCCGGAAGCATCAGGTCGAGCAGCACGAGGTCCGGCCGGGTCTCCCGGAACGCCTCGAGCGCCTTGTCGCCGTCGTGGACGAACGAGGGTTCGAAGCCCTCGCCCCTCAGCACGATGCCGAGCATCTCGGCGAGCGCGAGGTCGTCGTCGACGACCAGTACACGTCCTCTCATGGCCCTCATCGTCACAAAGTCGGGGTTCGGTGGAGTGAGTGCTCTCCATCGCCCTCGCCAGGGCCGGCGTGCACCGGCTCTCGCGGAGCATCGGATGGAAAGCGCTCAGAGGCGTGATGCTCCGGCCCCACCTCTCCAGGGAGAGTTATGCCTTGGCGTGCCAGGTTACCCGCGTTTGCGTCGTCCATGGCTCTCCCCGGCCGCGAGGTGGCGGCAGGGGATTGTAGGGGCGACACCCAAAAAACGCGCAAGACTGACCGTTTCGGGCTGATTCGGGCTCTCGGCCGCGTCTGGATCGCCCCATAACGGCACGCTCAGGGCCGGTCACGGCATTCGCGGCACCCGGCCCGTGACAGGATGACGTGACCGGCGATCGCGGAGACGGACGATCCCGATCACGTGATCCCGAAGACGCACGGAGCACACGAGCACGGACCACGACAGACCGAGCAGACCGAGAACACCGACACTCAGAACATCGTCACCCACTCAGAAAACACCGACACTCAGCAGTCGCCGAGATCGCAGGAGCGGAACATGCCGGGACCGGACGGCCGGGACGACGACGCGTTCGCGCTGGGCGCACAGGGCGTCCCGTTCCGCCCCCTGTCCGTGTCGGAGATGCTGGACGGGGCGATCGCCGGGATCAGGCGCCGCCCGCGCACGTCCCTCGGGCTCGCGGTGGCGATCAGCACGGTGATCCAGGTGACGAGCTCGGTCGCCGCCTACTTCTTCATCGGCGACGAGGCGCGCGAGGAGATCACCCCGGACGTGCTGCTCGAGTCGTTCGGCGCGCAGTCCGTCCTCGGCGTCCTGGGGCTCGTGCTGTCGGCGTACGGGATCCTGGTGCTGTCGGGGCTGCTGGCCCCGATTCTGGGCCGCGAGCTCGTGGGCATGCCCATCGCGCCGAGGCAGGCGTGGCGGGACGCCCGTCCCCGGCTCGGCCGCCTGGTCCTCACCGCGGCGGCCGTCATGGGGGTCTCGCTGGGGGCGTTCGGTGCGGCGATCACACCGTTTCTGGTGTTCCTCGTCAACGACCTGCATCCCGGCGTCATCTTCACCGCCGCGTTCCTGGGCTTCCC
Source organism: Spirillospora sp. (assembly GCA_036564055.1). Taxonomy (GTDB): domain Bacteria; phylum Actinomycetota; class Actinomycetes; order Streptosporangiales; family Streptosporangiaceae; genus Spirillospora. The sequence continues at coordinate 10,096 of DATCLF010000044.1, forward strand.
CATCGGCACCGTGCTGATGGTGTGGCTCTATCTCCTGTTCGTCTTGGCCGTCCCCGCGGTCGTCTTGGAACGGCTGACCGTCGTCGGTGCGCTTCGCCGTGCGACGAGGCTGTCCAAGGGACGATGGTGGCGAACGTGCGGGACGCTTCTGGCGGCGTTGCTCATCACCGTGTTCATGGGCTTCTTCGCCCTGCGGATCCCGTTCCTGCTCGTGCAGCTGATCTTCTTCGGCGATTCCTCCGGCACCGACGCGACCGTGGCGGCGCTCGCCGTCGACACGGCCGGACGGATCGTGAGCTGGACGGTGGTGCTGCCGTTCGACGCCGGGGTCATCGCGCTGCTCTACATGGACCGGCGGATGCGCCGCGAGGGCTTCGACCTCGAACTGCGCATCAGGAAGCGCCCGTCCACCGCGCCGTCCGCAACGCCACCGCCCGCGGCTCCGTCGTCCGCGTCCCACGGGCCCGCCGACGGCGCCGGCGGGACGGACGCCGAGGGCCCGGACGACCGCGACGACGGCTTCATCGACCTGTGGCGGACGGATCCCGCCCCGGCGCGTCCGGGAACGAGGGCGGAAACGTGATCATGCCGACGTTCGTCTCCTCATCGATGTCCACCGCCATGCCCGCACTCGTGTCGCCCGCATCCGCGTCGTCCCCAATGGGCGCGTCGGACCCGGTCGGCCGCGACGAGGCCCGCGAGATGGCCCGTCGCGAGCTGGAGAAGCAGGTCTACCAGCGCGACAAGCCGTCCTTGCTGGAACGCGCCTGGGACGCCTTCGCCGAATGGCTGCAGGACCTGCTCAGCCGGACGCCCCAGCCCGAGTCGCAGAACAGCGGCAGCGGCTGGGTCTCGGTGACCGTCGTCGTCATCATCGCGGTCATCGCCGTCGTGCTGGTCGTCTGGCTGATGTGGAACCGGCGCAACCCGCGGTCCCGGCAGGACCCGCTGCTGGAGGACGAGCCGTCCACCGCGCTCGACCACCGGGACGCCGCCGAGCTCCACGCGGCCGAGGGACGGTGGGCCGAGGCGATCCGCGAGCGGCTGCGCGCGATCGCCCGTGACCTGGAGGAGCGGGCGGTGCTGACGGCGCGTCCCGGGCGCACCGCCGACGAGCTGGCCGACGAGGCCGGCAGGGCGCTGCCCGAGCTGGCCGAGGACCTGCACACCGCGGTGCGGATCTTCGACGACGTCTGGTACGGCGACCGTCCCGGCACCGCCGAGGGGTACGCGACGGTCACGGATGTGGACGACAGGCTGCAGAAGGCGCGTCCGAAACCGCTGGAGCACACGGCGGCCGACGAGGAGGGAGGCCCGCGATGGTGACGCCGACCGCGCCCGAGAGCGCGGCGCCCGCGGCGGACGGACCGGGCGCACCCGACGCGGGCGCCGACGGCGACGGCCGCAACGGGCAGGGCGGCGAGCCGTCGGCGCGGCAGGTCGCCGGGCGCCGCTGGCGGTCGGCCCGGGGCGTCGTCGCGGTGATCCTCGCGATGGTCCTGGTCGCGGTGGTGCTGGCGGCGCTGCGTCCGTCGACCTCGGCGCAGGCGCTCGACCCGGAGTCGCCGAAGCAGGACGGCGGCCGGGCCCTCGCGGAGATCCTGCGGCAGAACGGGACGCCCGTGGACGTCGCCCGGAGCGCCGACGCCGCCGCCGCCAAGGCCCGCCCGGGGACGGTCCTGCTCGTGACCCGGAGCGAGCGGCTCACCGACGACGACCTCACGCGGCTCTCGGGCGTGCAGGCCGACCTGCTGCTCGTGCGGCCGACGTCGTTCGCCCTGTCGGCCCTCGCGCCGCGGGTGCGCCGGGAGGGCATCACCTTCGAGAACACCGCCGCGCCCGGCTGCTCGCTGGAGGCCGCCGCGCTCGCGGGACCGGTCTCCTTCCACGAGTCCGACACGTACCGGGTGACCGCCTCGGTGACGGGCGGCGTGACGACGTGCTACAGGACCGAGATCGGCACTGCGAGGCTCGTCCAGGTGCGGCACGGGTCGAGAACCGTCACCGTCCTGGGGTCCGCCTCGCCGCTGACGAACCGGCGCCTGACCGAGGAGGGCAACGCGGCCCTGGCCATGAACCTCGCCGGCACCGGCTCGTGGGGCACGAACACGTCGGTCGTCTGGCTGATGCCGGATCCCCCGAGGGAGGGCTCGGGGGCGGGCCAGCAGTCGATCGGAGACCTGTTGCCGTTCGGCGTCAAGCTGTTCATCCTGCAGCTTCTGGTCGCGGTGGTGCTGGTCGCGCTGTGGCGGGGCCGCCGTCTCGGACCGGTCGTGGCGGAGGCGCTGCCGGTCGTGGTGCGCTCCGCCGAGACGGTCGAGGGCCGCGCCCGCCTCTACCGCGCCGGTCACGCCCGCGACCGGGCCGCCGAAGCCCTCCGCTCGGGTGCGCGCGAACGCCTCGTCCCGCTGCTCGGGCTGCCGCGCAGCAGCGCACAGGACCCGTCCGCCGCGCGGGAGATCGTGACGGCGGTCGCCAACCGCACTCCCTACGACGAGACGTACGTCGGCGCGGCCCTGTACGGTCCTGAACCTTTGGACGACGAGGGGCTTGTGGCCCTCAGCGACGTCCTCGACGACCTGGAAAGGCAGGTACGCCAGTCTTGAACCAACCAGTAGAGCTCGGGAAGGACGACGTGCCCGGCGCGAGTCCCGGCGGCGCCGGCGCTCCGAGCGAGATGCCCGACGAGATCCGCCGGCAGGCCGAGACGGCGCGAAAGGCGCTCGCGGCACTGCGCGGTGAGGTGGCCAAGACGGTCGTCGGCCAGGACGCCGTGGTGACCGGTCTGGTCATCGCACTGCTCTGCCGCGGCCATGTGCTGCTGGAGGGCGTCCCCGGCACGGCGAAGACGCTGCTCATCAAGACGCTTTCACGCGCGCTCAACCTCGACTTCAAGCGCGTCCAGTTCACCCCCGACCTGATGCCCGGTGACGTGACCGGGTCGCTGGTGTACGACACCAGGACCGCCGAGTTCGAGTTCCGCCAGGGGCCGGTCTTCACCAACCTCCTGCTCGCCGACGAGATCAACCGGACGCCGCCGAAGACGCAGGCGTCCCTTCTGGAGGCCATGGAGGAACGGCAGGTCTCCGTCGAGGGCGACGCGCTTCCCCTGCCCGACCCGTTCGTGGTGTGCGCGACGCAGAACCCGATCGAGTACGAGGGCACCTATCCCCTGCCCGAGGCCCAGCTCGACCGGTTCCTGCTCAAGCTGTCGGTGCCCGTCCCCACCCGGGACGAGGAGATCGCCATGCTGCAGCGGCACGCGGCCGGGTTCGACCCGCGCGACCTGTCGCAGGTGCAGCCGGTCGCGGGCGCGAGCGAACTCGCCGCCGGGCGGGCCGCGGTCAAGACCATCCACCTGGACTCCAAGGTCGCGGCCTACGTCGTGGACCTGTGCCGCGCCACCCGGCAGTCCCCGTCGCTCCAGCTCGGCGTGTCCCCGCGTGGTGCGACGGCCCTGCTGGCCACGTCGCGCGCCTGGGCGTGGCTGTCGGGCCGCGACTACGTGACGCCCGACGACGTGAAGGCCCTGGCCCGGCCGACGCTGCGGCACCGCGTCCAGCTCCGTCCCGAGGCGGAGCTGGAGGGCGCGACGGCCGACGGCGTGCTGGAGGGCATCCTCGCCCACGTCCCCGCTCCGCGCTGATGGCCCTCACCGGACGCCTGGGGCTGCTGGCCCTCCTCGGCGCGATCGTTCCTCTGTTCGTGCCGAGCTGGTGGTCGTTGTTCGCAGTGTGGGGCGCCCTGCTGATGGGCGTCGTCATCGACTTCGCCTTGGCGGGGAATGTGCGCGCCCTGCGTTTCCACCGCTCGGGCGACACCAGCGTTCGTCTCGGGGGGACCGCGAAGGTCGACCTGATCGTGGAGAACCTCGGACGGCGGCGGCTCAAGGCGCGCATACGGGACGTGTGGCCGCCCAGTGCCGGCGCCCAGCCCCGCATGGTCAAGGTGGACGTGCCTCCAGGCGAACGCCGCCGCATCGAGATGACGTTGACCCCGACCCGCAGGGGCGACCGGAAGGCCGTGACCGTCGTGGTCCGCTCCGTCGGGCCTCTCGGGCTGGCCGCGCGGCAGCTCTCCCGTTCGGCGCCCTGGACGGTCCGCGCCCTGCCCGCGTTCCCGTCCCGGCGCCATCTGCCGTCCAAGCTCGCCCGGCTGCGCGAGCTGAGCGGCGCGCACGTGGCCCTGATCCGGGGGCAGGGGACCGAGTTCGACTCGCTGCGCGAGTACGTGGACGGCGACGACGTCCGTTCCATCGACTGGCGGGCCACGGCGCGGCGCAACGACGTGATGGTCCGCACGTGGCGTCCGGAACGCGACCGGCGCATCTACCTCGTCCTCGACACCGGCCGGACGTCCGCGGGCCGTGTCGGCGACATCCCCCGCCTCGACTGCTCCATGGACGCGGCGCTGCTGCTCGGCGCCCTCGCGTCCCGCGCCGGCGACCGGGTCGACGTGCTCGCCTATGACCGGCGGGTCCGCGCGCGCGTCGAGGGCGCGTCCCGCACGGACCTGCTGCCCGCGATGGTGCACGCCTTCGCGCCGCTGGAGCCGGAGCTCATCGAGTCCGACGCCGCCGGGATGGTGTCGACGCTGATGGCGCGGGTCCGGCAGCGGTGCCTGGTCGTCCTGCTCACGGAGCTGAACACCGCGGCGATGGAGGAGGGCCTGCTGCCGCTGCTGCCCCAGCTCACCGCCCGCCACCTCGTCATGATCGCGGCGGTGTCGGATCCGCGGGTCCAGGAGATGGCGGAGGCGCGCGGGGACCTCGCCGCCGTGTACGACGCGGCCGCCGCCGAGCGCGCACGCGCCGAGCGCCGCCGCCTCATCGCCGAGCTGCGCGGCTACGGCGTCGAGGTGGTGGACGCGCCGCCCGACGCGATCGCCCCCGCCCTGGCCGACGCCTACCTCGCCCTCAAGGCCGAGGGACGGCTGTGACCGCCGCCGCCCGGCCACGGGCGCGAGGCCGCCGGCGCTACCCGGCGACGGGCGCCGCGTCGGGCCGCAGGTCGGCGTCGCCGGTCTCGCCCTCGCGGACGCCGCGGCGGCCGAGGACGATCACGTAGGTGAGGAACGCGACCTCGGCGACCACGCCGATCGAGATGCGAAGCCACGTCGTGTGCACCCAGCCGGTGACGAAGCCCTCGATGAGGCCGGAGACGAACAGGACCGCGACGAGGCCGATGGCGATGCCGACGGCGGCGCGTCCCTCCTCGGCGAGGGCCTGGCCGCGCCGCCGCGGCCCCGGGTCGATGATGGTCCAGCCGAGCTTCATCCCCCCGGCGCAGGCCAGGTACACGGCGGTGAGTTCGAGCAGGCCGTGCGGGAGGATCAGGCCGAAGAACACG
>DATCLF010000045.1:0-4314 GCA_036564055.1 Spirillospora sp.
CCGCTACACGCTGCCCCTCGCCGAGATCATCTTCGACTTCTTCGACCAGCTGAAGTCGCGGACCCGCGGGTACGCGACGCTGGACTACGAGCCGAGCGGGGAGCAGGAGGCCGACCTCGTGAAGGTCGACATCCTGCTGCAGGGCGAGTCGGTGGACGCGTTCAGCCAGATCGTCCACAGGGACAAGGCCCGCGAGTACGGCCTGATGATGACGTCGAAGCTCAAGGAGCTCATCCCGCGGCAGCAGTTCGAGGTGCCCATCCAGGCGGCGATCGGCTCCCGGATCATCGCCCGCGAGAACATCCGCGCCATCCGCAAGGACGTCCTCGCCAAGTGCTACGGCGGCGACATCTCCCGCAAGCGGAAGCTGCTGGAGAGGCAGAAGGAGGGCAAGAAGCGGATGAAGACCATCGGGCGGGTGGACGTCCCGCAGGAGGCCTTCGTCGCGGCGCTGTCCACCGGGGGAGACTCCGAGAAGGGACGCAAGTAGCGGCCCGGCGGCGACCCGGGCCCGCGGGCCCCGCCCGGGGCCCGGGCGGTGCTCGTGAGCGCCGCCTTCCCGCGTGACCTTCTCGCGTGCCGCTTCCTCGCGTCTACTTCTTGAGCAGCGGCCAGGCCACCACGGCCGGCACGCCGCGGAACTCGCCGCGGTTGGCGGCCCGTCCCGCGTAGACGAGGAAGAACATCACGGTCGCCGTGAAGAGCATCGGCACCCAGATGAGCACCTCGACGGCCAGGGACAGCAGGCCGACCACGATCCACACCGCGATGGAGGCGAGGCCCATGTTGAGGCCCTGCACGGCGTGGCGGCGCACGAACGGCGACCCCCGCTTGCCGAAGTAGACGATGGCGGGCGCTATCGCTCCGACGAGGAACTGGCCCACGTACGCCATGAGCGACCACGTTCTCTCTTCGTCGGTGACGGGGCCGGTGTGGCCGGGCATCGGGGCGGCACCCCCGCCCTGCGGGGGCTGCTGCCACGCCTGTCCGGCCGGCTGCTGCGGCGGTGGCGGCTGGTGGGGCTGCTGCGGCTGCTGCCAGAGGTTCCCGGGCTGCTGCCACGGGGCCTGCTGGTGGGGCTGCCCCTGGCCGGGCGACGGGGGAGGCCCGTAGGCCATGGCGGACGTCCTCTCTTCAGTTCGCTCTGCACGTACGGTTTCGCTCTGCACGTACTCTGCGGGTTCGCAGAGGTCTGCTGCGCCGGAATCCGAAGCGCGCTGGGACTTTGTGCGGCGAAGTGTACGACTCCTTGGACGCCGTCGAAGTTCGGGGCGGTTCCCCGTCCTCCCCGCCGCCCGGCCGGGTCAGCCCGCGGCCGGTGGGGCGGCGGCGTCGGAACGCCACAGGACGGCGGACGGGTTCTCCGGCGTGAGCGTCACCGAACCCTCCCACTGGAACGCCGACGGCTGCGGCAGGTACGACTCGTCCAGGAAGAAACCCCGGTTGATCGAGGTGACGGTGGCGGGGGCGCCGTTGTCCCCGGCGCCCGTCGGGCGGCGCAGCGCCTCGATCGAGGCGATGTCGGCGGCCGCCGTCCCCTCGGGCAGCTCGACGGTGGTGGCGACGGCGCCGTCCCTGTCGATGGCCCAGTCGGCCCTGTCGTGGTCGGAGCGGTAGAGCGTCGACGGGTCGGACTTGAGCCGGACGCCGAGCGCCACGCCCGGCGCCGAGCCGTTCCCGGCGGGCGCTCCGGTCGTCTTGGCGAACTCGACGAACAGGTAGGTGCGCTGGTCGCCGACGGCGGGTGTCGCCGGGTCGGACGGCTGTTCGATCTTTCCTTCCCGTACCAGCTCCTGCGCCGCGACGCGGTACGTCCACGGCTCCCGGTCCATGACGACCTCGCGGGCGCGGTCCGCGGGACGGGTCTTGGTCGCGTCCAGGAGGAAGCGGAGCGGCGGGTCCGGGGAGATCACGTCGCACATCAGGTTGTTCTGCGTGCAGGTCTGCAGGACCGGATGGTCTCCCTCGAAACGTCCGGTGAACCGGAGCGTCAGGTGCAGCGGTCCCTGGTAGACGGCGGTGCCGTCGACGCGGCGTCCGGACTCGTCCACCTCCACCCGGTACACCCATTCGACGTCGGTCGTGCGGCCCCAGCGCGCCATCAGCGCGGGGGTGTCGGTGCCGCCGTCCTCGTTGCTCCACACCAGCGAGTACTCGATGATCCGGTGTCCGGGCGCGTCCGCGGGCCGCGTCTCGTGCCAGGCGAGCAGCGGGGTGTCGGTGGTGGCGTTCTGGTGGGGGTCGCCGAACGGCCATCCGGTCCGCCCGGCCACGATGGGCGCGTGACGCTGGGCGGTGCCGGCGTCGGTGCCGTTGTCGGCGTCGGACGGCATCTGCACGCGGGTGCGGTCGAGCGTCACCCGTTCGGCGGCCGGGGCGCTGCCGCCGTCGGCGAACTGCAGCGTGACCTCGTGGTCGCCCTGTTCGACGCGCCCGAGGCCGAGGCTGCGCTCGACCGGGTCGGAGGACGGGACGACGAGGTCGGTCACGTGCCGTCCGTCCACCGCGATCGACACGACGGCGGACTCGGCGTCCTCGCGGTCCCAGGAGACGCCGGGGGCGGACGCGGCGAAGGAGATGACGGCCTCCCCGTCGCGGTCGGCGGTGAACGGCACGGTCTGTGCGGGTCCGCCGCGCTCGACGACGATCGTGTCGGACGGCGCGACGCCCGCGGGGGAGTCGGCGGGAGCGGAAGGGGCTGCGTTGGCGGGAGGGGCGGCGGTGAAGGGAGCGGCGGCCAGGGCGGCGCCGGTCAGGACGAGCACGGCATGACGCGCACGGCTTCTCATGATCGGGGAACGTAGACCGGCCGGGTCGCGATCGGGTGACGGCTCGGTCCCCCGTGGGTGTCGGGTTCGTTGCCTCGGGACGAACGCGGAGGGCCGCCGAGGGCCGGCGCGGCGCCCGGGGGCGAGCGAGCGGGCGGGGTCAGGCCGGCGCGGTGCGCGTGCGCAGCGGCCTCGGCCGCGGCGCCCGCTCGGCCGGCGGCCGGAGGGACACCCCGGCGAACCGTTCCGTCTCGCCGTCGGCGTCGTCGCGTTCGTACAGGGTGAGGCCCGAGGCGGGCAGCCGCGCCGTCCGTCCCCGCCGCACGACCTCGTGGCCGAGTTCCCGCAGCAGCCCGACGACGTCCCGCGCGGGCTCGTTCAGCAGGTCGACGCTCTCGAACCGCGGGCGCAGCTCGGGATTGCCGCTCCAGCCGGGCGGCCGGGTCGCGCAGATCTCCGCGAGCCGCTCCACGCCGTGCTCGTCCCGGCGGGTGGACAGCGCGAGCTTCCCGCGTCCGACGCGGACGCTGCGGTGGCCCGCCCACCCGCACAGCCACGACGCCTGCGGCGGGCGGGTGCGGCAGCGCTCGGCGACGTCGGCGAGGGTGCTCCAGGCGTCCGCGGCGCGCGTGGAGAACAGCAGGGTCGCGTTGGGGAGCAGCGCCCCGCGGCCCGGCTCCAGAGTGATCACGAACGGCGCCACGCGGCCCGGGAACCGCGCCGGGTCGGCCTCCCGCAGCGTGACCAGGCCCTCCCAGCTGACGGGCTCGTCCACCGCGAACCAGGTGATGACCGCCTCGACCCCGAGGTCGCGGAACGTGACGTCGGTGAGCCGCTCCTCGACGTGCTCGCGCAGCTCCTCGGCCCTCTCGGCGAGCCTGTGCCGCCACCAGGCCGGTTCCGGCCCGAAGCCCGCGCCGGTCTGCCAGCGCGTGCCCGCCCCGGCGATCTCCCATCGCCGCTCGGCGCCCGCCGCGTCCACCACCACGCAGTGCCACCCGTCCGGCTCGCCGTGCAGGACCACCCTCGCCGGTGCAGTGTTCATTGCGGCGTCGTCGACTGCACTGCCCTCCTCTGCCAGGCCTGGCTGCGTGTCGCCGGGCGGTTCACTGCGCGTTCAGATTCTTCCATGCCCGAAACCCCCGTAGGCGGCGATCGCGACACCCGGCACCGCGGCGTGTCGGCGCACCCGGCCCGGGCGCGGATGTCGGTACGGTCGGACGGGCACCGTGCCGACCGATCCGACGACCTCCCGGAGGTAGCGTGACCCACCCCGAGCAGGTTCTGCGCTCTGCGAAGGAGTGCGAGACGGTGAACGGAGCCGTCCGCGCGCTGCGGTCCGCCGCGCCCTCCGGCTGGGAGAGGCTCGACTTCGAGTTCCGCGCCACGGTCGGCATCGACAGCGCCTCGTTCGAGATCGAGGGCCCGGACGGCCGGCGCCGCGCGGCGACGCCCCCGGGCCAGGCCGTCGGCAAGATGGACGAGCTGCGCCGCGTCATGTACCGGCGCGACAAGGGCGCCTGGTTCACCGCGCGGCTGCGGGTCG
>DATCLF010000046.1:0-9198 GCA_036564055.1 Spirillospora sp.
ATGTCGGACCGCTTCATGATCTCCAGAGCCTCGGCGGCGGGCCGCCCGCTGCCGAGGCCGTCGGCGAGGTCGGCGAGGCCGTCCAGATGCAGGGCGCGGGTGACGGCCGCCGTCGCGGCCACCGCGAGCGCCGCCGCCGGCAGCGGGGCGAGGCCGAGCGGGCCGGCCGCGAGCAGGACCAGCGCGGCGGCCCCGCCGGTGACCAGCCCGACGGACGGGGCGAGCAGCATCGCCGCGCGGGCGGCCCCGCGGTCGACGCGCGGCGATCCCGCCGGGACGACGGTGAGCAGCGTGACCGCCAGCCGCAGGCCCGCGATCATCCGAGCTCCACGACGCGTCCCGCCACGACCAGGGCCGCCTCCTCGGACTCGGCCGCGAGCCGCTGGTTGAGCCGTCCGAGCAGATCGGCGAACGCGCGCCCGGAGGCCGTCGCGGGCACGAGCGACAGGCCGACCTCGTCGCTCACCGCGACGACCCGCGCCCGGGTGCCGCGCCACGCCGCGACCAGGTCGTCGAGCAGCGGCCGGACGCGGGACGCGTCGTCCCACGCCCCGGCCTCGTCCATCGCCGCGGCCAGCCACGTGCCGATGCCGTCCACCAGCACCGCGCCCGTGGCGGAGGCCAGCACGCCCGCCAGGTCGGTCGTCTCGGCGGTGCGCCACCACTCCGGACGGCGGCGCCGGTGGGCCGCGACGCGCTCGGCCCACTCCGGATCGTCGCCGGCGGCGGGTCCCGTCGCGACGTAGAGGACGTCCGGGCACGCGGCCAGCCGGAGCTCCGCCTCGGCCGACTTGCCCGACCGGGCGCCGCCGAGCAGAAGCGTCCGGTGCGGGCCTTCGGGGGGACGCCTCCAGAACGCCATGCGGCGCTCCAGCTCGGCCGGCGAGGGCAGGCGGTGGTCGACGTGGACGGCGAACACCTGCGTCTCCGCCGTCACCGCACCGACACGGCGCAGACGGCCCAGGTGCTGCGGTGAACCGGCCAGATCCAGCAGGACGGCCGCGTACTCCGCGCCGTCGGCGGGCTCGGGCGCGGCGCCCGGGCCGGCGGCCACCAGCGCCCGCCGCCCGTCGCGCCCGCGCACCTCGAACCCGCCGGGCACGTCCGTGCGCGGACGGTCCTCGAGCGGCACGCCGTCGACGAGGACGCCGCCGGGAAGGACGGGCTCGTGCCGAACGCCGGCGGTGCGCAGCCGGCTGCACGACGCGCACCGGCATCCCGGCGCCGGCCAGCCCGGGGAGGCGGCCATCCCGCGAAGCTCGATGTTCATTCCGACGGGAACTCTACGGTTACCCTCGCATCGCAGAAGTCAGGACTCGCACGGTTCCCGACGTCCCCCAGGAGGCCTCGGTGGGCAACCCTCCGAACGCACCATGGCCCGGTCAGGGAGCGCAGCCGCCCCCCGGTCCGCCTCCGGGCCCTCCCGACGGCCCCGGATGGCGGCCGCCCGGGCCGTACACGCCGCCCCCGCCCGGGGGAGGCGGGGCGGGCAAGGTCGCCCTCCTCGTCGGGCTCGTCGCCGGCGGCCTCGTCCTGGTGCTGGTCGTCGCCGTCGTCGTCTTCGTCGTGACCGGCGAGGAGGACGGCGGACCGGGCGGGGGCGGCGAGGTCCGGCTGCGCGTCGGCAAGATCGCCGGTGGCGCGGAGGCCACGCCGCTGCCCGACGGAGCCCTGGTGATGGCCAGGCCCGGCGTCACCTCGCCCGTCGTCGACGTCTACGAGGACTTCGCCTGCCCGCACTGCGGCGACTTCGACCGCATGCACGACCCGATGCTCAAGCAGCTCGCGGTGTCGGGACAGGCCAAGATCGTGTTCCGTCCGATGGTCATCTTCTCCCCGGGCAACGAGCCGGCGTACGGCAACTCCCTCCGGGCGGCGTCCGCGCTGCGCTGCGTCGGGGACGGCGCGGCCTGGCTGGCCTACCAGGACGCTCTGTACAGGCACCAGCCGGCGACCCTGCAGACACCGGGCTACCGGATCGACGACCTGCTCCGATGGGCGTCCGGCATCGTGTCCGAGAAGGGCTTCAGGTCCTGCGTCGAGAACCAGCGTTACGCCGAGGACGTGAAGGAGGTCAGCCGGCGCTACATCGGCTCCGGGATCTCGAGCACGCCGGCCGTGCGGGTCAACGGCCGCACGCTCGGCTCGCAGGAGATCGCGTCCGCGGACGCGCTGCGTCGCGCCATCGAGGCCGCCTCCTAGAACCGGCACGGACTCCAGGGACCGGCACGGAGGCGGGGCCGGCACCGGGACCCCGGCGGGCGCCAGCCGCTAGTCTCACCGCGACGAGGGAGGGCGAACACGATGGCGTGGAGCTGGCGTTTGGAGAAGTCCGACGGGCGCGCGGTCGGGACGGCGGAGGAGACCTTCACCACCCAGGCGGACGCGGAGAGCTGGCTGGGGGAGAACTGGCGGAGCCTGCGCGCCGACGGCGTCGACAAGGTGGTCCTGCTGGACGGGGACACGCTCGTCTACGAGATGAGCCTGCACGAACCGGACTAGGCGCGGGCGCGGGAGGGCCGTGGAGCCGCTGCTCCGCGGCCCTCCCGCCGCGAGCGCCCGGCCCGGCGGTCGCGAAGGCGCCCCGGTTTCGGGAACCGGCGCTCAGGGACGCTTGGCCGGGCTCTTGGTCAGGGCCGGGTCGCGGATGACGGCGGGGCCGAGGACGTCGTCGATCCGCTTCATCACGTCGGCGTCGAGCTTCACCCCGGACGCCTTGGCGTTCTCGACGACCTGCTCGGGACGGCTCGCGCCCACCAGCGCCGCCGAGACGTTCGGGTTCTGCAGCGTCCAGGCGACGGCGAGCTGCGCCATCGTGAGCCCGAGGTCGTCCGCGATCGGCTTCAGGTTCTGCACGCGGGTGAGCAGGTCGTCGTCGAGGAACCGCTTGATCATGTCGGCGCCGCCCTTGTCGTCGGTGGCGCGCGACCCCTCGGGCAGCGGCTGCCCCGGCTTGTACTTGCCGGTGAGGACGCCCTGCGCGATCGGCGACCAGACGAGCTGCCCGATGCCCTCGCGCTCGCACAGCGGGACGACCTCCCCCTCGATGACCCGCCACAGCATCGAGTACTGCGGCTGGTTGGAGACGATCCGGTCGAAGCCCATCTCGTCGGCGATCTTGAGGGCCTGCTCGATCTCCTCCGCGCGCCACTCCGACACGCCGACGTACAGGACCTTGCCCTGCCGGACGAGGTCGTCGAACGCCCGCAGTGTCTCCTCCAGGGGCGTCTCGTAGTCGAAGCGGTGCGCCTGGTAGAGGTCGATGTAGTCGGTGCCGAGCCGGCGCAGCGAGGCGTGCGCCGACTCCATGATGTGCTTGCGCGAAAGGCCGCGGTCGTTCTGGCCGGGGCCGGTGGGCCAGTAGACCTTCGTGAAGATCTCCAGCCCCTCGCGGCGCTGCCCCTTGAGCGCGCGTCCGAGGACCTCCTCGGCGCGCGTGCCCGCGTAGACGTCCGCGGTGTCGAAGGTGGTGATCCCGGCGTCGAGGGCCGCGCGCACGCACGCGTGCGCCGCGTCCTCCTCGACCTGGGAGCCGTGGGTGAGCCAGTTGCCGTAGGCGATCTCGCTGATCTTCAGACCACTCCGGCCGAGCTTTCGGAACTCCATGGTCACGACCCTAACCCGACCATGATCGTGAGTTGCGCGGGGCCGTCCGCGCCCGGGCGCCGCCCCGGCGCGGCCGGATCCGGTCGCCGCGCCGTCGTTCCGCGCGGGGGCGGACCCGCGTCCCCGCCGCCGCGGTGGGGTTCTAGACCTTGTCCTTCTCGCCGATCTGCACCTGCGGGTTCGGGATCCTGAGCCGGCGGATCTGCATGGCGCGCATCGCCGCGTACATCCCGACGCCCGAGCGGTCCTCGTTCGGGTAGCGCTCGGCGGCGAGCTTCCTGATCCCGCGGGCCAGGATGATCCCCTCGGCGAACACGACGAGGAGCAGGACCGGCGGCGCGAAGAGCACCACGAGCCGGGCGAGCGGGATCGGCAGCAGGCTCAGCATCACGATGACGAACATCGCGTACATGAGATAGGAGCCGACGGTGCGGCGCGCGTCCACGTAGTTGCGCGCGAGCCTGCGCACGGGACCCCGGTCCCGCTTGAGCAGGTACTCCTCGTCGCCCCTGGCCATGCCCGCGCGGATCTTCGCGCGCTCGGCGGCCTGCTTCTCGCGCATCCGCCGGTAGGCCTCCTTGCGGTTGGCCGGGGCGGTGATCGGCCGGCGGCGGCGCTTTTCGGCGTCCCTCCGCTTGGGTGTGGGACGCCCCTTGCCTCCCGGCTTTACTACCTGAGGAGGATTCGGCGGGGCCTCAGGGGTACGACGCTTGAACACGGGATTAGCGTACCGGCTGCGAACATCGTGGCTGCCTCGCGCGTTAACGCGTAGGGTGATAAGAACCCCAGCAGTGGTCATTGAGCCCAGTTCACGACTGAGGCGACAGCACGAAGGGACCGGCGCCGCGCGATGAGCGTGATGAAAAGAATGTCGATGATCTTCAGGGCCAAGGCCAACAAGGCCCTGGACCGGGCCGAGGATCCTCGCGAAACCCTCGACTACTCCTACCAGCGCCAGCTGGAGATGCTGCAGAAGGTCCGACGGGGGGTCGCCGACGTCGCCACCTCGCGCAAGCGCCTCGAGTTGCAGATCAACCAGCTCGAGCAGCAGCAGAACAAGCTGACCGAACAGGGGAAGAAGGCGCTGCAGGTCGGCCGGGAGGACCTCGCCCGTGAGGCGCTGACCCGCCGGGCGGGGCTGGAGAGCCAGCTCAACGACCTGCGCGCCCAGTACGAGCAGCTGCAGGCGGAGGAGGAGAAGCTCACGCTCGCCTCGCAGCGGCTCCAGGCCAAGGTCGACTCCTTCCGCACCCGCAAGGAGACGATCAAGGCGACCTACACGGCGGCCGAGGCGCAGACCAAGATCAACGAGGCGTTCGCGGGCATCTCCGAGGAGATGGGCGACGTCGGCCTGGCGATCCAGCGCGCCGAGGAGAAGACCGAGACGATGAAGGCCCGCGCGGGCGCCATCGACGAGCTGCTCGTCTCCGGCGCCCTGGAGGACTTCACCGGTCCGAAGGACGACATCCAGGCCGAGCTGGACCGCATGGGCGCCGGTCCCGGCGTCGACAGGGAGCTGGAGCGGCTCAAGGCCGAGCTCGGTCAGGCGCCCGCCCCCAAGGAGCTCGACCAGGGGAAGCCGACCGCCCAGCCGCAGCAGCAACAGCAGGACGACCCCCAGCAGGCCCAGTGGCCGCAGAACCCCGGGGGTGCCCAGTGATCGTCCGCCTGATGGGCGAGGGTCAGCTGGACGTGGCCGAGGAGGACCTGTCCTCCCTGAACACGCTCGACAGCGAGCTGGAGGCGGCGATCGAGTCGGGGGACGAGGCGTCCTTCCGCGCCGCCCTGCACGCCCTGCTGGAGAACGTCCGCAAGGTCGGCAAGCCGCTGCCCCCCGACAGCCTGGCCCCGTCCGAGCTGATCCTCCCCCCGCCGGACGCGCACATCGACGAGGTGCGGGCGATGCTCGGAGACGAGGGGCTGATCCCCGACTGATCCTCCGCCGAGGCGCGTCCCCTGGGCGTTCCCCCCGAAGGCTGAACGGACAGTCAGGCACAAAACATCCGTTTTGTGCGTTGAAAGAGATGACTCTGGCATCGGGGGATCCACAGGGGGTGGCCGCATGGCGAGGACGCGCTATGCCCCGGACCGGGGGCTGACGTCGCGCATGCTCGTGACGATGTTCCTGCTGGGGCTGGTCTACGTCGTCTTCGTGGGGGCGTTCTTCGTCTTCGCGCCCGAATGGGCCTTCGCCGCGCTGGCCATCGCGGGCGTCTTCCTGCTCGCGCAGTACTTCTTCTCCGACAGGATGACGCTGTTCGCCATGCGCGGGCGGATCGTCTCGCCTCGCGAGGCGCCCGAGCTGCACGGCGTCGTCGACCGGATCTGCGCGATGTCGGACACGCCGAAGCCGAAGGTCGCGATCGCCGACACCGACGTGCCGAACGCGTTCGCCACCGGCCGCAACCAGAAGAAGGCGGTCGTCTGCGTCACCACCGGGCTGCTGCGCCGGCTCGACCCGGTGGAGCTGGAGGGCGTCCTCGCGCACGAGATGGCGCACGTCGCCCACCGGGACGTCGCGGTCATGACGATCGCCTCGTTCCTCGGCATCTGCGCGGGCCTGATCACCCGGTTCGGGCTGCAGTTCGGGCTGTGGGGCGGCCTCGGCCGCCGCAACGACCAGAACACCGGGCTCATCCTGCTCGCCGTGGTGGCCGCGAGCGCCCTGGCCTACGCCATCAGCTTCCTGCTGACCCGCGCGCTGTCGCGCTACCGCGAGCTGTCGGCCGACCGGGCCGCCGCGCTGCTGACCGGGCGTCCCTCGGCGCTGGCGAGCGCGCTGACGAAGGTCACCGGGGACATCGCGCGCATCCCGACGCGGGACCTGCGGTCCGCGCAGGCGTTCAACGCGTTCTTCTTCACCCCGGCGTTCGGGCGGGGCGTCAGCGTCGCGACGCTGTTCTCGACGCACCCGCCGCTGGACAAGCGGCTCGCGCAGCTCTCGAAGATCTCCGAACAGCTCAGCAGGGGAGTGTAGGACCGTGGGGTTCCTGGACACGCTGCTCGGCCGCTCCAAGCCGGCCAAGCCGGACCTCGACCGGCTGTTCGCCCTCACGACGGCGGCCGTCACCTTGGAGGCGGCGACCGGGTTCACCCCGACCGGGCTCGGCTCGGTGTGCTTCCGCGCGGCGGAGGGCGGCGCCTTCGCGCGGCTGCAGCGCGACATCCAGGAGCTCTTGGACGCCGGTGACGGGCCCAAGGTCGAGATCAGCGAGGACTCCTACGGCTACACGTGGCTGGTCGCCCGGCACCGGCCGGACGAGCTGGCCGGTCTCGTCACCGACCTGCACGCGGTGAACGCGACGCTGGAGTCGAACGGGTTCGGCCCCCACCTGCTCGTCTCGCTGGTCGCCTTCCGCGGGCCGGACGGGCGGAGGCTCGCGCTCGTCTACCTCTACAAGCGCGGGACGTTCTACCCGTTCGCCCCGCTCCCCGGAGACAAGCGCGACAACGCGCTGGAGCTCCAGGTCCGCGGCGCGATCGGTGCCGACCTGCCGTTCGAGGAGGACCTCGGCCGCTGGTTCCCCGTCTGGGGCGCCCCGGGCCTGTGACCCCGCCGGCGGGTCGGAGCATGCGTGATCGACGTCCCGGCTGCGGATCCGCGTGCCGGCGCGTCCGGACGCGGTCCCTTCGGTCGTGCCATTCGCCCGCGGCGGATCCGGCCGATCGTCACAGGACTGTGTGTTTTTCGACGCTGACATGCGTCCGCGGCCGATCTAACGTCGGCTCATGGTGCCCTCCCATGAAGCACCCGACCCCGGCCTGGTCCGGCGGATGCTCGCCACGCTGGTCCTGGTGGCGCTCGTGTACGTGGGCGCCGTGCTGCCCGTCCTGCTCCTCGCGGGCGTGGTGTGGGGCGTGGTCGCGGCCGCCGTCGCGGTGACCGTCATGGTCTTCTCGGTCCGGGGATCGGACCTGCTGGTGCTGCGCGCCATGGGCGCGCGGATCGTCACGCGGGACGAGGAGCCGGAGCTCCACGCCGTCCTCGACAGGCTGTGCTTGTCGTCCGGCCTTCCCAAACCCCGGCTCGCCGTCTCCTCCCTGGACACGCCCAACGCGTTCGCCGCCGGCTCGGGTCCCGATTCGGCGGTCGTGTGCGTCACCGAGGGGCTGCGCGCGCGGCTGGAGCCGGCCGAGCTCGCCGCCGTCCTCGCCCACGAGACCGCGCACATCGCCAACCGCGACGTGCTCGTCGGCGCGATCGCCGCGTTCCCCAGCCTGTGCGGCGGGCTGATCCTCCGCTGGTGGACGGGCCTGTTCACCGGCCGGGGCCGGTACGGGGCCGGGCGTGCGGCGGCCGTGGCGGCCGGGATCGTCCTGCTGCCCGTCGGTGTCGCGGCGGCGGTGCTCTACGCCGTCGGCACCCTGGTCTGGCTGGCCCTGTCGCGGCACAGGGAGCTGTGCGCCGACACCACCGGGGCGCTGCTGACCGGACGTCCCGGCGACCTGGCGTCCGCCCTCGACAAGGTCAGCGACGGCGTGCGCAGCGCCTCCCGCGACGACCTGCGGGCGCTGCGCCCGGTGAGCACGCTGTGCGTGGTCGGGCGGCGCGGGGGCGTGGCCGACCTGCTGTCCAGCCACCCGCCGCTGGAGCGGCGCCGCGAGCTCCTGTCGGCCCTGTCCTGGAAGTTCGCGAACGGCGGCTGACGTGGGGATCCTGGACGGGCTCCTCGGGCGCCGCGCCCCCGTCATGCCGGACCTGGACCGGCTGTTCGACCTGCCTCCCGCCGTCCCGGCGCTCCGGGCGGCCACGGGTTTCGCCCCGGACGGCACCGGCGCCGTCTGCCACCGTCTGGTGGAGGGCGGCCCCTTCGGCGCGTTCGACCGGACGCAGCGGGAGATCGCCCGGCTCCTGCGCGGCGACCCGGACCGGGAGACGGGTCTCGACGCGGACCCGCACGGCTGGGGGTGGACCCGCGTCACGCGCTCTCCCGACGCGTTCGCCCGGCTGGTGTCCGACCTGCACATGGTGACCGCCACGCTGACCGCCGCCGGGTACGGGGCCTACCTGCTGTGCACGGTGACGGGTTTCCGCAGGGAGAACGACCTGCAGCGGCTCCTGCTGGTCCACGTGCCCGTCCGCGGGACGTTCTACCCGTTCGCCCCACGGCCCGGTGACTCGGGGACGCGACGCCGCAACAACCTGGTCGAGACGCGCGTGCAGGAGGTGCTCGCGGACGAGCTGCCCATGGAACCCGACACGGCCCGCTGGTTCCCCCTCTGGGACGCGCTGCCTTAGACGCTGCCTTAGACGCCGTGTCCCCAAGGGGCTCCGGGTGGACGGGCCGGCCGTCTCAGGGGAGGGCGAGCATCCGGTCGAGGGCCACGCGGGCGTAGTGCGCGGTCTCCTCGTCCACCGTGATGACGTTCTCCACCTTGCCCTGGGCAAGCTGCTCCAGCGACAGCACCAGGTGCGGCATGTCGATCCGGTTCATCGTCGAGCAGTAGCAGACGGTCCGATCGAGGAACATGACCCGCTTGTCCGGGTTCGTCTGCGCGAGCCGGTTGACCAGGTTGAGCTCGGTGCCGATCGCCCACGCGCTCCCGGGCGGCGCCTCCCGCACGGGCTTGATGATGTACTCGGTCGAGCCG
>DATCLF010000047.1:0-18721 GCA_036564055.1 Spirillospora sp.
AGCAGCGCCATGGCCCGCTCGATCCGGCGCGTCATCAGGTAGCTGTAGGGGGTCTCCCCGTAGACCGCCTTGAACCGCCGGGAGAAGTGCGCCGGGGACATCAGCGCCCGGCGCGCCATCGTCGGGACGTCGAGCGGCTTCGCGTACTCGCGGTCGATCAGATCTCGTGCGCGGCGCAGGTGCGCGAGTTCGGCGAGCTCTTCCGGCGTCATGCGAGCGACGCTACCACCGGCGGGTGACATCGAACCCGATCTGCGGGAACGGAGCCGACCTGCAGGAACACGGCGTCCGAATGGATTCGAAGGGCCAGGGTCAGTGCGTGAGGCGGTGGAGGCGGAGGGCGAGCTGAAGTTCCAGGGCGCGCTCCGGGGTGTGCCAGTCCTCACCGATCAGGCGGCTGACGCGTTCCAGGCGGCGGGCGACGGTGGTGACGTGGATGCGCAGCAGTTCCGCGGCCTTCGCGAGGCTGCCGCCGGCCCGGAAGTAGGCGTCGAGCGTCCGGACCAGCGCGGTGCCGCATCTCGCGTCGTGGTCCAGGACGGGTCCGATGACGTGCGTGAGGAGGCCGCCGAGGTCCTGGTCCTCGCCCATGAGGAGGCCGACGACGCCGAGTTCGGCGGCGGACGCGCCGTCGCCGGTCCGGCCGAGGGTGCGCAGGGCGTCGGCGCAGCGCCGCGCGTCCCGGTACGCGGCGGTGATCTCGGCGGGTCCGCGCACCGGGCCCGCGGCGCCGACCGTGGCGGGCCCGCCGAGGCGGGCGCCCAGCTCCCCGGCGACCCGGCGGGCCAGGTCCCCGGGTCGATCCTCCGGCAGCACCAGGACGATCTCCCCGGGCCGTGAGGCGGCGAGCCCGCGCCGCACGGCCGCGAAGGACGACGCCCACGCCGCCGCCCGCCTCCGGAGGTCGTCCCGCTCGTATCTCGCGCACAGCACCGCGTGCGGGGAGTCCAGGTCGACGTTCATCCGCCGCGCCCGGACCGTCAGCGCCTCGGCCCCGCCGTGACGGCCGGAGAGCAGGTCGTCGAGCAGATCATCAAGTGGTTCGTCACGGCCGGACGGGCCGCCGGGCGGGGCCTCCTCGTCCCGGGTGACGTGCCGCCGCAGCAGCAACGCGGTGACGAGCGCGGCCCGCTCCAGGATTCGCCGGTCGGCGTCGGACACCTCGTCGGACGTCTGCAGCACGAGCGCCCCGAGCATCGCCTCGTCCGCGGACACGGGCGCGACCCACAGGTCGCCGCGTCGCACGGCCCGGCCCTGCGCGCGCGCAGAACGCGCCGAGTCCCACACCCCGGCGATCTCCTCGTCGCCCAGGGGAACGGGCGGGACGCCCGCCGACGCGATCCGACGGCCTTCGGCGTCCAGGACGCACAGCGTCCCGCCCAGGAGGTCGGTGACGATCGCGGCGACGTCCCCCACGTCACCGCCGTGCACGAGGACGGCCATCATCCGGTCGTGCGCGCCCGCCGCCCTCTCCAGGGCGGCGACCCGCGCCTCAAGCTCCGTGAAGGCACCGCAGGGAATCGGGGCCATGGTCAATGCGCCGCCCGCCCGTCACCGAGCGTGGGGAACTCGTCGCCGATCGTGGGGAGCGCGGCGACGCCGCTCCGGCCCGCTGAGGCCGTCCCCGACGGTTCCGCGGTGGCCTGCCGCAGCTCCACGCTCGCCATGCGCAGAAACTACGAAAGCGCGGCCCCAAGCTCCCATATGGGATGGGCACACAATGCGGCGCCCGACGGTATGATCGCGGCTCCTCCGCGACTTACGACAGATGTCGGTGCCGAGTTGTAGCGTCTTCGAGGTGAACCGCACCGACCGTCTGTACGCCCTGGTGGAGGAGCTGCGGGCCTGCGCACCGAAGCGCCTGTCCGCGCGTGAGCTGGCCTCGCGGTACGAGGTGAGCGTCCGCACGATCGAGCGCGACATCAACGCGCTCCAGCAGGCCGGGGTGCCGATCTACGCGGACGTCGGCCGCACGGGCGGCTACACCCTCGACAAGAGCCGCACGCTGCCGCCGCTCAACTTCACCCCCGCCGAGGCGGTCGCGGTCGCGATCACCCTGTCGCGGGCGGGCGACTCGCCGTACTCCCGTTCCGCCCGCACCGCCCTGCACAAGATCGTCTCAGCGATGTCGGCGGACGACGGCGCCTCGGCCCGCGAGCTGGCCGCCCGCATCCGCGTCCTGGCCCCCGCCGAGGGCGACGACCGGGCGTCCGTGCCCGGCGTGCTGGAGGAGGCCGTCCTGTCCCGCCGGGTGGTCCGCCTCACCTACGTCGACCGGGCGGGCGCCGAGACGGAGCGGGACGTCGAGCCGATCACGTTCATCGCGTCCCCGAAGGGCTGGTACCTGACCGGCTGGTGCCGGCTGCGGGGCGGCCGCCGCGTCTTCCGCACCGACCGCGTCCGCCGCGCCGTCCTGCTGGAGGAGACCGCCCCCGAGCGTCCCGACGACCCCTTGCACGACGACATCCCCGCCGAATTCGTCATCCGTCCCCTGGAGTTCGTCTGAGGCCGGCGTCCCCGCGGTGGGGCGGCGTCGCGGTCGTCGAAGTGACTACGATCGGGGGCCACGATCAGTCTGGGGGAAGGAAAGCATGTCCGATCAGTACAAGGCGGTGTTCGCCCGGCACGACGCCAACGGGGACGGTCAGCTCTCCGTGGAGGAGGTCACCGCGGCGATCGCCGGCCTGTTCCCGGCCTCCGAGGTGAACGACCTGTCGGGGCTCGTCAGGAAGCTGTTCGCCGAGTACGACACCGACGGCGACGGGCTCCTGTCGGTGGACGAGTTCGTGCCCCTGGCCAAGAACCTCCCAGAACTGGGCTCCTGAACCTCACGCCCCGGACACAGGGGTTTGAGACTCGCGTGGCAATGCCCGGCCGGAATCTTCCGACCGGGCATCAAGCAGGACGTCAGAACCGTGCGCCGAGGCGGCTGAGGAGAGCGGCGAAGCTCTCACGCCTCAGAGTGAGATGACCGGCCTCTGGTGCCTTGCTGTCACGGACACCGACTGACCGTTCAGGTCGGCGGTCTCGACGCACTCGCCTTTGTCGCCGCCGCTGTGGGTGCTCTTGCGCCAGTGGGCTGAGGGCGGTTTGGAAGCTTTCATGCCCGTGACGCTGCCTCCTCGACGAGGCTCAGCGAAGCGGATCTGCTCGGGGACGCTGAGAGCAGCAGTTCGAAGATCTCCTGATGGGTCGCGACCTCGCCCTCGTCCTCCAAGAAGATGCTCTTCGTCGGCTGGTCGTAGACGGACACAGTAAGCCGTCCGGAGGGACGCAGGGAAACAAGGTGATACGGCGTAATGAGTCCGAGGTACTCGCTGGCGGTGCTGGGCAAGACGCGAAGTTCCACATGATCAAGTCGGGCGGCTACGGCCATCCGTTGTACCTGCGCCTGCAAGATCGCGGGATTGCCGCCAACCCGGTTGTGGAGGACGGCTTCAGCGATGATCGGTGTGTAGTGGGGTGGCTCGGAGCGGCTTAGCACGCGCTGACGCGATGGTCGAAAGTCGACGAGCGTTTTGATGCTGTGCGGATGTTCGGCACCGCATGCGATGATGCTTCGGGCGTACTCGGGGATTTGGAGGAGTCCCGGGACGATATTGGATTGGAAGGTGCGAATCTCTGCGGCATCCTCCTCCAGGCCGGCGAGGTCAAGAGCAGCTCCCGAAAGTCTGTTTTCGTAGGCCCGTTCCCATGAACCGGGCTTGTGGGCGGCGAGGTGGAGGAGGGACTCGCGGAGGGGGGCCGTCCTCGACGTCGTAGAAGTCGAGGAGGTCGGCGAGTTCTTCGGGGCGATGGTCTGGAGGCCGTTCTCGACCATGCTGAGCCAGCCCTGGGAGCGGCCGAAGCGGCGGGCGGCGGTGGCGACGGTCAGGTCGCGGCGGTCGCGGGCCTTGCGGAGCGCCGAGCCGATCCGGCGCTGGCGAACGGTGGGGGCGTTTCCGGAAGGCATTCCTCCAGCGTGTCACCGAGTGTGGTCGCGCGCACACGAAACGGCGCCGCGTCGAACGTTCAATCCGGAAACGTTCAGAGAAGGGGACACGGGCACGCCGGGTCGCCATCGTGACGGGCGACCGCGACGTGAAAGGAGGCGCATGGATGAGCGCCGACGGGGAGGACGCCGGCCGCCCGGCGCGGTGGGCCGCGGTGGGGAACGACCGTTGGTCGTGCTCGGCTCGCTCACCC
This sequence comes from Spirillospora sp., assembly GCA_036564055.1. GTDB lineage: Bacteria > Actinomycetota > Actinomycetes > Streptosporangiales > Streptosporangiaceae > Spirillospora. The sequence continues at coordinate 4,186 of DATCLF010000047.1, forward strand.
TTCCGGGGGTCACGAGGTCCGTTGGACGCGCGCGGCGGTTCCTGCGCGACCCGGTGCCGGCGGGCCATCCCCGGCTGGACGACCTGGTGACGGTGGGGAGCGAGACCGTCACCAACGCCATCGTCCACACCGACTCCGGGGACGGCGGCCGGGTGACGATCAAGCTGCCGGCGGGGGAGGGCGTCTACCGCGTGGAGGCCGCCGACGACGGCGCGGGCGGCAGGCGTCCCCGTCTCACGGCGCACAGTCTCAGGACGCGGACCGGTGCCGAGACCGGGCGCGGGCTGTGGCTCGTGGAGGCCCTGTCGGACGACTGGGGCTTCCGGGCGTACGGGCTCCGCACCGCCGTGTGGGCGGAGTTCCAGGCGGATCGAAACTCGTCCGGAAACACCGACAGGGGGTTGTCGGGGTGCTCCTCGACGCTGGTTCCCACAGCGTTCGAAGGAGGAAATCGATGAGTGCTCCCGCGTTCAACACCGTCGCGTGGTTCCAGGTCGGCACCGACCGGCCGGAGGAGGCCCGCCGCTTCTACGGCGACCTGTTCGGCTGGCGGTTCGAGGCCGGCGACCACTACGACATGGTGAGCTACCCGGGCTCCCCCGTTCCGGCGGGCGGCGTCTCCCACGAGCCGGACGCCTCCGCCAACCACGCGATCTTCATGGTGCTGGTCGAGGACGTCGAGGCGGTCTGCGAGAAGGTCGCGGAGATCGGCGGCAAGGTCACCCAGCCCGCCACGACCACGCCGAAGGGTCTCACCTTCGCCTACCTGCAGGACCCGTCCGGCAACGCCTTCGGCGTCTTCAGGCCCGCGGCCCCCTGACCCGCGCACGCGAAAGAGGGCCCCGAGGCGAACCCTCGGGGCCCTCTTCGCCGGTCATCGCGGCCTACACCCCCGCAATCACCGGATCAACGCCGTGATCAGGCGTCCCCGCCGACGTCGCTCTCCGGGCTGCCGGCGCCGTGGGCGAAGACCTCGCTCACGTCCGCGTCGAGGCGGTAGCGGTGGATCGCCTGCTGGAGCACCTCCGGCTTGATCTCACCCTGCCGGACGAGCCGGGTCAGCACCGCCAGGGTGATCGACGCGGCGTCCACGTGGAAGAACCGGCGGGCGGCGGCGCGGGTGTCGGAGAACCCGAACCCGTCGGTGCCGAGCGAGGTGAAGTCGCCGTGGACCCACGGGGCGATCTGGTCGGGCACGGCGCGCGTGTAGTCCGACACCGCCACGATCGGCCCGGGGGCGCCGTCCAGCCTGCGGGTCACGTACGGGACGCGCTGGTCGGAGTCGGGGTTCAGCATGTTCCACTCGTCGCACGCGCGGGCCTCGCGGGCCAGCTCGTTCCACGACGTCGCCGACCACACGTCGGCGGCGACGCCCCAGTCCTCGGCGAGGAGACGCTGCGCCTCCAGCGCCCACCGGCCGGCGACACCGGACGCCAGGAGCTGCGCCCGCGGCGCCCCGCCGTTGCCGGCGACGTTCTCCGGCGCCGGCCGGTACAGGTAGAGGCCCTTGAGGAGGCCGTCCACGTCCAGGTTCTCCGGCTCCGGCGGCTGGTGGTACGGCTCGTTGTAGACGGTCAGGTAGTAGAAGACGTCCTCGCCCTGCGGGTGCTCCTCCGACGACCCGTACATGCGGCGCAGGCCGTCCTGCACGATGTACGACAGCTCGAACGCCCACGCCGGGTCGTAGTGCACGCACGCCGGGTTGGACGCCGCGAGCAGCGGGGAGTGGCCGTCGGCGTGCTGGAGGCCCTCACCGGTCAGGGTGGTGCGGCCGGCGGTGGCGCCGAGGAGGAACCCGCGGCCCATCTGGTCGGCCATCGCCCACATCTGGTCGCCGGTCCGCTGGAACCCGAACATCGAGTAGAAGATGTAGACCGGGATCATGTGCTCGCCGTGCGTGGCGTACGCCGTGCCCGCCGCGATCGTCGACGCCATCGACCCGGCCTCGCTGATGCCCTCGTGCAGCATCTGACCGGACTCGGACTCCTTGTACGACAGGAGCAGGTTCCGGTCCACCGCCTCGTAGGTCTGCCCCACCGGCGAGTAGATCTTCGAGGTGGGGAACAGCGAGTCCATGCCGAACGTGCGGTACTCGTCCGGGGCGATCGGCACGAACCGGGCGCCGATGTTCTCGTCCTTGATCAGGTCCTTGAGCAGCCGGACGAACGCCATGGTCGTCGCGACCTTCTGCTTGCCGGACCCCTTCTTCAGCTCGCTGTACACCGGGTCGCCGGGAAGCTTCAGCGGCTTGGCGCGCACGACGCGTTTCGGCAGGTAGCCGCCGAGCGCGGCGCGGCGCTCGCGCATGTACTGGATCTCCTCGGAGTCCTCGCCCGGGTGGTAGTAGGGCGGCAGGTCGGCCTCCAGCGCCGAGTCGGGGATGTCCAGGTAGAGGCGGTCCCGGAACTCCTTCAGCTCGGCCTTGGTGAGCTTCTTCATCTGGTGGGTGGCGTTGCGGGCCTCGAAGTCGGAGCCGAGCGTCCACCCCTTGATCGTGTGCGCGAGGATCACCGTCGGCTGCCCGACGTGCTCGCGGGCCGCCTTGAACGCCGCGTACACCTTGCGGTAGTCGTGGCCGCCGCGCGACAGCCTGCGCAGCTCGTCGTCCGACAGGTGCTCGACCATCTTGCGCAGCCGCGGGTCGGCCCCGAAGAACTTCTCCCGGATGTAGGCGCCGGACTCGACGCTGAACGTCTGGAACTGGCCGTCCGGCGTGATGTTCATCTGGTTGACGAGCACGCCGTCGACGTCCTGGGCGAGCAGCGGGTCCCAGTCACGGCCCCAGATGACCTTGATGACGTTCCAGCCGGCGCCGCGGAAGAACGACTCCAGCTCCTGGATGATCTTGCCGTTGCCGCGGACCGGGCCGTCCAGCTGCTGCAGGTTGCAGTTGACGACGAAGGTGAGGTTGTCGAGCTCCTCGCGGGCGGCCAGGCCGATCGCGCCGAGCGACTCGGGCTCGCCCATCTCGCCGTCGCCGAGGAACGCCCACACGTGCGAGCGGGACGTGTCCTTGATCTTGCGGTTGTAGAGGTAACGGTTGAACCGGGCCTGGTACACCGCGTTGATCGCGGTGAGGCCCATCGACACCGTCGGGAACTCCCAGAAGTCCGGCATGAGCCGGGGGTGCGGGTAGGACGACAGCCCGCCGCCCGGGTGCGACTTCTCCTGGCGGAAACCGTCGAGCGCCTCCTCGGGGAGCCGTCCCTCCAGGTAGGCGCGGGCGTAGATGCCCGGCGAGGCGTGACCCTGGATGAAGACCTGGTCGCCGGACTCGCCGTGGTCCTTGCCGCGGAAGAAGTGGTTGAAGCCGACCTCGTAGAGCGACGCCGCGGACGCGTAGGTCGCGATGTGCCCGCCGACGCCGATGTCGGGACGGTTGGCGCGCGACACCATGATCGCGGCGTTCCAGCGGATGTAGGCGCGGATCCGCCGCTCGATGTGCTCGTCGCCGGGGAACCAGGGTTCGCGTTCCGGCGGGATCGTGTTGATGTAGTCGGTGCTGCGGAGCCCGGGAACCCCGACCTGCTGCTCCCGCGCCCGTTCCAGGAGCTTGAGCATCAGGTAGCGGGCCCTGCCGCGGCCTTCTGTCTTGATGACCGCGTCCAGCGACTCCAGCCACTCCCGGGTCTCGTCCGGGTTGATGTCCGGGAGCTGGCTCGGCAGTCCGTCGCTGATGACCGAAAAGCGTTGACGTCCGGAAGCCACGGGGTCCCCTCTGTCCTTACGTCCGTGCGGGTGGGACCAGGGGTCGCCGCGCGGTTTCGCGACCGATCCCTGGCAGACTGTTGTCGCTCGTCTCGAGATCCCATCGTCGCCGTTTATGACGGCGAACGCATCTCTACCAGTCGGTAATCATTCTCCCCGCTCAGCCGGGGTACGCACCCTGGAAGAGGGGAGTTCTTCCCCTGGAAGAGGGGTTCTTCCCGAAGTGATCGGAGGAGGCATGAAGGGACGAGTTGGAGACCGGCTGCTGGTCCACGGCAACGTCGTGGGGCAGCCCGACCGCCAGGGCGAGATCGTCGAGGTGCGGGGCGAGGACGGTGCTCCACCCTTCCTCGTCCGGTTCGACGACGGCCACGAGACCCTGGTCTACCCGGGGCCGGACGCGGTGATCGAACCGCGCGAGCGGGTACCGCGCTGACCGGCGCGCCGCCCGCCGGTTCCGGCCGGGCGCGAGGCGTCCCGGCGGCGGAACCGGCCCGGCCCCGGAAACGAGCGCAGGGGGCGACGGGATCCGCGGTACCGGGCGCGTCCGGTACCGCGGATCGGGTATGCACGGGGGCATGGAAAGCACCGTGATCCGAGTGGCGACAGGCGCGCGCGAGACCGTCCACGACATCACGGGGGAGTGCGAACGGTTCGCCGCGCAGGCGGGCGGCGACGGGCTGCTGCACGTCTTCGTCCCGCACGCCACCGCCGGGGTGGCGATCATCGAGCTGGGAGCGGGCAGCGACGACGACCTCCTCGCGGCCCTGAGAGACCTGCTCCCCGCGGACGACCGCTGGCGGCACGCGCACGGCTCCCCCGGGCACGGGCGGTCGCACGTCATGCCCGCGCTGATCCCGCCGTTCGCGACGGTCCCGGTCGTCGGCGGGCGGCTGGCGCTCGGAACATGGCAGTCGATCGCCCTGGTCGACCTCAACGTGGACAACCCCGACCGCAAGGTCAGGTTGTCCTTTCTCAAGGGGTGAGGGAACCGTGAGTGACCCTCTGTGGAACCCCCATCACAGCGATCTCCGTGTTCGGGCCAATGAGGGCACCAAAAGCCGGGAAGACACTTGCGCTAGGGGCCCTCACTTGTGTGGACTGTCCGGCAAACACCGCGCGGGTGCGGGAGGGCCCCAGGGGGCCGGGAAACACCACGTGCCGCACCGTGCGGACGTGACGACCATGGGAGGACTTTCGTGAGCGCGACCGCGGGTCAGGCGCAGTCTGAGCGCAGCCTGGCCGAACGGCTCGGCCTGAAGCCGGGCCAGGTGGTGCAGGAGATCGGCTACGACGACGACGTCGACGAGGAGCTCAGGGAATCCGTCGAGGCCGTCACGGGGAACGAGCTGGTCGACGAGGACTACGACGACGTGGTCGATGTCGTGCTGCTGTGGTGGCGCGAGGATGACGGCGACCTGTTCGAGAGCCTGACCGACGCGATGATCCCGCTCACCAGCGGGGGCGACATCTGGCTGCTCACGCCCAAGGCGGGACGCGAAGGGCACGTGGAGCCCAGCGACATCGGCGAGGCCGCGCAGACGGCCGGCCTGTCGCAGACCAGCAGCATCAGCGCCGCCAAGGAATGGTCGGGCACGCGGCTGGTCGCACCGAAGGTCCGCAAGTAGCCGGGTGACGCCGCGGCGTCTCGTGCCGCGGCGTCCGGCCTGCGGGCCGTGAGAACGGCGGATTCATGTACGGCAGCTCGGCCCCGTCCCCCACGGCCGTGGGGACGGGGCATCGCCGCACCGCGAACGGGGACGAAGGACGGTAACGGCTTTGGCGGTCGAGGCGGACGACGTGAGCAGCGCGGGCAGCGGGGTCGAGGTGGGCGACGGCGCGCCGGACTTCGAGCTGAAGGACCAGCACGGCACCCCGGTGAAGCTGTCGGACTTCCGCGGCGACAAGAACGTCGTCCTGGTGTTCTACCCGCTGGCGTTCAGCGGCGTCTGCACCGGCGAGCTGACCCGGCTGCGGGACGAGCTGCCCACCCTGGGCGAGGACGCGCAGGTGCTCGCGGTCTCGGTCGACTCGATGTTCGCGCTGCGCGCCTGGTCCGACCAGGAGAGGTTTCCGTTCCCGCTGCTGTCGGACTTCTGGCCGCACGGCGGGACGGCGAAGCGATACGGAGTGTTCGACGAGGAGAGGGGCGTCGCGCGGCGCGGCACCTTCATCATCGACACCGAGGGCGTGGTCCGCTGGAAGGTCGTGAACGCGATCCCGGACGCACGCGACGTCGACGAGTACCGCAAGGCACTCGCCGGGCTCTGAGCGAACCGGGCCGGGCCGGCCGCGCGGCCGGTTCCGGTCCCCGCACCTTCTGGAGGTGTGATGCCCTGCTTCCGTTGCGGGGCACGGCAGACCGACCCCGTCCGCGGCGCGAGCCCGTGGAAGCGCGGGGTCCGGGCGGACCGTCAGGTACTGATCTGCCCCGCCTGCCAGGCCGCCCACGACTGGGCGGACGATCTCGACCGCTGCGCGTCCTGCGGGTCGGCGGCCCTGGTGTGCCGCCTCGGCGAGGTCGAGTGCCGCGACTGCGGCCACACCCGCGACGCCGCCCCCGGCGACCTCGTGCGCTCGGGTGCGCCGCCCGGCGGCGCCGGCGACGGTGACCTGTCCGCGGAGGTCGCCGCCGCCCTCGACCGCGTCCTGGGACGAGGCCCCGACGTCTGACCCGGCCGGGGCGGCGAAGCGAACGCGGAAAGCAGCAGGAGAACAGAGCAGGAGACCGGGAGGGAGCCCCCGCGCCCGCTGGGGCGCCCTCCCGGTGCCGCGTCACGCGCGGCCCGGAGCACGCGCGGGCGCGCTCCGGGGCCTCCCCGCGCGTCCGCGGGTCAGGCGGCCTGCCGGTGGTCGGCGTCCAGCAGGTGGTAGAGCAGCAGAAGCTGCGTGATCGCGAGGGGATCGCTGGTGCCGGCGTCGCCGAGCCTACCGAGGACGGACGGGTCGGGGGGAGCGGCCCCGGCCCTCGGCGCGATGCGTTCCAGCAGCGCCTTCTTCACGACCTCGGACTCCTCGGGGGAGACGTACCCGTGGACGTGGAGCACGTCGACGGGACGGCCGTCGGTGTCGCGGTGCAGCCGCAGGTGCATGGCGGTCTCGGTGTCGCCGGTGCCGCTGTCGAGGACGTCGCCGAGGTCGGGATGGTCGATCGTGGGCCGCAGCAGCAGCTCCGCCGACAGCGGCGTGTCCGGCGGGTCGAGCCGTCCCGCGACCGGCGCGAACCGCACGACGATGTCGGCGTGCTTGCGCTGCGGGCGGATGTAGGCGGCGCTCTCCGGCTCGCGGCGGACGAGCTCGGCCCTCACCTGCTCGGGCGTGTAACCGCGCTTGGCGCAGTCGCGGCGGATCTTCCAGGAGTGGCGCAGCGGCTCGGGCGGGTCGAGGTAGACGGTGATGTCGAAGCAGGCGCGCGCCATCCGGGTGTGCAGGGGGAGGAGCCCCTCGACGATCACGAAGTCGCGGGGTTCGACGCGCTCGGGACGGACGAGCTCGCCGGTCGCGTGGTCGTAGACCGGTTTGAGGATCGGTTCGCCCATCGACAGCAGCTGAAGGTGCTGCTCCATGATGTCGATGTGGTTGCAGTCGGGGTGCAGCGCGGTGAACGGCTTGTTCTTCCGCTCGGCGCGGTCGTAGCGGTGGTAGTCGTCCACGCAGACGGCCGTCATCCGGTCGGCCCCCAGGGAGCGCACGAGCCCCCGGGTCAGGGTGGTCTTGCCGGCGGCGCTGTCCCCGGCTATGGCGAGCATGACGGGGCGGCGTCCTGACCCGCGCGCCCGGAGCATATGCACGATTCGGTGGGGCACGTCTGCTCCTCCGTCCTGCGGAAATCCGATTTCGTGCCAGGAGAGTACGAAAGGGCGAGGGGGATTCCGTCCCCCATCCAGGGGAACGCGGGGGTGAAACCGCGGAGGAACCCCGGGCACGGGGAGGGCTACTGGCGAGTAGCTTGTGGTTGTTATCGTGCGGGAATGGGAGTCCCCGTACGTGTGGTCCTGGTCGACGACCACGAGATGATCCTCGCCGGGCTGCAGGCGATGCTCGCCGGATACCCCGGGCGCGTGCGCGTCGTGGGGCAGGCGGGGACGGGAGACGAGGCGGAACGCCTGGTGACCACGCTGCGCCCGGACGTCGTCCTGCTCGACGTGCGGCTCGGCGCCGAGAGCGGCCTGGACCTGTGCCGCCGGATCACCGGGCGGGTCCCGCAGACGCGGGTGGTGTTCCTGTCGGTCTACGACGACGAGCAGTACGTCTTCGAGGCGCTGCGCGCCGGGGCGGGCGGGTACCTGCTCAAACGGGTCGACGGCCCCGAGCTCGTCCGCCGCCTGGAGGAGGTCGTCCAGGGCGAGACGGTCGTCGACCCGACCCTCGCGGGCCGGATGGCGGTCACCGCGGCGCGGCTGACCCGCGGCGAGTTCTGGCCGGGCGCGAACCGCGGGCTCACCCAGCGCGAGAGCGAGGTGCTGTCGCTGCTGGTCGGCGGCCTGTCGAACAAGGCGATCGCGGCGCGGCTCGTGCTCAGCGAGGAGACGGTGAAAAGCCACCTGCGGGCCCTCTACCGCAAGCTGGAGGTGACCGACCGGTCCGCGGCCATCGCGGTCGCGCTGCGCGAGGGGCTGTACCGGTGACGCCGACGACGTCCGCCGAACCGCTGGAGCTGCTCGCCGCCCGCGGGACCGACCTCCTCGTGCGGGTGGTGTCGGTCGCCTGCTCGGCCCGCGAGCTGCCGCACATGGCCGAGGAGATCGCCGGGCTGGTCGTCCGGTCGGCGCGGGAGCTGACGTTCTGCGACGTGTACGTCCTGGCCGACGACGAACGCGTCCTGGAGTGGGCGGGAACGTCGGTTCCGCTGGGCGAAGGCGACGTCGGATGGGTCGCGGCCCACGGCCGGGCCCGCACCCACGCGGACGGACGCGGCGCCGCGATCCCCGTCCACAGCGCAGGCGCCGTGATCGCGGTGATGGACGTGCGGTCGGCCGGGCCCGTGCCGCCGGAGGACCTGGCCCTCGTCACCGCGCTGGCCCGGCTGTTCGCGCCCGTGCTGTGCTCGTGCCGCCGGCTGCGCGCCGCACGCGAACGCGAACGCGCCGCCGGGAAGTTCGCCGAGCGGGCCGTGCAGGCGCAGGAGGCCGAACGCTCCCGGCTGAGCCGGGAGATCCACGACGGCATCGCCCAGCGGCTCGCCAGCCTCGGCTTCCACCTGTCGGCGGCCGAACGGGCCCTGCCCGAGCACCACCCCGAGAGCCTCGCGCAGATCATGATGGCGCGGCGGCTGTGCGACGTGGCGGCCGCCGAGACCCGCGCGGCGATCGGGGGCCTGCGCCCGCCCGTCCTCGACGACCTCGGCCTGCCGGCGGCGCTCGCGACCCTCGCCCGGGAGGCCGGGGACGGTCCCGGCCCCGGCGGCTCGCCCGACGTGACCGTCACCGTGGAGGGCGAGCTGGAGGACACGCTGCCCGACCACGTCCAGACCGCGCTGTACCGGATCGCCCAGGAGGCGGTCGGCAACTGCCTGCGGCACGCGTCGGCGACCTGCGTGGACCTGCTGCTGGAGCACTCCCACGACCGCGTCCGGCTCCGGATCACCGACGACGGCGTCGGGTTCCCCGTGCGCGACGTGCTCGGGCAGGGAGGCCGCGCCCGCCGTCCCGACTCCTACGGGCTGCGCGGCATGCGCGAACGCGCCGAGCTGCTCGGCGGGCGGGTCACGGTGACGAGCAGGCCCTCGGCCGGGACGACCGTCGAGGCCGTCATCCCCGTGCCCGGACGCGGCCGAGCAGGTCCATAGACCCGGCCCCGGTCACTCGGACAGGGGCACTCGGACGGGGTCACTCGGACTTGACGACCCGGAAGGTGATCCCCGCCTTGGTCAGCCGCTCGATCAGGGCGTCGCCCATCGCGACCGCCGTCGTGACCTGTCCCGCGGTCTCCGGCAGGTCGTCGTGGGCCAGGCACAGCGCCGCCTCGGCGAGCATCTTGGAGGTCTCCCCGTAGCCGGGGTCGCCGCCCGCGACCTCGGTCACCACGCGCCGGCCGCCGCCCTCGCCCGCGAACGTGACGCGGAACCAGTTGCGCGCCCGCTCCTCCTCCGACGGGCCGTCGCCCGGGGCGCGCAGCCGCAGCAGCAGGTCACGCGTCGGGGGCAGCGCCGCCAGGGCCGTCAGGCCGCCCGCGCCCGCCACGAGGCCCGCGGCGACCGCGAGACGCCGGACGGCGAAGTAGTGGCCGTAGGAGAAGTCGGGACCGTACCGGTCGAGCGCCGCCGCCGAGCGCAGCACGATCTGCGGGTCGATCGTGGGCATCGGCAGCGTCCAGCCGTCCCCGACCCGGGTCCGGGGGACCGGGCGGCGCGACACGCGCACCCGCCGCCCCGCGGGACGCTCCTCCACTTTGCGACGCTCCCGCTCGGCCCTCACCATCCCGACGGGGTCGCCGACGATGCCGACCGCCGAGTGCACCGTCCCGCCGGACACGTCCGCGCGGGCGCGCACGAACCCCTCGACGTGCAGCGGAACCCCTTCCGGAAGCTGCTGCACCGTGTAGTAGACGCCGAGGTCGTGGGGCATCGAGTCGAACCCGCAGGCGTGGACGATGCGCGCGCCGCTGCGCTCGGCCTCACGGTGGTACTTCACGTACATCCGGTCGACGAACGTCGGTTCGCCGGTGAGGTCCACGTAGTCGGTCCCGGCGCGCGCACACGCCGCCACCACGGGCTCGCCGTACTTCACGTACGGGCCGACCGTGGTGATGACGACCCGCGCCGAGGCCGCGACCGCCTCGACCGAGGCGACGTCGGCGGTGTCGGCGTGCAGCAGCGGCAGCCCGGCGCACGCGGGGTTCAGCTTCGCCAGCCGCTCGCGGACGGCCGTCAGCTTGGCCCGGTTGCGTCCGGCGAGGGCCCAGCGCGTTCCGGGATCGGCGTGCTCGGCGAGGTACTCGGCGGTCAGCCCGCCGGTGAAGCCGGTCGCGCCGAACAGGACCAGGTCGTAGGGGCGGTCCGGCGTGGACGTCTGCTCGGTGGTCATCGAAGTCCTCTCCACGGTTGCCGAACCTGATCGTCGAACCTGATTCTGTCGTGTCGGGAGGCCGGGAGGGACGGCGGGTCGCCGATGTGAGCGACCTCGCTCCTCTAGGGTGGTGGGCCAGGCGAGGGGGTGATGTGGTGACAGGGATCGCCGTGGCGATGGACCTCCTCGCCGTTGGCCTCCTCGCCGGATGCGTGCATCTCGCCCGCAGACGGGACCGACCGGAGGACGACGCTGGGCACACCGCCGGAATGGTGCTGCTCGCCGTGGGCCTGGGGCTGCTGTCGGTCCCGCTGTGGAGCCTTCCCTAGCGTCACCCCGCTCCGGCCTCGCTCGGCTCGGCATCGTCCGGCCCGGTGTCATCCGGCCGGGTGTCATCCGGCGCGCTCCAGCCCGGGGCCTGCAGCAGGTGCCGGACGAACAGCAGCGTCGTCGCCGACGGCGAGGCCCCGGCCACCGCGTGCCACGGCCGGTCGAGCGGCATGCCCGGCGCGTCGACGACGACGAGGCGTCCCGCGGCCAGCTCGGCGCCCACCGCGTCCCGCGACACCAGCGCCACCCCGAGCCCCGCCGCCGCGCCCGCGACCACCGCGCCGTTCGACCCGAGCACCAGGCGGGGCGGGGACGCGTCCCGTTCGGCGAGGTAGGCGTCCGCGGTCGCCCGCGTCCCCGACCCCGGCTCGCGCATCACCCACGGCGTGTCCGCCAGGGAGAACCGCTCCGCCAGCCGCGGAGACCCCACGACGACCAGCTCGTTCGGACGCCGGGCCAGCACCGTCGCGGCGAGCCCGGCGGGCGGGCGGCCGGCCAGCACGAGATCGGCTCCGTGCGCGGCGAGGCTGTCCCACACCTGGCGGCGCGGCCCCACCTCCAGGGTCACCTCGACGTCCGGCCACCGCGCGCGGAACGAGGCGAGCAGCTCGGGAAGAAGCTGGTCGGCCGCCGTCGTCACCGCCGCAAGCCGCAGCGTCCCGCGCCCCGGGTCGGCCGCGCCGCGCGCCGCGGCCCGTCCCTCCTCCAGCAGGCCGAGGATCCGCCGCGCGTACCCGGCGTAGGCGGCCCCGGCCGGGGTCAGCCGCAGCCCCCGCCCCTCCTTCTCCACGAGCCGGACGCCCAGCTCGCGGGTCAGCGCCGCGACCGCGGCCGACACCGCCGACTCGGTGACGACCAGCCGCTGCGCCGCCGCCCGCACGGACCCGGTGTCGGCGACCGCCACGAACGTCCGCAACCGCGCCTCGGTCACGCCCCGGCCCTCCTCACTTAAGTAAATGCTCAATGGTCACCCTAAAACACTTGATGGACACAGCAAGTGTTCGGGGGTGATGCTCGACGCGTTCACGGATTTCCCGTGGCCGGGACGCGGTGCCCCGCTTCGACCCCCGGGCCTGCCGTCCTCACCAGGCGAGGCACCGCGTTTCCGTACCTCGGGTCCCGGTCCCCGGGACAGGAAGGAGAACGGCGATGAGCTCGAACCGATGGTCGGCGGGCGTGATCCCCTACGCGGAGATGGGGTTCTGGCGTCCCGACTACCAGCCGAAGGACAGCGACATCCTCGCCGCCTTCCGCATCACCCCGCACAACGGCGTGCCTCCCGAGGAGGCCGGTGCGGCGGTGGCGGGCGAGTCGTCCACCGCGACCTGGACCGTCGTGTGGACCGACAGGCTCACGTCCTACGAGAACTACCAGGGCAAGTGCTACAGGGTCGATCCCGTCCCCGGGCAGGACGACCAGTTCATCGCCTACATCGCCTACGACCTCGACCTGTTCGAGGAGGGCTCGATCGCGAACCTGACGTCGTCGATCATCGGCAACGTCTTCGGGTTCAAGGCGCTCAAGGCACTGCGCCTGGAAGACATGCGCCTTCCCGCCCACTACGTGAAGACCTACCAAGGGCCGGCGCACGGCATCGTCATGGAACGCGAGTACCTCGGCAAGTTCGGCCGTCCGCTGCTGGGCGCGACCGTCAAACCCAAGCTCGGGCTGTCCGCGCGCAACTACGGCCGTGTCGTCTACGAGGCGCTGCGCGGCGGCCTCGACTTCACCAAGGACGACGAGAACATCAACTCCCAGCCGTTCATGCGCTGGCGCGACCGGTTCCTGTCCTGCATGGAGGCCGTCAACCGCGCCCAGGCCGCCACGGGCGAGATCAAGGGCCACTACCTCAACGTGACCGCCGCGACGATGGAGGACATGTACGAACGCGCCGAGTTCGCCAAGGAACTCGGCAGCGTCATCGTCATGATCGACCTCACCGTCGGGTACACCGCCATCCAGTCGATGGCCAAGTGGGCGCGCGCCAACGGCGTCCTGCTCCACCTGCACCGCGCGGGCCACTCGACGTACACGCGGCAGAAGAACCACGGCGTCAACTTCCGCGTCATCGCCAAGTGGATGCGGCTCGCCGGGGTCGACCACATCCACGCGGGGACGGTCGTCGGCAAGCTGGAAGGCGACCCCAACAGCGTCCGGGGCTACTACGACACCCTCCGCCTTGACCGGGTGGAGGCCGACCCCGTGAAGGGCCTGTACTTCGACCAGGACTGGGCGTCACTGCCCGGCACGATGCCCGTCGCGTCCGGCGGCATCCACGCCGGGCAGATGCACCAGCTCCTCCACTACCTCGGAGAGGACACGATCCTCCAGTTCGGCGGCGGGACGATCGGCCACCCCATGGGCATCGCCGCGGGCGCCACCGCCAACCGCGTCGCCCTCGAAGCGATGATCAAGGCGCGCAACGAGGGACGCGACTGCCTCGCCGAGGGCCCCGACATCCTGCGCGCCGCCGCCGAACACAGCCGCGAACTGGACGTCGCCCTGTCCACCTGGGGCGACATCACCTTCACCTACGAGTCCACCGACACGCCCGACGTCGCCGAGACCCCTGTGAGCGTATGACATGCGGATCACCCAGGGAACCTTCTCCTACCTGCCCGACCTCACCGACGAGGAGATCGCGGCCCAGGTCTCCTACGCCCTGGAACAGGGCTGGCCGTGCTCGGTCGAGTTCACCGACGACCCCCACCCGCGCAACTCCTACTGGGAGATGTGGGGCCCGCCGATGTTCGACCTCGCCGACCCCGCCGCCGTCCTGCACCAGATCAACGAGTGCCGCAGGGCGCACCCGGACCGCTACATCCGCGTCAACGCCTACGACGCGAGCTACGGGAGGCAGACCACCGCGCTGCAGTTCATCGTCCACCGCCCGGCCGAGGAACCCGGCTTCCGCCTCGACCGGCAGGAGACCTCCGACCGCCGCATCCGCCACACCCTGCACCCCTACGCGCTGGACCGTCCCGAAGGCCGCCGCTACGAGGCGGACCGTTGAGCGAGCGCCTCGGCCTCGGGATGCGTCCGAACGGCTCCCCGGCCCCGGAATCCGACGTCGCGGACCGCGGGCCGGGGGCCGGCACGGGGGAACCGCTGCCGCCCGGAGCACGCGTCGACCTCGCCCGCCGCCGCGCCCGGCCCCGCTTCGCCAACGCCCGCTCCGTCCGCGACGCCATCGAACGCGCCCGCCTCCGCCACGCCGGCCGGCTCCTCGCCCAGGGCGGCGACGTCGGCCGCGACGACCTCACCGCCCTGCGGCCCGAAGACTTCCTCGCCGGCGGCGTCTTCCGCTGACCGGCCCCGTCCGCGCGGGCGTCTCGGAGCCCGACGACCAACGCACCCCACTGAGTAATGTTGGGACGACGGACATTAGAGGTGGGGGAGAAGTTGCGTAACCCTGAGGACCTGTACGAGCTTGACACCGACCTGCCGGAAATGACGGGTCCGGTGCTGCTGCACAGCCTCGACGGCTTCGT
>DATCLF010000048.1:0-2824 GCA_036564055.1 Spirillospora sp.
GGGGTGCGCGGCGAGCGGCGCTTTCTCGCGGAAGTCGATCGACGTCGTCCGCCCGTCCGGGAAACGGATCACCATGAACCCGCCGCCCCCGATGTTCCCGGCGGACGGGTGCGTCACGGCGAGGGCGAAGCCGGTCGCGATCGCCGCGTCGACGGCGTTGCCGCCCGCCTCCAGGACGCGGGCGCCGACGTCGCTCGCGAGCGTGTTCGCCGAGACGACGATCCCGTGCCGCGCCCGCACGACGCCCGTCTCCGGCGCCATGCGCCCCGCCGGCGAGGACGGCGCGCACGCGGCGAGGGTCGCCGCGGCGCCGGCGAGGAACAAACTCCACCACCGAGTCGAAGTGTCTGCTCGCACGTCACTCCACCTTCAAACAGGTTCCACCTGGGCCCGGGGAGTGCCCCTCACACCGCGAACGACGGCGGCACGCGGAGGTGGTGCCCGGTCGTGTCCTGGTACGCCTTCGCGACCGCCAGCGCCTCCGCCTCGCCCCACAGGTTGCCGATGAATGAGATGCTGACCGGCGTCCCGTCGGTTGCGAACCCGCTCGGCACCACCACCGCAGGGTGGCCGGTCAGGTTCGTCATAAGCAGCACGTTCCCGCCATACGATGGCGTGACGAAGACGTCGACGGCGCGCATCGCCTCGTCCATCGCGGCCATGAGCATCGTGCGGATCCGGTTGGCCTGGATGTATTCGACGGCGGGGATGAAGCGCGCCTCGCGGAAGATCTCCGGCCAGCTGCTGCGCTCGTCCATGAGCGCGTCGCGGCCGCTGCGCGTCAGGTCGTCGAACGCCGCGGCGGCTTCCGCGTCCAGGATGATTCGCAGCGCCTGCACCGGCAGCCCGTCCGGCAGCTCGAACGGGATCAGCTCCGCGCCGAGCGAGCGCAGCACGTCGAGAACCTCGCGGTCCATGCGACGCCATTCGCGGGCGCGCTCGTTCTGCGGCTCGTCCTCGAACGCGCTCTTCAGGTAGCCGATCCTGAGGTCCTCGAGCGACAGGCGCGCGTCCCAGACGAACGGGGCGTCGCGGACCGTCGGGTCGAGGCCGTCGGGGCCGTGGATCGCCTCGAAGACGAGCGCACAATCCTCGACGCTCCGGCAGATCGGGCCGATCTTGTCCATCGTCCACGAGAGCGCCATCGCGCCGTGGCGGCTCACTCGCCCGAACGTGGGGCGCAGCCCCGTCGCGCCGCAGCGCGTCGACGGCGAGACGATCGACCCCAGCGTCTCGGTCCCGATGCTGAAGCCGACGAGCCCCGCGACGGTCGCCGCGGCGGATCCGGCCGACGAGCCGCTCGAGCCCTGATCGAGGTTCCACGGGTTGCGCGTCGTCCCGCCGAACCAGACGTCGCCCATGGCGAGCGCGCCGAGCGTCAGCTTCGCGACGAGGACCGCGCCTGCGTCATCGAGCCGCCGCACGACGGTCGCGTCCATATCTATGACCTGATCGACGTACGGCTCCGCGCCCCACGTCGTCGGATAGCCCTTGACCGCGAGCAGGTCCTTGGCGCCCCACGGGATCCCGTGCAGCGGCCCCCGGTAGCGGCCGGCCCGGATCTCCGCGTCCGCGCGGCGCGCCTGCTCCAGCGCCCGCTCCTTCGTCAGCGTGACCACGCATTCGAGCTTCGGGCCGTAGCGCTCGAGCCGGTCCAGGTACATCTCCGTCAGCTCGAGCGACGTGACCTGCCGCGTCCGGATCAGCTCGGACAGCTTCGTGACCGGCCAGAACGCGACCTCCTCGAGGTTTGCCGGCCGCGTGACCCGCCCGGGGTCGGAGCGCCGCGAGCGGCGCCCCGCCTTCACCGCCGTCGGCGGGCGAACCCCGGGCACGACCGGGTCGAAGCGGATGGCCGGCACCACCGAGTTCGGCACCTCGACCGACCGCATCGCCTCGTACGCGCCGAGCTTGCGGTTCAGCCCACGGACCATCGCCTCGCGCTGCTCGTCCGTGAAGGTAAGCCCCGCGATCTGCTCCGCGTGGGCGATCATCTCCTTCGTCACCTCGCCCTGCCCCAGCGCCCAAAGCACGCCGGGGAAGAGCGTCCCGCCCAGCCCCGTGGCGGCGAAGTACGCCATGAAGCGACGACGGTCGATCCGGCCAGCGGTTTCCGCCAGGACCTCAGCGCTCATGCGCTCCTCCGTGCTCAGGGTCGATGACACCCGTACTCGGTTTCGGCCCGGCCCGCCGCGATCTCCGGGCGCCCGGACCGGTCTCACCGCCACTCGATCTTCACGATCCGCCCGCGCGGGCCGACCGCCCATCCCGGCGCCGGCGACGCGGCGCCGGTCGCCATCGGCGCCTCCGCGGCGGCTGCTCCCGCCGACTCTGCCCCGGGCGCCGGCGCGAACCCAACGGCCCAGTACGACGCCGTGTCCAGGGACACCCAGCTCCGGGCGTCGTCGGTCGAGAGATCCATCCCGCCCGGCCCCACGGCCACGAGCGTCGGCGTCGGCGCGCCGGGCACGTACGCCGCGCCGTAGACCGCGCCGGGCAGGTGGGTCCGCCCGGCGAGGGTCCAGGTCCGGCCGCCGTCCGCCGTGACCGCCACGTTGTCCGTGTGCTCCTGCGGCCGCGCCAGGTCGCCGCCCAGGGCGACGCCGTGCAGCGCGTCACGGAACGCCAGCGTGAAGATCCCCGCCATCTCGCCCGCCACCAGCGGCGCCTCCACGACGGTCCAAGTGCGCCCGTAGTCCTCGGTGCGGAACACCCGCGCCCTCTCCGCCGCGCCGGTCCCGATCCACGCCAGCCCGCCGGGCCCCGTCACGACGCACGTCCCGCTCGCCGCGAACGCGCCCTCGCCGCCCGCCTGCGCGTCCGG
>DATCLF010000049.1:0-4418 GCA_036564055.1 Spirillospora sp.
CGACGACACCTGACCGGACCGCGACCCGACGATCCTGATCCTTTCCCGACACGGGCGTGTCGGGAAAGGGGCATAGCGTGGATGCATGCTCAGGTCCACGCAACCCGTGATCGGACGGGTGGAGCGGCAGCACCGGCTCATCGAGGAGCTGCGACTCAGGAGGACGCCCTTCGTGCCGGCCGACGAGCTCGCCGAGGTGCTGGGCGTCACGACCCGGACGATCGAACGGGACGTCGCCGAACTGCAGGACGCGGGGGTCCCCGTGCGGACCCGGCGGGGCAGCGGCGGCGGGTACGGGCTCGACCTGCGTTCGACGCTGCCGCCGCTCACCCTGACGCCGGGAGAGGCCGCCGTGCTGGTCGCGTCGCTCACCGCGGTCGGGCCGCGGGCGTCGGCGACGGCGCAGTCGGTGATGGCCAAGCTGCTCGACGTGATGTGCGACCGGGAGGAGGCGGAGCGATGACCCGCGCGACGACCCGAGCAGAGACCGGCGCGGCGGCCCGGGTCGACCGGGCGCGGGTGCTCGCCTACCGGTACGCCGCCCACGGGCTCGATGCGCGGGGACGGGCCGAGACGGTCCTGGCGACCGGCGTCCAGGATTACCCGCCCGGACGAAGCGCGTCCCTTTCCCTGCGCCTGCGGACCGGTGCGCCGCCGGACCCGTCGATGGTGCTGGTGCACTCGGTGCGGGGCACCGTTCATCTGCACCGCGCGGACGACCTGGGACGGCTGGCGGCCGCGCTGCGGATCGAGGACGGCCGTGACCTGCCGCAGCAGTCGAGCGGACGGTTCGGCGCCGAGCTCGCCGACGCGGGCGTCTCGTTCGGCGCCGCGTTGGACGAGGTCGCCGCGGCGATGCGGGCCGCGGTCGCGGACGGGTCGTCGCCGACGAAGGGCGAGCTCAGCGGTGCCGTGAGCCCGCAGGTGGACCGGCGGCTCGCGCCATGGTGCGGCACCTGCGGAGCCTTCCACGTACAGGACGAGCTGTTCCGGCGGGCGACGCTTCAAGCCGGGCTCGCCGTCGAGATCGACGCCGGGGCCGGGGGCCAGTTGCGTTAC
Source organism: Spirillospora sp. (assembly GCA_036564055.1). Classification (GTDB taxonomy): domain Bacteria; phylum Actinomycetota; class Actinomycetes; order Streptosporangiales; family Streptosporangiaceae; genus Spirillospora. Next base: position 1,060 of record DATCLF010000049.1, read on the forward strand.
CGTCCGGCCGGGCCGGTCCCGCCCGAGGATCCGGACGCCGGCCGCGCCGAGGTGGTGCGCAGATTTCTCGCGGCGTTCGGCCCGGCGAAACCGGCGCAGCTCGCGGCGTGGCTGGGCGTCGCGCCGGGGGCCGCGCGCCGCTGGTGGAAGCTGGTCGAGGACGAGGTGCGTCCCGTGGAGGTGGACGGCGCCGAGTACTGGACGCACGCCGAGCACGTCGAGGCGCTTCACACGGCGCCCGAACCGGACGGCATCCGGTTGCTGCCGCCGTACGATCCGCTCACCGAGCTGGGCGACCGGCAACTGATGGTGCCCGACCCGTCCCGTCGTAAGGCGGTGTGGCGGCCGGCGGCCAACCCGGGCGTCGTGCTCGTCGACGGCGAGGTCGCCGGTGTGTGGCGGCAACGCCGTGGACGCGACCGCCTCACATTGAGGGTCGAGGTATTCGACGCACTCCCCGCCCGCCTACGAGAGGCGGCCAGAGCGGACGCCGCCACGATCGCCGACCAGGCCGGCATGGACGGCGCCGACCTGGACTTCACCTGAGGCACCCCAACCCACCCGTCCCGGCCCGACCCCCTCATCGGCGCACGAGCAGGGCCACGGCTCGGCCCTCACCCGCAGGCACCCTGATCACTGACGCCGGCTCAGTAGCGGGACGAGTCGGCACAGTTCAGGGGTTGGTTCACGGGCCGGCGCTCCAGGATCTCGCGGGCCCGGGCACGCGCATGGTTGGCGGTCATCGCCGACCTGTCGTCCAGGGCCTCCTTGATTCTGCGCAGCGCGCAGGACCGCTGCGGTTCGGGCAGCCGGTCCAGGGCCGGAGCGGCGTCGGCGGACAGGTTCGTCAGATACGAAACGTCGATCTTGCCCGTGCTTTCGAAGCGGGCGATGTTCTTCTCGGCGATGAAACGGTCCGGGTTGAGCGCCACCAGGGCGATCACCGCGACCGCGCCGCTCGCCACGACCGCCCGTGGCAGCCAGGCGACGCGTCCCTTCACGACGCCCGCGACCGCGACCAGCGCCACCACGACCCCGAGCCACAGCTCGAACGCGTGCACCCACAGCCGCAGCCGCGTCCAGCCGAACGCCTCCTCGTACAGGTAGAGGCGCCGCAGCGCGACCCCGACGACCACCAGGGTGAAGGCGCACAGCAACCCGAGCAGGCCCCGGACGATGATCCGGTCGCCCCGCCCACCGGACGGCGCGTAGCGCACGGCGACGGCGACCACCGCGATGACCAGGAGCGTCACGACGACCAGCTGGAAGAACCCCTGCCGCGCGTACTCGGCGTAGGTGACGCCGGCCGAGCGCAGCAGCGCGTCCTTGTCGTCGGCCAGGAACACCCGGGCCTGGATCGCGCAGAACAGCAGGAACAGCAGGTCCAGCGCGGCGATCGGCACGGCCCACGACCAGCGTCCGGCGGGCTTGCCGGCGGCGGGGCTCAGCATCCGCAGCGGGGGCGGCGCCTGCGCGAGGAACGCGGCGGTCGCCGCCAGCAGCAATGTCATGACGCCGGCGAACACGTACAGGAAGACCGCGTCCACCGAGATCTCGGGGACGAGATCGGAGGCGAGATCGCCGAACACCGCGTCCGCGCTGACGAACAAACCGCCGAACACGGCCAGCAGCACCGCCACGATCAGCCCGGTCCGGATGACCGGCCAGACGTTGTTCTGGCGGGACGAGATCGTCTGGCGGCCGCCGCGCACCGTCCACGGCAGCGTGTAGCCGCACGCCGGCAGGAACGCGAGCCCTCCCCCGAGGACCTCTGCCCAGGACCGCCCGCCGCACGCCGCGTACGAGCCGACGGCAAAGGCGAGCAGCAACGCCAAGATGACGATCCACTCGGCGTCGCGGAGCGCCACCGTCGCCGTCAGACACAGCGTGAGCAGCATGAACAGGGCCCCGGTCCAGTTGAACCGCAACCGTCCCTTGCGGCGCCGCACGACCCGTCCCGCCGACCACGCCGACACCCCCGTCACACAAGCGACCGCCACCGCCGCGACGACGACCCCGACCCCGGGGTACCCGGTGCGCAGCGTGGGCCCGATCGTCACCGCCCCGACCAGACCGGCGACGGCCACCGCCGCCACCAGAGCCGGAGACATGGCGTCCGAAGGCGGCTTCCACGCATGGATGGCCCGGTCCAGTTTCGACGGCGTGTAGACGATCGGAGGAGGAGGCGGGGGCAGATCATGCCGCAGATACGGGCGGACGGCCGTACTCCCAGGCGAAGACCAAGGGTCGCCCGAGGAGGAGCTTCCCGCGGCGGATGTTGTGGTCGGCTTCGGCCGCTCGGCCGTGCCCGCCCCTGCCGCCGCGGCGCCGGGGGACGGGTCCGCCTTCCCGCCCGGCTTGGAGGGCTCTTCGGGCGGGTCCTGCGACGACGTGTCTGTCATGCGGATTCTCCGGTGTCCGAGATGATCAGGACGCGGACGCGGCGGCCGCTCGGAGCGCCCGAGACGGCGATGCCGCCTCCGCGGAGATGAGTCGCCCGGCTCGCGAGGCGAGGCAGAGCCCCGTACCGCACCCGGCGTCCCGCGGGCCGGGTGGTGAGCCGCGGGGAGAAGCCGAAGACACGGGTGCGTTCCTCGGGTGGGATGCCGGGTCCTTCGTCGGCTACTTCGATGACGAGTCCGCCCGGCGAGTTCGACGGACGGCCGTTACGGACCTGCCCTCTGGGTCGTGCCGGGCAGCATCACCGAGCGGGAGACGATCCCGTGGAACCGGACGCAGTCGACGACGGCGCGCAGCCCGATCACGACAGGGAGACTCGTCGCCGCAGGACAACGCCAGCGCCGCCGAATCGCCCACTCGTCCTCGACAACGAGGACCCGCGTCTCGTTCCCGCTCACGCAGCCAGACTCTAGAAACCCGATGTGCGCACAACAGGCACAAAGTGTGGAGATTCCGTGAAGACACCTTTCTAGGGAGGAGAATCCCAAGAAACCAGCCCCCTCACGGGAGGGGGCTAGCCGTTCGCGCAAGGCGCTCTGACCGCGTACTAACGGCAGTTAGGGTTGGTGCAGCGCGGCACCTTGCTGTTCTCGATCTCCAGTGTCGGCTGACCACACTTGCCACAGGTGATATTCCCAACCATTTCGTGTTCCTTTCTTGTTTGAGGTTGCACTGACGACATCTGCCGCCAGCACTATCTACTGTCCGTGTTCATTCGGCTTCGCAACCAGGCGGTCACCGTGTCTGGTGAGGCCCCCAATCGCGGCCCGGTCCGGCGCTGTTCATGCCGCACCCGGCATCCCCGCCACTTCCCACCCGTCGGCCGCCGCCGGCGTCCGAGATGGCTTGGACCCAGTAGAAGTTGGAGTACGGCCGGGAGGTAGAGCTCCTCGTAATGC
>DATCLF010000050.1:0-19859 GCA_036564055.1 Spirillospora sp.
GGCCGACACCGTGCGGCGGCTGACCGACGCCGCCGTGGCGGAGGTCGCCGAGACCGGCTACGACGGTCTCACCGTCCGCAACGTCGCCCGGCGGGCCGGGGTGGCGCCCGCGACCGCCTACACCTACTTCGCGTCCAAGAACCACCTGATCACCGAGGTGTTCTGGCGCCGGCTCAGCGCGCTGCCTCCGGTGGAGGCCGACGGCACGCTGCACGAGCGCGTGAAGGAGGTGCTGCGCGAGATCGCCCTGCTGGTGTCGGACGAGCCCGAGCTCGCCGCGGCGTGCACCACCGCCCTGCTCGGTTCCGATCCCGACGTGCGCGAGCTGCGGATGCGGATCGGCGTCGCGATCCGCGAACGCATCCGGGCCGCCCTGCGCGAGCACGACGACCCCGCGATCCTCGGCGCGCTGGAGCTGGCCTACACCGGCGCGCTCGTGCACGCGGGCATGGGCTACACGTCCTACGCCCGCGTCGCCGACCGGCTCGCCGAGGTGGCGGACCTCATCCTTCCCGATACCGCCGAGTGAGGTGACGGCCGTGGCCCCCGCCGCGCGAACCTGCTCCAGCCCCCCGGACTCCGGCCCCCTCGAATACAACCCGTTCGACTACGCCGTCCACGAGGACCCCTACCCCGTCTACGCGCGGCTCCGCGAGGAGGCTCCGCTCTACCGCAACGACGAGCTCGACTTCTGGGCGCTGTCCCGGCACGCGGACGTGTCCGCCGCGTTCCGCGACCACTGGACCTTCTCCAGCGCCAACGGCGTCTCGCTGGAGCCGAGCGCCTGGGGCCCGCACGCCCACAAGACCATGTCGTTCCTCGCGCTCGACCCGCCGCGGCACACGCGGATGCGGGCCCTCGTGTCCAAGGGCTTCACCCCCCGGCGGGTGCGGGAACTCGGCGACGGCGTCCGCGAACTCACCCTCCGTCACCTGGAACCCGCGCTGGAGCGACGCGAGTTCGACTTCGTGTCCGACTTCGCCGGGCGGCTGCCCATGGACGTCATCTCCGAGATGATGGGCGTCCCCGAGGCCGACCGGGCGGAGGTGCGCCGGCTCGCCGACCTCGTCGTCCACCGCGAGGAGGGCCTCAACGACGTCCCTCCCGCCGGGATGGAGGCCGCGCTCACGCTCGTCGGCTACTACCGGGACATGGTGGCCGAACGCCGGCGCAGGCCCGCCGCCGACCTGACCTCGGCGCTGCTGGACGCCGAGATCGACGGCGACAGGCTCGACGACGAGGAGATCATCGCGTTCCTGTTCCTCATGGTCGTCGCGGGCAACGAGACCACGACCAAGCTCCTCGCCAACGCCCTGTACTGGGGATCGCTGAACCCCGACGAGGTCGCCAAACCGTTCACCGACCCGAACCGTGTCGACGACTGGGTGGAGGAGACGCTCCGCTACGACACCTCCAGCCAGATGCTCGCGAGGACCGTCGCGCAGGACGTCGAGCTGTACGGGCGGCGCGTGCCCGAGGGCGACCGGATGCTGCTGCTGGTCGGGTCGGCCAACCGGGATCCGCGGGTGTTCGACAATCCCGACGTCTACGACCTCGACCGCGACACCTCGCGGCTCGTCAGCTTCGGCGGCGGCCGGCACTACTGCCTCGGCGCGGGCCTCGCCCGGCTCGAGGCGCGGATCGCGCTCGGCGAGCTGGTCCGGCGCGTCTCGTCCTACGAGGTCGACCACGCGGGCGCCGAACGGGTCCACTCGGTGAACGTCCGCGGCTTCGCGAAGCTGCCCGTGCGCGTGGAGGTGAGGTAGGCGTGCCCGTCCCGCCGGAGACCGACGTTCCCTGGGAGGAGCCGTGACCGCATTGGTGGAGCCGCGCGTCGTGTCGGGCGGACCCGACCACCTGGAGGAGCTCCGCTCGGACCCGATCGGGCTGATGCGCCGCGTCCGCGAGGAGTGCGGCGACGTCGGCGAGTTCCGCATCGCCGGGCGCCGCGTCGTGCTGCTGACCGGCGCCGAGGCCAACGAGTACTTCTTCCGCGCCCCCGACGAGGAACTGGACCAGGCCGAGGCGTACCCGTTCATGACCCCGATCTTCGGGGAGGGGGTGGTGTTCGACGCCACCCCCGAGCAGCGCCGCGAGGCCCTGCACAACCAGGCGCTCAAGGGCTCGTACATGAAGGGGCACGCCGCGACGATCGCCGCCGAGACCCGCCGGATGGTCGCCGGCTGGGGCGACGAGGGCGAGATCGACCTGCTCGACTTCTTCGCCGAGCTGACGATCTACACCTCGTCGGCCTGCCTCATCGGCCGCAAGTTCCGCGAGCAGCTCGACCGCCGCTTCGCCGACCTGTACCACGACCTCGAACGCGGCACCGACGCCATCGCCTATGTCGACCCCTACGCCGACATCGAGAGCTTCCGGCGCCGGGACGCCGCCCGCGCCGGACTCGTCGAGCTCGTCCGGCAGATCATGGACGGCCGCGAGCCGGACCCGCCCCGCGAGGACCGCGACCTCCTCGACGTCCTGATGTCGCTCAGGAACGACGACGGCACGCCGAGGTTCGACGCCGACCAGATCACCGGCATGTTCATCTCGATGATGTTCGCCGGCCACCACACCACGTCCGGCACCGCCGCGTGGACTCTGATCGAACTCCTCCGCCACCCGGACGTGCTGGACGGGGTCGTCCGCGAGCTCGACGAGCTGTACGCCGACGGGCGCGAGGTCTCCTTCCAGGCGCTGCGGGCCATCCCGAACCTGGAGTGCGCGATCAAGGAGACGCTGCGGCTGCATCCGCCGCTGATCCTGCTGCTGCGCGTCGCCAAGTCCGACCAGGAGGTGTGCGGTCACCGCATCCCCGCGGGCACGCTGGTCGGCTGCAGTCTCGCCGTCTCCAACCGGATCGAGAGCGACTTTCCCGACCCCGACGCCTTCCTCCCCGAACGCTACGTCGCCCCGCGCGAGGAGGACGTCGTCAACCGCTGGACGTGGGTGCCGTTCGGCGCTGGACGGCACCGCTGCGTCGGCGCGAACTTCGCGATGATGCAGCTCAAGGCGATCTTCTCGGTGCTGCTGCGGGACTGGGAGTTCGAGGCCGCCCAGCCCCTCGACGGCTACCGCAACGACCATTCGAAGATGGTCGTGCAGCTCGCGCAGCCGTGCGCCGTCCGCTACCGCAGGAGGCGCCGGTGAGGATCGAGGTCGACCTGGACCTGTGCCAGGGCCACGCCATGTGCGAGCTGGAGGCCCCGGACGTGTTCGAGGTTCCGCGCAAGGGAAAGGTCCGGATCCTCGACGCCGAACCGCCCGAGGACGCCCGCGCCGAAGTCCTCGCCGCCGTCCGTTACTGCCCCACCCGGGCGCTCAGACTGCTGGAGGCGTGATGCCCTCGTTCCCCCGAGAAGAGCTCGAGGCGATGGTGGAGTACTGGCTCGAGGCCAACCGGCGCTGCGAGGAGGCCGGCGACTGGCGCCCGCTCGCCGAGCTGTACACCGAGGACGCCACCTACGGCTGGAACGTCGGCCCCGGCCAGGACTTCATGGCCGTCGGCCGCGACGAGATCCGCGACCTGGCGCTCGGCTCGGAGATGGGCGGGCTCGACGGCTGGACCTACCCGTACCAGAGCATCCTGATCGACGAGCGCAAGGGCGAGGTGGTCGGCTTCTGGAAGCAGGTCGCCGACGCCGAGCGTCCCGACGGTTCGCCGTACGAGGTGGCAGGCATCGGCGGGTCCTGGTTCCGGTACGCGGGGAACCGCCAGTGGTCCTGGCAGCGCGACTGGTTCGACCTCGGCAACGTCACGGCGGTGTTCGTCGAGATGATGAAGGCCGGCGTCCTGTCCGAGGGCATGAAGCGCCGTCTCGACCGCGCCGCGTCCGGCGAGCCCGTCCCCGGCTACTACGCGCGGGGACAGAGCCCCGTCCCGCTCTGGTGACGCGGGCTCAGATCTGGCCCTCGGGCTTCTTCGGTATCGTCGCGGCGATCGACGGGCCCAGCTCGATCAGGACGTCCCCGGCCGGTTCATACTTGTGCGGCACGGTCACCTCGACATAGGCCTGCCGCGCGACGGCGGTGAAGGTGACGGGCCGTTCGACGGGCTGGCCGAACCAGTCGATCCCGTTGATCGTGACCAGCGGAGACGTCGGCTGCAGGGCGGCGGGCCGCGGCACGCCGCAGCGCAGCGCGATCGCGGGCGAACCCCAGGCGGCGGTCAGGGGCGACTCGGGGGTCGTGTCGCGGCGTTCCAGCCCGCGCACCTTCGCGGGGAGCCGCAGCCCCTCGCAGAGCCGCCGCGCGGCAGGGTCGGGCTGCGGCACGGGAACCTGCACGGCGCCGTCGCCGCAGGAGGCGGCCACCAGCACCAGGCCCGCGGCGAGGAACGGCTTCCACCTAGATGTGAACAATCGGGCAGGTGAGGGTCCGGGTGATGCCTTCGACTGCCTGGATCTGCGCGACAACGAGTCTGCCGAGCTCATCGACGTTGCGGGCCTCCGCCCGGACGATCACGTCGTACGGCCCCGTGACGTCCTCCGCCAGCTTCACACCGGTGATGCCCGAGATCTGGCTCGCCACGTCGGCCGCCTTGCCGACTTCGGTCTGGATGAGGATGTAGGCCTGCACCATCACGTCCTCCCCGGGCAGGAAATGGCCGTCGGACGGTTCACCGTATCGTGTTACCCACCGCCTCGGGCGACCGGGGGAGCGCGTGCCGCGGGCGGGCGCCGCACACCGTTCGCGACGAGGGAACGACAGGGAAACGCGCAGTGAGCACCATTGGCGAAGCGGGGGAGTTCGGGGTCGTGGCCCGCCTGACGGCGCGGCTCCCCCGGGGGCCGGCGATCGCACTCGGCCCCGGTGACGACGCGGCCGTCGTCGCCGCACCGGACGGGCGGGTCGTGGCCACCACCGACCTCCTCGTCGAGGGCCGGCACTTCCGCCGCGACTGGTCGGGGCCCTACGACATCGGCCGCAAGGCCGCCGCGCAGAACCTCGCCGACGTCGTCGCCATGGGGGCCCGGCCCACGGCTCTTCTCGTCGGGTTCGCCGCGCCGCCCTCCACACCGCTGGACTGGGCCGAGCGGCTCTACGACGGGCTCGCCGACGAGTGCCGCGAGGCGGGCGCGTCCGTCGCGGGCGGCGACGTCGTCGCCGCCCCCGAGATCACCCTCGCCGTCACCGCGCTCGGCGACCTGCGCGGGAAGGAGCCGCTCACCCGGGCCGGGGCGCGTCCCGGCGACGTCGTGGCCGTCCGGGGACGGCTCGGCCACGCGAGCGCCGGGCTGGCCCTGCTCGCCGAGGGACGGGACGGGCCCGCGGAGCTGATCGCGGCGCACCGCCGACCCGAACCCCCGTACGCGGCGGGGGAGGAGGCGCGCTCCCGGGGGGCGACCGCGTTGCTCGACGTGAGCGACGGGCTCGTCCAGGACCTCGGGCACATCGCGGCCGCGAGCGGTGTCCGGATCGACATCGACTCCTCGGCCGTCCCCGTCGCGGACGTCCTCGGCCCGGACGGGCTGCGCCACGCCCTCACCGGTGGTGAAGATCACGCGTTCGCCGGGACGTTCCCCCCGGACGCCGTCCTGCCCGCGTCCTGGACCCGCATCGGGACCGTCACGCAGGGCACGGGCGTGCACGTGGACGGCCGTGAACCGCCCGCCGGCGGGTGGGACCACTTCCGGGTGTGAACGCGCCGCGCACGCTGCGCGTACAGCCGTAAGCGATGCCGGATCCCGTAGGCAGCCTTGGGACGGGTTTGGTATACATCCTCTGATCGCAGAGGGATGGGACGGGATGGGACGACACAGCAAGGTCGAGCCGCAGGACGAGTGGCCCGCATCGGGCCCGCGCGCGTCCGGCGACCGGCTGGACCGTGCCCCGGACGGACCGCCCTACGACGCCTTCTCGGGGCCGACCGACGACAAGGTCCACGTGTCGTCGCACGACCGCGTCTCCACCGGCCCGCGCGCGGGCACGGCCCGTCAGCACGGGCCGCCTCCGCGCCGCCTGTTCGAACCGCTCCCGGGCGACTACCCCGGCGATCTTCCGGGCGCTCCGAGCCCCTATCCCGGCGCCGCTCCCGAGCGCCCTCCCGATCCGCCCGACGCCGACGTCGAGGCCGAGACCGGCGAGGAGAGGCCCGGCGCCCGCCGCTGGTTCCGGTTCCTCTCGGTCCTCCCGGTGCCGCTAATGCCGATCCTCGCGTTGATCGTCGCGGTCGGCATCGTCTCCTACGCGCTCAGCACCCAGCAGATCTCCCTCAACTTCGCGGGCGGAACGCCGAACAACTCCCCGACCGAGCAGCGCGACAACCAGATCTCCGAGCGCGGCCCCGGCGAGCGCGCCGGCCGCGGCGCCGGGCGCACCGACGGCCTCGTCATCGCCTTCCGGGTCGCGTCCAGGACCGCGAGCGGGTTCACGGCCACCGCCACGATCGCCAACCGGGGGCCGCGTCCCGTCCCCCGGTGGGCGCTCGCGTTCAAGATCGACACCGCCTCGGTCACCGCCGTCCGCGGCGCCACCGTCGTGCGGACCGGCAAGGTCCCCTTCGTGCGCGGCCGCACCCAGATCGCGCCCGGCGGGAAGGTCAGGATCGTGTTCACCGCGCGGGGAACCGCCGCCAGGCCCTCCTCGTGCGTGCTGAACTCGCAGCCCTGCGCCATCGTCTGAGCCGCCGCGAGTCGTCTGACGCGCCTGAAGCGGCCGACGCGCCTCGACCGCCTGGGCTCCGGCCCGCCGGCGAGATCGCAGAGGCGCCCGAAGCGCCATAAAGTGGACGGCATGACGAGCACCCCGTCCCCAGCGCAGACCCCGCCGCTCGTGCTCACGATCGCGGGGTCCGACTCCGGCGGCGGCGCCGGAATCCAGGCCGACCTCAAGACCATGCTCGCCCTCGGCGTCCACGGGATGAGCGTCGTCGCCGCCGTCACCGCGCAGAACTCGCTCGGCGTCCAGGGCTACTGGGAGCTGCCCCCCGAGGCGGTGCGCGCCCAGCTCGACTCGGTGCTGTCCGACATCGGCGTTCATGCGATCAAGACGGGGATGCTCGCGTCCACCGTCCTCGTCGAGACCGTCGCCGAGGCGCTCGCGGCGCAGGACGCGCCGGCCGTGGTCGACCCCGTGGGCGTGTCGAAGCATGGAGACTCGCTGCTCGCGCCGGACGCCGTCGACGCCGTCCGCCGGTCGCTGATCCCGGCCGCGACCGTCGTCACCCCCAACCTCTACGAGGTGGAGCAGCTCACCGGCGTCAAGGTGGTGGACGAGTCGGGCCTGCGCGAGGCCGCCGAGGCCGTCAAGGCGCTCGGCCCGCGCTGGGTCCTGATCAAGGGCGGGCACCTGCCGGGCGACCCCGTCGACCTGCTGTTCGACGGGGAGCAGGAGCACCGGTTCACCGCGCCCCGGCACGACAACCGGCACACCCACGGCACCGGCTGCACGCTCGCGTCGGCGATCGCGTCCCATCTGGCCATGGGCGAGGACGTCCCCGCGGCGGTCGCGAAGGCGAAGGAGTATGTCACGGGCGCGATCGCGGCGGGTTTCCCGCTCGGCGGCGGCATCGGCCCGGTCGACCACGCCTGGCGGCACCGCTCGTGAGGCGTGCCCGGGACAGCGGCGCGCGCCGGGGAGGGACGCGAACACGACGCCGGCTCACCGGGCGTTCCCGATGAGCCGGCACTGCGCTGAGCCGGACGTCCCGCGTCAGACCGTGGGCTTGACGACCTTGCCGGCCTTGATGCAGGACGTGCAGGCGTTGATCCGCTTGGTGGTGCCGTTCACGATGGCGCGCACGCGCTGGATGTTGGGGTTCCAGCGGCGCGGGGTGCGGCGGTGCGAGTGGGAGACGCGCATGCCGAAACCGGGTCCCTTGCCGCAGACGTCGCAGACGGAAGCCACGGGAAACTCCAAGTGGTGTCGATGCTCTGACCGGAGTGCCGCCCCGATGCGTCCGACGGACGGGCCGGGCATCACGGCTGCTCACTGATGGCGCCTCGGACGAGGCGCACAGATCAGGGTAGCCGACCGCTCGAGGAGTACGCGAATCGCCCGCGCTCCGCCTCGCCGACACGGCCGGGGGCCGGGCCGTCTTCCGCGCGGCGGCGCGGACACGGCCCGGAAGTGACGACAAGGTCCGGAAGCGACGACAAGATCCAGAAGCGACACGGCAGGGAAGGGCGGCCGAGACGGTGAGGGGCGGGTCCGTGGGCGGGGTTCTCGACGGCGCGGCGGTGCGACGGTGGTGCAGGCTCGCCGCCGACGCGCTGGGCGGCACGAAGGCGGAGATCGACGCGCTCAACGTGTTCCCGGTCCCGGACGGGGACACGGGCACGAACCTGCACCTGACCGCGCTCGCCGCGGCGGAGGCGCTGGACGAGCTCCCCGACTCCGCCGGCGCCGGCCATGTCTGGCGGACGCTCGCGCGGGGCGCGCTGCTCGGCGCGCGCGGCAACTCCGGCGTGATCCTCAGCCAGGTGCTCCGGGGGCTCGCCGACGTCCTCGGGCCGCTGGCGGAACCGCCGGACGGCGCGGTGTTCGCGAGGGCGCTGGAGCACGCGTCCGGCCTGGCCCGCGGCGCCGTCGAGCACCCGGTGGAGGGCACGATCCTGAGCGTCCTCGACGGCGCCGCCTCGGCCTGCGGCGCCGTCCCGCCCGCAAGCGGGCTCCCGGAGCGGGCGCGGGCGGCCGCGGCGGGAGCCCGGCGGGCGCTCGGCCGCACCCCGCGGCAGCTCGACGTGCTGGCCCGCAGCGGGGTCGTGGACGCCGGCGCCGCCGGGCTCTGCGTGGTGCTCGACGCCCTCGCCGCCGTGGTCACCGGCGAGTACCCGGAGCGGTACGAGGTCCCCGCCCGCGCTCCGGGGTCGCCGCTGCCCGCGCAACGGCCGGCCGACGGGTCCGGCGCGCGCGCCGCCGATGGCGACGGGCCAGGTTACGAGGTCATGTACCTGCTGGACGCGCCCGACGACGAGGTCCAGACGCTGCGGGAGACGCTCGACGGTCTCGGCGACTCCCTCGTCGTCGTCGGCGGAGACGGCCTCTGGAACGTTCACGTCCACGTGGACGACGCCGGGGCGGCCATCGAGGCGGGCATGGCGGCGGGCCGCCCGCACCGCATCCGCGTCGCCTACCTGCACGCCGGCCCGGGTGCGGGCCCGCACGCGCCGCACACCGGGCGCGCGGTGGTCGCGGTCACCGCCGCCGACGGGCTCGCCGGGCTGTTCGAGGAGTGCGGCGCACGGGTCGTGCGGCGCGATCCGGGCTCGGCGCCGCCGCTCGCGGTGCTGGCGGAGGCGATCCTCGCGGCCGGCGACGAGGTGACCGTCCTGCCCAACGATCCCGCGGTCATCGCCCTCGCCGAGGCCGCCGCCGAACGGGCGCGGGATGCGGGAGCCGAGATCGCGGTCATCCCGACGAAGGCGGCGGTCCAGGGCCTGGCCGCGCTCGCCGTGCACGACCCGCTGCGCCGGTTCGGCGAGGACGTCATCGAGATGACCCGGGCCGCGGGCGCCACCCGGTTCGGTCACGTGGAGTTCGCCGGGCAGGAGGCGGTCACCAGCGTGGGGATCTGCCGTCCCGGCGACGTCCTCGGCCTGATCGAGGGCGACGTCGTCACGATCGGCGCGGACGCGGCCGAGGTCGCGCGGCATCTCCTCGACCGGATGCTGTCGGGCGGCGGCGAGCTCGTCACGCTCATCGCGGGCGCGCGCGCTCCCGCGTCGCTCGCCGACGACCTTCGGACGCACTTGCGCGAAACCCGTCCTGACGTGGAGGTGGGCGTGTACGACGGGGGTCAGGAACGGTCCCCGTTGCTCATCGGCGTCGAATGATTCCCGTCCCTGCCATGGGCTAGAAAGGACTGCGTGGCGAACCTCGACGAGCCGTTGAGCAAGGTCCTCGGCGCAAAGACGGCCAACGCGCTGAAGAAGGGACTCGACCTCCACACGGTCGGGGACCTGCTCCACCACTACCCGCGCCGTTACGCCCACCGCGGGGAGCTCACCCAGCTCAGCGGCCTGCAGGACGGCGAGCACGTCACGGTCCTGGCGGAGGTCGTGAAGGTTCAGGGCCGCACCCTCGCCCGCAGCCCCGGCTACGTCCTGGAGATCACCGTCACGGACGGGACGGGCCTGCTCAAGCTGAGCTTCTTCGGCCGCAGGGGCTCCTACCGGGCCGAGAGGGACCTGTCGCCCGGCACCCGCGCCCTGTTCGCCGGGAAGATCAGCACCTACCGGCCCCGCGGCGGCAGGGCGGTGCGGCAGCTCGCCCACCCGCAGTACAAGGTCGTCGAGGAGAAGGGCGCCGAGAAGGCCGCGCGGGAGTGGGCCGACGAGATCATCCCGATCTACCCGTCGACCAGGACGCTGCCCATCGAGACGATCGGCACGTCCGTCGCCACCGTCCTCGACCAGCTCACGCTCCCCGCCGATCCGATGCCCGCAGCGATCCTGGAACGCCGCGGCCTGATCGGCCTGCGCGAGGCGTACGAGGGCATCCACCGGCCCCGCACCTGGGAGGAGCTGAGCCGCGCCCGCGCCCGCCTCAAGTGGGACGAGGCGTTCGTCGTGCAGGTCGCGCTGGCCCAGCGCCGCCGCGCGGCCGCGGCGCTGCCCGCCAAACCCCGCCCGCCCTCCTTCGGCGGCCTGCTGGCGGAGTTCGACGCCCGGCTGCCCTTCGAGCTCACCAAGGGCCAGCGCGAGGTGGGCGACGAGATCGCCGCCGACCTGGCGCGGGAACACCCGATGCACCGCCTGCTCCAGGGGGACGTCGGCGCGGGCAAGACGATCGTCGCGCTGCGGGCCATGCTGCAGGTGGTGGACAACGGCGGGCAGGCGGCGCTGCTCGCGCCCACCGAGGTGCTCGCCCAGCAGCACTACCGGTCGATCACCGGGATGCTCGGCGACCTGGCGCAGGCGGGCCAGATCGGCGGGGCGGAGAACGCCACCCGGGTCGCGCTCCTCACCGGGTCGCAGGGAGCCAGGGCGCGCAGGGAGGCCCTGCTCGACACGGCGTCCGGGGCGGCCGGGATCGTCGTCGGAACCCACGCGCTGCTGGAGGAGAGCGTCCAGTTCGCCGACCTCGGGCTCGTCGTCGTCGACGAGCAGCACCGCTTCGGCGTCGAGCAGCGTGACGCGCTGCGCGCGAAGGCCGGGGACGGCCGCCCGCACGTCCTGGTCATGACGGCGACCCCGATCCCGCGCACGGTCGCGATGACGGTGTTCGGCGACCTGGAGACCTCGGTGCTCGGGCAGCTCCCGGCGGGCCGGTCGGAGATCAAGACCTACGTGGTCCCGCCGGAGAAGCCGGCGTTCCTCGCCCGGACCTGGGAGCGGATCAAGGAGGAGGTCGCCCAGGGACGGCAGGTCTACATCGTCTGCCCCCGCATCGGCGAGAAGGAGGGGGACGAGGGCGACGGCGTCGACGGCGTCATGGACGACGGTGCGGACGGGGAGACGGGCGACGGCTCGGCCCGCCGGTCCCCGCTCGGCATCATGGACGTGCTGCCCCAGCTGGAGGAGCTCCTCGCCGGGCTGCGCATCGGCGTCCTGCACGGCAAGCTGCCGCCGGATGAGAAGGACGCCGTCATGCGCCGTTTCTCCGGCGGAGAGCTCGACGTCCTGCTCGCCACCACGGTCATCGAGGTCGGCGTGGACGTCCCCAACGCCACCGTGATGGTGATCATGGACGCGGACCGCTTCGGCGTCTCCCAGCTCCACCAGCTGCGCGGCCGGGTCGGGCGCGGCACCCTGCCCGGCCTGTGCCTGCTCGTCACCGACGCCGAGCCCGGGAGCAAGGCCCGCGAACGGCTCGACGCGGTCGCGTCCACCACCGACGGGTTCCGGCTCTCGCGCCTCGACCTCGAACAACGCCGCGAGGGCGACGTGCTCGGCGCCGCCCAGGCCGGACGCGCGTCGAGCCTGCGGCTGCTCACCCTGAACCGCGACGAGGACGTCATCCGCGACGCCCGGGAGGAGGCGACGGCCCTGGTCGAGTCCGACCCCGACCTTTCGGATCATCCGGGTCTTGCGACAATTCTCGGGTCCCTCCTGGACGAGGACCGCGCGGGCTTTCTCGAGAAGGCCTGATCCGTCCGGAGATGACGCAGAACGTACAGACGGTCACGGACGTCTAACGTCTTGCAAGTGGTTGGTGACGATCCAGGGCCCGCCCGGGTACTGCTCTCCGTGGCGGGTTCGCGTGCGACGGAGGAGCTCCCATGGCGGGCGTAAGCCCCTTGCTGCCGGACGACCCGAAACGGCTCGGGCGGTACGAGCTGGTCGGGCGGCTGGGGGAGGGCGGCCAGAGCGTCGTCTACCTGGGCCGTCACGACAACGGCGGGCAGGCGGCGGTGAAGCTGCTGCGCGCGCAGTTCAGCCGGGACCCGGAGTGGAGGGCGCGGTTCGAACGGGAACTCGCGATGATCGGCCGGGTCGCGGGGTTCTGCACCGCGCAGGTCATCGACGCCGACATCTCCGGTGATCTGCCCTACGTCGTCAGCGAGTACGTTCCCGGGCCGTCGCTGAGCGGGCTCGTGTCCGAGCAGGGCCCGCGCCGGGGGACCGACCTCGACCGGCTGGCGATCGGGACGGTGACGGCGCTCGCGGCGATCCACCGGGCGGGAATCCTCCACCGCGACTTCAAGCCGTCCAACGTGCTGATGGGGCCGGACGGGCCGCGGGTCATCGACTTCGGCATCGCACGGGTCATCGGCGCGTCGTCCGCCAGGGGCAGCGGCCTTCTCGGGACGCCGTCGTACATGGCGCCCGAGCAGGTCAGCGGCGGTGAGCTGGGCACGGGCGTGGACATGTTCACCTGGGCGTCGACGATGCTGTTCGCGGCCACGGGACGGCACCCGTTCGGCAACGACACGATCTCCGCGGTGTTCAACCGGATTCTGCACCAGGAGCCCGACCTTTCGCCGCTCCCGGAGACGCTGCGGGGGGTCGTGGCGGCGTGCCTGGCCAAGGACCCGGCCGCGCGCCCGGACGCGCAGCAGGTCCTGCTCACCCTGCTCGGCGGTGAGGTCCAGGAAGGCCAGGGGGAGGAAGGGACCCTCACCACCGGTGCCAACTTCGCGAGGACGCCGCCGCCTCCGACCGTCGCGCGCCCACCGCAGGCGGCCACGACCGACTCCGGCGGGACCTCCCCGCTCACGCCGCAGCGGACCGTCCCACCCCGGAGCCGCAGGCGGGTCCTCGGGATCGTCGCCGCGGTGACCGCGCCGCTGCTCGCGCTCGCCGCGGGCGGGGCGGCGTGGGCGCTGCTGGCGGACGGGTCGTCCCGCGACCCGGCACAGGCCGGCACCGGCCGCGCCGCCCCGCCCGCCACCGCCGTGATGGCCCTGGAACCGGCCAAGCGGGCGATCGAGACGGTCCTGAGCTTCGATCACGCCACGCTCGACGAGAACGTGGAGGCGGCGCACCGGGCGTCGACGTCGCGTTTCCGCTCCGACTACGACCGGGTGCTCGCACCCCGCTCGTACCGCGAGAAGCTGAAGGACAGGAAGGGTTCGGTCACGGCGGAGGTCACCGAGAGCGCCGTGGTGGCGGCTACGTCCGACCAGGTGACGGTCCTGTCGTACGTCGAGCGGACGGTGCGGGCCGAGAACGCCGACCCCAACCGGCTCCGGGACCCGATGAGGGCCACCCTGATCAGGCAGAACGGCAGCTGGCTGCTCGACAGCCTCTACTCGCTGAAGGCGAATTCGACGCGGGCGAACACGGCTGGGGCGTCCTGGCCGGGTCCGCAGGCCCGCGAGGCGTTGGAGGCCGCGACCCGGGACGCGTCCGCGTCCGGGGAGTTCAGGAAGCCGGTGGAGGCCGGTCTGGCTCCCGCCGAGCGTGCGGACCGGCTCATCGCGCTGGTGACGGTGGGCGAGTGCCGGGGCGGCTGCACCGACGAGGACCCGGTCGTGGTCCAGAGACTGACGCTCCGGCGCGTCGGCGGCGGCTGGACGGTCATAAGCGCCGGGCGACTGTGAGAACGACCGTGAGAACGCCGAAGGGGCGTCTCCCGCGGGAGACGCCCCTTCGGGGACGGTGACGGATCAGGACTCGCGCACCGCGCGCCTGCGGGTCGCGGCCACCGCGGCGCCGCCCGCCGCGATCGCCGTGAGCCCGAGCACCACCAGCGGCAGCGCCTCGGTGCCGGTGACCGGCAGCCCCTTCGGCGGCGCGAAGTCGCCGGAGGCCGTGGCGCCGGGTCCCACCGCCATGGAGGACGGCAGCTCCGGCGGCAGCGGCGACGTCGGCAGGCCGGGCGGCGTCGACGGGCTCGGCGGCGTCTCACCCTCGCCCGGCGGCACCGGCGGCGTGGGCGGCGTCGGGGGCGTCGGCGGGGTCGGCGGCGTCACCCCGCAGCTCGTGCCGACGCACGCGTTCGCCGACACGCCCACCGAGATCGGCGTGCCGCCCGCCGGGGTCACCTCGGCGCCGGCGCCGGCGCCCACGCTGACGTGCGGGTTGCCCGCGTACACGTTGGCGTTGAGCTTCACCGCGGCGCTCCCGGCGGGCGAGGACGCCTTGGCCTCGACGTCGGCCCCCGCCTTGATACCGGGCTTCTTGCCGAGGGACGCGCTCGCACGCGTCTTCACCGTGACGCCCGCGCCGCCCCGCGGAGTCTTCACCCCGGCCCCGAGGTCGAGCCCTGCGGTCGTGGTCTTGGTGCGCTCGTCGTAGTCGAGGCCGACGCCGACGCGGAGATCGACCGTGGGCTGCTGCTTCCTCTTCGCCGCGAGCGTCGTCGCAGGCTTCGTCCGGGCCCGGGCCTTCGTGACCCGGGTCTTCTTCGCCTGCGCCGTGGCGGGCTTCGTGCGCTCGGCCTTCGCGCCGAGCGCCTTCACCTGGTTGACGGGTTTCGCTTGTCTGACGGGGGGCTGGGAGGTCTCGGCATGCGAGACGCCGCTCATGGCGGCGATGCCGAGGACGGTCGCCCCCGCTGTGACCGCCAGTCTCCTGCTGTGCTGCACAGAGCTCTCCTGTGGGTAGGTTGCACAACCTGCGAGCACGTTGGCACGACAGGTAGTCGTTGTGAACGGCTCTCTGCCTTTTGGGAGCCTTTTAGACGGAGATTCACAAGAGACCGTCATCGGCGTTGTGCAGTTTTCAACCTTCTGTCCGTGTCTCGGAGCCCTGCAGTCGGGCCGGCGGTGCGTGGAGCCCGGCCGAGTGGTGCCCGTCCACGTTCGCGCGCCGGGATACTGATGGGGTGACCAGGGTCATCGCGGGGGTTGCGCGAGGACGGCGCCTCGACGTCCCTCCGGGGCGGGACACGCGGCCCACCGGAGACCGCGCCAGGGAGGGTCTGTTCGCCACGGTGCTCGCCCTCATCGGCCCGCTGGACGGG
Organism: Spirillospora sp.; assembly: GCA_036564055.1. Lineage (GTDB taxonomy): Bacteria > Actinomycetota > Actinomycetes > Streptosporangiales > Streptosporangiaceae > Spirillospora. Next base: position 15,292 of record DATCLF010000050.1, read on the forward strand.
CTCCGCGTCGCCGACCTGTACGCGGGTTCCGGGGCGGTCGGGCTGGAGGCGCTGTCGCGGGGTGCCGCGCACGCGCTGCTCGTCGAGTCGCATCCCCGTGCGATGCGGGTGATCCGCCGCAACGCCCAGGCGCTCGGGCTGCCCGGCGCCGTCCCATGTCGGGAGAAGGTCGAGCGGCTCGTGCGCAGGCCGCCGGACGCGCCCTACGACCTGATCTTCGCGGATCCGCCGTACGCGCTGCCGGACGCGTCCGTCACCGCCGTGCTGGAGGACCTGCGCGACCACGGATGGACCGCGCCGGACGCGCTCGTCGTCCTGGAACGCGCCGCGCGCGGCCCGGCGCCGCGGTGGCCGGACGGGTACGAGGCCGAGCGGGACCGCCGCTACGGCGAGGCGAAGTTCTGGTACGGACGCGCCACCGGCCGTTGAGAAGGAGGCCGGGAGGAGGGACGAGCAGCTTCGTCCGAGCCCTGGTGAAAGTGACCCGAATGCGATTTGGTACGTTCGCGCCGCAGGTCAGAAACCGGGAGCGAAGGGGTTCGCGCCGTGCGCCGTGTTGTCTGTCCGGGATCGTTCGACCCCATCACCAACGGGCATCTCGACATCATCAGCCGCGCCTCCCGCCTCTACGACGAGGTGGTGGTCGCCGTGCTGATCAACAAGAACAAGAAGAGCCTGTTCACGGTCGAGGAACGGGCCGGAATGATCTCCGAGGTCACCAAGGAGTACGGCAACGTCCGGGTCGACACCTTCTACGGGCTCACCGTCGACTACTGCAAGAAGCAGAACATCCCCGTGATCGTGCGCGGGCTGCGGGCCGTCAGCGACTACGAGTACGAGCTGCAGATGGCCCAGATGAACCACCGCATCGCCGGTGTGGAGACCCTGTTCATGGCGACCAACCCCGAGTACGCGTTCCTGTCGTCCAGCCTGATGAAGGAGGTCGTCAAGTTCGGCGGCGACGCCAGCGGCCTCGTCCCCGACATCGTCCACGACCGGCTGGTGGAAAGGCTCCGGGAGGAGTGACCGCCCGCCGCCCCGGGCGACGGCCCGGGCGGAGGTGAGGCCGGGGGGTCACGGCGAGGAAGACCAAGTTGGGGGCACCCTCGTGTCTTCGGTATCCTGTGACATCGGCCATCGACAACGGCCGAATTCCCATGCCTCACGAAAGCAGGAAGCCACTGACACGCCTCGACCCGACCGCCCCACTCGTGCTCGACACCCGGGCACTGGGCAGGCAACCCGGGTCGTCGCGGGAGGAGCACCTGTCCGTGCCGGCACCGGCGAATTTCGGCGTCGAGATGGTGGGCGTCCCCGAAGGCGACGCGATCGAGCTCGACGTCCGGCTCGAAGCGGTGCTGGAAGGGGTGCTCGTCACCGGTACGGCGGCGGTCTCCCTGCGGGGGGAGTGCTCCCGCTGCCTCGACCCGATCGCCTCGACCTTCGAGGCGGACTTCCAGGAACTGTTCGTCTACGACGACACCCGCTCCGGCGGGAACGCCGACGACGAGGAGCTCCGCCTCGAGGGCGACCTGATCGACCTCGAACCCGTCCTGCGGGATTCGGTGGTGCTCGCACTGCCGCTGTCCCCGCTGTGCCGGGAGGACTGCCCGGGCCTGTGCCCGGACTGCGGTGTACGGCTGGCGGACGCCGAACCGGGCCACCGCCACGACGTCGCCGACCCCCGATGGGCGGCGCTGCAGGGTCTCGCCGACGCCCTGGCGTCGGCGCCCCCCGGCCAGGGGGACGGGAGCTCAGGCGCCCGTGGTTCATCCGACCGACGAGAAGGAAAGCAGGAGGGCTGACGTGGCCGTCCCGAAGCGGAAGAAGTCGCGCAGCAACACGCGGCACCGGCGCGCGCAGTGGAAGACCACGGCGCCGAACCTTGTCGAGTGCCCCACGTGCCGCGACCCCAAGCTGCCGCACACCGCGTGCGCGACGTGCGGGACCTACAACCGGCGGCAGGTCGTCACCCCGTCGTCCTGAGGTCTTCTCGCATCACGGGGGACGGTTCCGCGCCGGGCGCGCGGCCCGTCCCCCGCGATGCGGCAGGACGGGCACCCCGACCACCCCGGCGCGCGACGTCGGCGTGGTGACCGGCGCGGAGAACGCGCCCGGAGCCGTGGTGCACGCCGGGGTCACCCGACCGGCGCGCACCTCGTCTTCGCGGACCTTCCCCGCCCGAGCGTCCTCGCCGCCACGGCCGTCCAGGCCGCGCGCCACAGACGCGACCGCGCCCCCGCGCGGCGCACGGCCTGTGAGGAGGGCTTGTGAGCGTTAAGAAGAACGGCCCGGCGCCCGATCGTTCGGAACTGACCCGCGCGCTCGGCGTCGAGGTGGACGACGAACTGCTGGAACGCGCGCTCACGCACCGTTCCTACGCCTACGAGAACGGCGGGCTCCCCACCAACGAGCGCCTGGAGTTCCTCGGCGACTCGGTGCTCGGGCTCGTCGTCACCGACACCCTGTTCCGCGGCCATCCGGATCTGCCCGAGGGCCAGCTGGCCAAGCTGCGCGCCGCCGTGGTCAACATGCGCGCGCTCGCGGGCGTCGCACGGAGCCTCGGCGTCGGCGCCCACATCCGCCTCGGGCGCGGCGAGGAGGGCACCGGCGGCCGTGACAAGGCCTCCATCCTCGCCGACACCCTGGAGGCGCTCATCGGCGCCGTGTACCTGGACCGCGGCCTCGACGAGGCGTCCGCGCTGGTGCACCGGCTGTTCGACGGGCTGATCGCCCGTTCCGCGGGGCTCGGCGCCGGGCTGGACTGGAAGACCTCGCTGCAGGAGCTCACCGCCGTCGAGGAGCTCGGCGTCCCCGAGTACCACGTCGCCGAGAGCGGCCCCGACCACCAGAAGACCTTCCGCGCCACGGTCAAGGTCGGCGGGAAGACGTACGGGTCCGGTGAGGGGCGCAGCAAGAAGGAGGCCGAGCAGAACGCGGCCGAGGCCGGCTGGAACGAGATCCGCCGGATCGTCATGGAGCGAGAGGCCGCCGCCAAGGGCGAACAGGCCGGTCAGCAGACCGGGCAGACCGGCCAGTCCGGCAAGGGCCGGAAGGCGGACGACGGCAAGTCGCCGCAGCAGAGCGGTGGCCGGCGGCAGGGCGGCCGCGCGAACGGCGGCCGGGCGGCCCAGGCCGGTGCCTGAGCTCCCCGAGGTCGAGGTCGTCCGGCGCGGCCTGCGGCAGTGGACGGCTGGCCGCACGATCGCCTCCGTCGAGGTGCTGCACCCGCGGGCGGTGCGCCGTCACGCCCCCGGGCCCGCCGACTTCGCCGGGCGACTCGCCGGCCGCACTCTCCTCGCGCCCCGCCGCCGCGGCAAGTACCTGTGGCTGCCGCTGCGCGCCGAGGACGACACCGACCCGGCCGAGGCGGTCCTCGCCCACCTCGGCATGAGCGGTCAGCTTCTCGTCGGCGAGCCGGGCAGGGAGCGCGAGAGACATCTGCGGGTCCGCATCGTGTTCGACGACGACGGCTACGACCTGCGCTTCGTCGACCAGCGGACGTTCGGGCACCTCATGGTCGCCGACCTCGTGCCCGGCGTACCCGCCGGCCCGGACGGCGGGCCCGTCCCCGAGCCGATCGTGCACATCGCCCCCGACCCCCTGGAGGACGCCTTCGACGCCGAGGCGTTCTTCCGCGCCCTCCGCCGCCGCAGGACCGGCATCAAACGGGCCCTGCTCGACCAGTCGCTGATCAGCGGCGTCGGCAACATCTACGCCGACGAGGCGCTGTGGCGGGCGGAGCTGCACTGGGCGAGGCCGACCGAGACGATGACGCGAGCGCAGGCCACGCGCGTCCTGGAGAGCGCCAGGGAGGTCATGAAGGCCGCCCTGGACGTCGGGGGGACCTCCTTCGACCACCTCTACGTCAACGTGAACGGCGAGAGCGGCTACTTCGGACGGTCGCTCAACGTCTACGGACGCCGCGGCGAGCCGTGCCGCCGCTGCGGCACCCCGATCCGCCGGGACGAGTTCATGAACCGCTCGTCCTACAGCTGCCCCGTCTGCCAGCCCCGGCCTCGCCGGGCGCGCTACTGAGAACGAGCCCGGGGCAGAGGGCGAGGGGCCGCCTGCGGGCGCGGCCGCACGCCGGGTCGCGCGCACGCGAGCCGGTCGGCGCTAGGGTGTGGCCCGCCGCCGCGTGCGGCCCGAGACCACGACCGGGAAGGGAAGGCGATGGAGACCGGTGACGACGAGATCGTGCGGCTGACGGCCTGGGTGCGCGGCCATGTGCAGGGAGTCGGTTTCCGCTGGTGGGTCCGGTCGCGGGCGTTGGAGCTCGGCCTCACCGGCAGCGCCACCAACCTCGCCGACGGGCGCGTCGAAGTCGTCGCGGAAGGACCGCGCGGGCAGTGCCGCAAGCTCCTGAGCCTGCTGAGCGACGACGACCCCGCAGGAGTTCCCGGCCGTCCCGGAAAGGTCACGGGAGTCACCGAACGCTGGGGCGCCCCGCGCGGTGACAGCACCGGTTTCCACGAGCGGTGATCGGGTGGGGAGTTCCGGTTTATACCTGCTAAACTAGTAGTGGAAGGTTGTTACCGGCCTGTGATGTGCGTCTTGACCAGGAC
>DATCLF010000051.1:0-13559 GCA_036564055.1 Spirillospora sp.
AACACCGACATCGACCACACCATCGACGTCGTCGCCCACGCCTGCACCGTCTACAAAAAAGCCCTCGACGCAGGCGACCCCACACCCTGGATGGGCGGACGACCCGTCAAACCCGTCTTCCGCCGCTACGTCTGATCCGGCACGCGGGCGCGTTCCGCCTGGGTGGGGGCGTCGGACGCCGACCGGCCCGAGCGGAGGATCCACCAGGTGGTCAGGGCCGCAGCGGTGTAGCCCACGACCAGCGCCACGGCGTCACCGAGGTGCACGCCGTGGCCGCGGGTCAGGGTGACGAGAACCGGCCCGATCTTGGTCGCCGCGGCGACGCCCAGCACGAGGACCGTGGCGATGCACCAGACCGCGCCGATGCCGACCACCCGCCGCCAGGTGATCGTCGAGGAACGCGCGGGCGGCACGAGATCGAGAGTAGCCGCGCCCGGGATGAATCCCCCGTGAGCAACCGCTCGGCCGTGGCCTCCGCCTCAGTTCGCCGCCGCGCTGAGGACGGGCGGTTCGGGCCCGCGCTTCGGCACATCGGTGCGCCACGGCATCCAGGGCGTGTTCCCGGACTGGTACATCGCCTCCAGCGCGACCCGCTCCTTCAGCGTGTCGGCCGGCTGCCAGAACCCGTCGTACGGGTAGGCAACCAGGCGACCCTCCTTGGCGAGCGCGGTGCACGCGTCGGTCACCAGGTCGCCGTTCTCCGGCAGGTAGTCGAAGATCTCCTGGCGCAGCACCAGGTACCCGCCGTTCTCCTGCAGCCGCATGTCCTTGAGCGCGGTGATCGACGAGATGCGGTTGCCCTCGCCGACCTCCACGACGTGGAACGCTGCCTGCGGCGGCACGGCGAGGAGCTGCGCCACGGCGTCGGGGGTGGCCGCGAACTGCTCGATCATCGCGTCGATCGGCGCGTCGGTGAGCACGTCGGCGTAGTTGGCGAGGAACATCTCCTCGCCCTCGAGCAGCGCGCGCACCCGCCGCAGCCGCTCCCCGATCGGCGACTCCAGCCCGGTGTCGACGAACGTGATCGTCCAATCGGCGATGTCGTTGGCCAGCAGCCGCACCTCGCCGCCCTGCAGGACGAAGTCGTTGGAGCTGGTCTCCTGGTAGTCCAGGAAGTACTGCTTGATGTGGTGCCCGCCGTAGCCGAGGCAGAGGATGAAGTCCTTGTGCCCGTAGTGCGCGTAGTAGCGCATCACGTGCCACAGCAGCGGCCGCGGCCCGACCGGGACCATCGGCTTCGGCGTGTCGGAACTCCCGTCCCGCATGCGCATCCCGTAGCCGCCACAGAAGAGAACGACCTTCACCCGATGGCACCCTTTCGACGCACCGGGACCCCCGGACGGCCCCGTTCCGACGCTCTACTCGGCCCACCGAACGGACCCGTTACGCGTCACCGTTCCGGCGCAACGACAACGACGGTCGACCGAGCCCGGGACCGGTTCGTCCGCTACGTCCGAAGCCGCAACAGCAGCAGCCAGTCCTCGCCGCCCGCCGAGTTCCGGCCGGGTGTGGGGAACGCGCCGAAGGGGTCGACGGTGACCTCCACGGGCGGGGCCGTCGCGTCCGCGGCGTCGACCCACCGGGCGGTCCGCGGCTGTACGAGCCGCGCCGGGTCGACCGTGAGCGTGCGCGCCGTGGGGACGTAGGCGACCAGCTCGTCGCCGATCCGGGCCGCCGTCACGTGGTCGCTGCCCATGATCCCGACCACGGTGTCGGCGTCGGCCGGCTCACCGCGGCCGTCGACGATCACCTCGGCCGACTCGTCCGGCACGAGCGCCCACCACTCGAGCGAGGCGAAGAACTCCCGCATGCGGCCCAACTGGGCGACGGCGGGCGTGTCCAGCCGCCCCTCCCAGCCGGGCAGCAGCTCCCAGTCGTCGGACCCGTAGACGTACCCGGGCGAGCCCGACGTGAGCGCCCACGCCATCTGCCTGCGCAGCACCACGTCGTCCGTCACCGGCGTGCCCGGCAGGTTGTTCTCCCCCTCGTAGTTCGCCTCCGCCAGCAGAGCCGGTAGGCGGTCGCGCCGGTAGGCGTCGAGCACCGCCCGGTACGTGGGGAGGTAGGTGTAGACGACGTTGAAGTCGACGTGCGGCGCCCACCGCGGGCTGTCGGTCGAGATCGACGCCGGGTACCCGAGCTGGATCGAGAACGGGCGCGTGTCGCCGGTCGAGCGGATGCCCCGCAGCACCTGTTCGAACTTCGCGTCGTGCTCGGGCGGGGAGTCGTGCCGGCCCGCGAGGTCGTGCGGGAAGTGGTCGCCGCCGGTCATCCAGACGATGTTCGGGAAGCGGGCGTACCGCTCGGCGACCATCACGCCGTAGCGGTAGGCGTCCTCGCCGGTCGCGTCGCCGAACGCGGTGCCGGCGGTCCAGCCGTCGATCGGGTAGAGGAACAGCGTGTTGCCGTGGGCGCAGGCCGACCGGACGACCTCGTCGACCCGCTGCCAGTAGGGCTCGTTCCAGCGCGTGACGTCACTGCCGTCGAATGGCAGGAGTCCGTCGAAGGTCCGCCCGTCGTCGCCCGGGCCGCCGTTGGCCCTCGCCCCGACCAGGGAGACGATCGACGCGTTGAAGCCCCGCGCCTCCCGGTCCGCGAAGTACCGCTCGGCCTCCTCCGGCGACCACCGCACCATGCCGGCCCACGGGGAGTCGCCGAACACGAGCAGCGGGGCGCCCCGCTGATCGGTGAAGAACCGGCCGCTCGGATCGATCCCGCTGACGTAGGCGTGCTCGTCCACCTCTCCCCCATCGCACGACGCTCGCGGTTCCGGGGACGCGACGATAGGCCGCTGATCAGCGGGCCCGCAGGCCGTGAGGGCCAGGACCACCAGGCTCACGAGCAGCGGGCGCCGACTCGGTACGGCCACCGGTCCATCCTGGCGGCCGCACCGCGTCTCACGCGGCCGATCCCTCGACCTCGGGCGCGTCGTCGTTGCGGAGGACCGCTCCCGGGCGCGCCCCGTACCTGCGGGACGCCGAGATCCGCTCCGCGATGATCGTCCGCAGGACGCGCGCCCCGTCGACGAACGTGCGGAGGTTCGTGTCCCCGTGTAGCCGAGGGTGCTCGTGGCTCGGGACCTCGGCGACGGTAAGACCGGCCGCCGCCGCCCGGCAGCTGAGCAGGGTCTCGATCTCGAACCCGTCGCCCCACACCATATCGTCGGGGGCCACGCCGGGGATCGTGACCGGCGGCAGGTCGAGCAGCGGGAGGATCCGGCGCCAGAAGGCGTTGTAGCCGTAGCAGAGGTCCGTGAACCGGGTCCGGAACAGGACGTTGGCGGCCGCGTTCAGGCCCCCGTTGCCCAGCCTGCGCAGGAGCGTGATGTCAGAGCTGCCACCCTCGCCGCTGCGGTGGAACCGGGTGCCCTTCGCATAGTCCGCACCCCGGACGAGCGCCTCGACGAACAGCGGGATCTCCGCCGGGTCGGCCGAGCCGTCCGCGTCGAACATCACGATGATGTCCCCGGTCGCGGCGGCGAACCCGCAGGCGAGCGCGTTCCCCTTGCCGCGCCGGGTCTGGCGGACGACCGTGATCCCCGGCCGCACGGCCGTGGCGGTCTCGATGGTGCCGTCCACGGAGCCGCCGTCGACGAGGACCACCTCGTGCTCATCGGGGAGCTCGGGGAGCACGACCCTGAGGTTCGCGGCTTCGTTCAGGGCGGGCACCACGATGGACACCCTCGGTGATTCGGCGTGCAATCGGGCCCCTTACGTGAGATGCGGAGTGGCGGGAATGCCGAAACGGGTGTCGCTGCGGTGGAACCGGTGGTCCCAGCGGCTCTTGGCGTAGGCGATCGGGCCGTACAGGACGCCGCGCCGTTCGGCCCGTTCGAGCTCCGGCGGGAACGCGGCCGACTTGGACTGGTTCTTCGGCGACCCCGGCGCGAGGAAGTGTCGCAGCCCGCGCACGGAGTTGCGCAGCATGCCGGGAAGCAACCGCGGGTGGTGTAGGACCGCGCTCGTCAGGTACGCGCCCAACCCGACGCCGTAGTTGCGCGACTGCCGCTGCAGACCCTCGTAGTCGCGGCGGTGGAAATGCGATACCAGGGCGGCCGGCTGGTAGGCGAGCCTGTAACCCGACGCGAGGATGTGCAGGAACGCCAGCAGGTCGTCCCCGCCGCACGCCGGTGTCCCCGCCCCCATCGCCGGGTCGAAACCGCCGAGGGTACGCAGAACCGCCGCGTCGAACGCCATGTTGGCACCGGAACCGAGCCGCCCCGTGGTGAACGGGAACAGCGGGTCGTCCGGGCGGTTGGCGTCCGTGTCGTACAGCCGGAATGCGAATCCGCGGGCGAATCCACCGGCCTCTTCGACCAGGCGCTGCGCCGGCGTCTCGAGCTCCGCCGCGAGGATCAGGCCGGTGACGCAGGCGACACCCGGGGACGACGCGGCGGCCTCCGCGATGGCGGCCAGCCACTGGCGATCGACGACGACGTCGTCGTCGGTGATGGCGACCCACGAGCCGGTGGCCTCCTGCAGACCGCGGTTGTGGGCGCGGGCGAGCCCGGGCCGGTCCTCGCGGAGGTAGCGGATCTTCGCCGGGCCGCACTGCCCCTCCATCCCGGCGACCAGGGCGGCCGCCTCGTCGGAGGACGGTGCGTTGTCCACGACGATGACGTCGAACTCGGGGTAGTCGAGCTCGGCGACGGAGGCCAGGCAGCGCCGCAGGCTCTCCGCCCGGTCGCGGGTGGCGATGAGGACGGTGATCGGGGGCGGGTCGGTGAGCGCGGCCCGCCGCCGCCCGGCACAGGGCGGTGCGCCGTCGGCGACGGGGAGCCCTTCCGGGCCCAGCGAGCGGGGCACGGGGAGCCCGTCGGCCGCCAGGTGGGAGCGCAGCTCCGGCGCGCCGGCCCACACCGCCGCGGCGAGGTCGCGGGCAGCGACCCCCTCCGGGCCGACGTTCACGGTGAGCGCTCCCACCGGGCAGCTGTGGAGTCGGACGAGCACCCGCGCGGCGCCGACCGGGCCGGCGACGGAGGCGGACAGGACGAGGTCCGGCAGCGGACGGGCGACATCGATGTCGATCATCTGACCGTCTCGGACAACCAGGGGATGCATGAAAGGGCGTTCCTCTTCCGGATCAGCAGTACCGACGGAGAACCGATGGCGGCCGCGAGCGCGGGGACTTCGAAAAGACCCCGCGCTCGTACTCGGCCGGACACCGGCGCTCTTCCCCGGGTGTTGTCACGAGCTGGCTCGCGCGATGCCAGGCAGGTGACTTCACGCCAAACTGCGGAAGAACTCGGAGGAAACGATCTCGCCGTTACGGCCGACCCGCCGCGATCGACAAAATGCTCCGTTCGGATGCACGCCCTGGCCCGTAAAGCGGTGCAAGGCGCGCGAAGACGGCCGGATGCCCTAGCGGGAACCTACCGATGCGAACGGGAAATGTACGGACCTTCACACGGGCAAACCGGCCGCGCGGGCGCGCCGAACGATGCGGTACCCGCGTGTGCGCAACCGCTCGCGGCGCCATCCGAAAGGGGCCTTTCGTCCCGCGAGGACGGCGCGCACCCGCTCGCGTGGAGTCGTGGCCGTCACGGTGAACCGGGCGATGGCGAACACGTCGTCACCTGGATGTGACAACGCGTTCTTCACCGCGTGCGCGGTGCGATATCCGGAGTCGATGACGAGGCGGCGGGTACGGCGGTGGAAGCTGCCGTGCGGATAGGCGAACGACGTGACCCAGCCGCCGACGATGTCCTCGAGCGCGTGGCGTGATCCGAGGATCTCCCCCCGCGCCCCGGCGGCCGAGAGCGTGTCCAGGTGCGGGTGCGTCACCGCGTGCCCGCCGATCTCCGTGCCGGTCCGGGCGAGGTCGCGCACCGCGGCGCGCGAGAGCATCCCCGTGCGGCCGATCCACCCCGTCGTGACGAACAGCGTGGCGCACAGCCCGAGCTCCTGCAGGACCGGCAGCGCGACGTCGGCGTAGTCGGCGAAACCGTCGTCGAACGTCACGAGCACGGGCCGCACGGCCGGGTCCGCGCCCGCGCGGAGCCAGTCCGCGTAGGCCGTGGCCGTCATCGGGGTGCGCCCGGTCTCGACGACGCTCTCCATGTCCTTGCGGAAGTCGGCGACGCCGACCTGCCAGTGGTCATCGCCGGAGAGGTCCCCGGGCGCCGCGACCGAGTGGTAGAGCAGGACCGGCACGGGCCGGGCGGGAGCGGAGCGGTTCATCGGTGGTTCTCCTGCAGATCGTGGTGACGGCGCACAGGCGGGCCCGGCACCAGTGCGCACAGGGCGGCGAGCACCAGGACGAGCACGGCCGCGAGCGGCGACCACGTCCCGAGCGCTGCCATGCCGCCGCCGACCACGGTCGCGAGCGCCATGCTGATCGCCACCGCCACGGCGACGGTGTCCCCGCGGTCCTCGAGCTCCATCCGGACCGCCCACGGCAGCCCGGGCACCAGCAGCACCCACAGCACCACCGCGGGAACCCGCAGCCACGCGGGGGCGATCACGGTGAGCACGACCACGACGACCGTGCTGACGAGCACCAGCAGGGCCGTCCGCAGTGGACGGGGCCGGGAATCCTTGCCGCTCACGGCGCCTCCGCCAGCACGAACACCACGGCGTCCCCGTTGCGGTACGCCTCGCCGAACAGGGCCGACCCGGCGAGCGCGTCCTCGATCCGCTGCACCGCGCCCGGTGGCATCGGCCCGACAGAGTCGTTCTCGATCTTCTGGCTCCGCGTGATCAGGACGAAGCCCCGCGTGTGGTCGGGGTCGTCGAGCCAGTGGGACAGGACGCCGGCCGGGTCGGCGAGGATGCGCTCCCGGTCCGGCTCGTCCTCGGCCGAGATGTCGACGTTGCGCACGTACTCGTAGTTGTGGAAGTCGTGCGGGTAGTTCGTGTTGGCGCGCACGAGGAGCGTACCCGGGACCGTGTTGTCCGCGATCCACTGCGCCGCGGCCACCTCGTCGGGCGTGAAGTAGTTCTGCTGGTCCTTGCCGTAGTAGGCGAGGAGGAAGAACGGGATCAGGACCGAGGTCAGCAGGACCGCGGGCAGGGCGACCCGCCACGGGCGGGTTCCCGGGCGCCGCCCGACGGTCAGCGCAGCCGCGGCGAAGTAGGACAGGAACGGCGACGCGAAGAGGAAGACCCGGGACAGCAGTTCCCCGCCGAACGCGGTGAGGAAGAGCAACGCACCCGGCGTGAGCATCAGCAGGAGGACCGAGCCGTCGAGCTGGCGGCGCCGGGCCAGCCGCACCACGCCCACGATGGCCACCAGCACGACGATGACGATCACCGCGCGCCCGGCGAACGACACCAGGTACTGCGCGCCCCTGATCGTGGCCGACTTGTCGAACGTGCTCTGCGCGTTCGCGACGGGGTTCGAGAACTCGGCCAGCAGGTCGGTGAGGTTGGTCAGCGTGTAGTTCCGCGCCCCCGTCCACGCCCAGCCGGCCATCGCCACGAAGGCGATCACCGGGAGGTACCAGCCCCGGGTCTGGCGGAACGCGAACAGCACCGCCAGCGAGAGGAACGCGATCATCGGCGTGATCTGGTGGCTCATCGCGATCGCGACGAGCAGCAGCGTCACGAGCGCCAGCGGGAGGGCGGTGCGCCGGGTCGGCGACAGCACCGCCAACAGCCGCGGCGGCCGGCGGAAGGAGCGCAGCACCGTGGCGATGAGCACGAGGTACAGGACGTAGCCCAGCGCCTGCGGTGAGAAGTAGTCCTGCCCGACCCAGGTCGTGATGAAGAAGAAGACCAGCGCCAACCAGGTGCGCGTGCGGTCGGCGCCGCAGGCCCGGAACAGGAGGCGCAGCGCCAGCAGGTTCGCCACGTTGAACACGACCGGGGCCCAGATGCTGATCTCGATGAGGTTCTCGGGGCCCGCGAGCTCGGCGAGGAACGCCGACGCCCCGAAGAACCCGGGCCAGTTGTGGTAGACGCCCAGGTTCTGGATCGTCGTGTCCACGCTGCCGTGCCGGAGGATGTAGTCGACGATCCCGAGGTGCTTCCACGCCCACGCGTAGCGCAGCGTGCCGAACAGCACCGCGGGTGTGCCGTGCACGAGCAGGATCAGCGTCAGCACGTGGGCGGCGAGGACGAGCTCGCGCGCGCGGCGGACGAGGGCGAAGAAGAAGCTCGCGGTGAGCACGAGCAGCGAGGCGACCGTCGGCCACCCGAGGAGGGACGTGAGGCCGAGGTCGGTCATCGCCCGCGGGTCGGCGCTCCACAGGCCGATGAGCCACAGCTGGATCACCGCGGTCAGCGCGACGGCGGTGACCGCGAGCACCGGATCGATCGAGCGGACCACGCGGACCGGCGTCGGCGGGTCGGCGCGGACGGGTGCGCGCCGGGCGTGCCCGACGTCCGGCGTCGGCGGACTGATCATCGTGGCGTCCCCCCCGACGGCGCCTGCTCCACCAGCGGCACCAGCTCCGGCAACAGCTCGTGCACGGTCCGCTTGCGCCACATCCGGCTCGGGCCGTGGGGCGGGCACCGGCGGAGTCCGGCCTCGACGTGGGCGAGCCAGGCGAGGACCAGCACCACGTCCGCGGAGATGTGCGGGTTCAGCCGGGCGATCCCCGCGTCGGCGAGCCAGCCGTCGAACGCCCGCCCGCCCCCGGCGAGCGCCTCCAGCAACGGCGGGCCGATCTCCCCACCGCGGGCGGTCAGCCACAGGTGCGCGAGATCGACGTCCGGCAGCCCGTCGCGGCGCGCGTCCTCCCAGTCGATCAACCCGGTGAGGCGGTCGGTTCCGCCGTCCCGCACCACGAGCGCGTTGCCGAGCCAGCAGTCGCCGTGCGTCCAGGACACCCGGGCCGCCACCGAGTGCAGCGACCGTTCGAGCGCGCCGGCGAGGGCGGCGATCGACGCTGCGTCCACCGCGTCCGGGAGCCCGGCGAGGGCGCGCAGCGGCTGCCGCACGAGGCCGTCTGCGAGCAGGCGGCCGTCCATCGTCGCAGCCGTGGCGCGGTGCAGGTGGTGGACCACCCGGGCGACCTCCGCGGCGACCACGGGCGGCGCGTCCCGCCGCGCGTCGGGCAGCGGACGGCCGGGCAGGCGGGACTCGACCGAGTACGACACGCCTTCCCGGCGCCCGAGCCGCAGCAGCCGCGGCAGCAGGTGGCGCACCGCCTCGGTCCCGGGCAGCGCGGCGAGTTCGCGCAGCGCGTCCGCGTGCCGTTCCACGCCCATCGACGAGCGCGCCGACCGGGCGACCTTGATCACGACGTCCCGCCCGTCGAGGGTCGCGGCGGCGACGAGGGTCTCGTTGTCCGAGGTGAGGTAGGTGACGTCGGCCGGGGGCCGCCCCAGCTCGCCCGCGACGGCGGCGACGGCCTGCGCCGTCTCCCGGGCGCGGACCCTCCGGCGGATCGCGCCGCGCGCGGCGGAGGCGGCGCGCACGGCCGACCCCGTCCACAGGAACGCCAGCTGCGTCGCGAGGAGCCCGGCCGCCACGAGGGTCTGGCTGAGCAGCCAGGCCACGCCCACCCCGGTGAGCCCGACGGTCCGCAGGGCCAGCTCGGCGCCGGTGAAGACGAGCACGGCGATCGTCGCGTACGTCGCGATGATGCGGCCGGTCCGCCGCTGCACCCGGGCGACGCTGACCCCGATCCCGACGAACACCTGCGGGATCGCCGACAGCAGGACGAGCCGCAGCAGGTTCGTCGCCTCGTCGGCGTAGTCCTTCCCGAGGAAGCGGAGCACGAGAGGCGCGACGAGCACGCCGAGCACCACCGCGGGCGCGACGATCACGAGCGCGTTGCGCACGGCGCCCGTCGCGAGCTCGTGCAGGCGCTGGGGCGCCCGGGCCGCCTCGGCGACGAGCGCGCTGCCGACGTTGCTCGTGACCAGGAAGAGCGTGTAGCCGGCGGTGAACGCGAGGTAGTAGTACGCGCTGGCGGCAGCCCCCGCCCGCGCCAGGACCAGCAGGGGCAGCAGCTCGGTGGTCGCGAGCCACAGCATGGCCGCCGTGTGGTCGGCCGCGGCGAACCGGGCGAGGCCGCCCAGCGCGGGCGTCTCGACGGCCGGCGCGGCCCGGCCCGCTCGGGCGACCGAGCCCAGGACGAGGACGTTGACGACCAGCAGGACGACGGCGGCGGGCAGGACGTAGGCGGCGAAGATCCACCAGGCCGACGTGGTGACGCCGAGCAGCAGCAGGAGGATCTTCAAGCTGGAGTAGGCGGTGCTCGACACCGGCGCCCAGGTGGCGCGGTGCAGGCCGGTGAGCACGTGCTCCTGGAGGATCATGAGCACCCAGCACACCGTCGCGGCGACGAACGCGGCGCTCGCCGCCGTGCTGTCGCGCAGCAGCGCGAGGTCGGAGGCCCACAGCGGCTGCCCGGCCAGGAAGACGACCGCCGCCAGGGCTGCGGCGGCACCGCAGACCAGGTAGCTGCGCCGCACGAGGCCGACCGCGCCGGCGCCCGCAGCCGGGAGGAACCGGACCAGCCCCCCGCGCAGGCCCAGCGTGGCGAGGTTCGCGAGGAACCCCATCGAGGCGATCATCGTCGTCGCGGTGCCGACGGCGGCCACGTCGAACCGGCGGGCCGCGATGATCCAGAACACGTAACCGAGCCCGGACGTCATCGCCGACCCGAGGATGAGCGCGTAGGCGCTGCGGTGCATCGGTTCCCGCAGGTGCCGCACGAGTCCGGACCCGGCGGCGAGCACACCCGCACCGCTCACGACCTGTGCTCCTGCTCCCGCACGCGGATGTAGTCGATGCGGTAGGTGGCGGGGAACACCGTGTCGTCGTCGGGCGGCCCCGGGTACTCGCCGCCGACCGCCAGGTTGGCGACGACGTACATCGGCTCGTCCGGCACCTGGTCGCCGGTGACCTCCCAGACGTGCTCGCCGTCGACGAAGTACCGCAGCCGGCCGGGCTCCCACTCCAGCCGGACCTCCCGCCACCCGTCGGCGAAGCTGCGGCCCTCCGGGGTCTCGTAGGCGCTGCCGAGCGACTCCTCGTCGCGGTCGGCGGGGTGGAAGTGCATGAGCAGCTGCGACGGGTCGTTGCCCAGCACCTCGAGCACGTCGATCTCGGGGCGGGACTCCTTGTCGGCGGGCAGGAGCCACAGCGCGGCCCACAGCCCGATGCCCGCCGGCACCCGCAGCCGCGCCTCGACCGTCCCGTAGGTGAAGGCGTACTTCGCGTCGCTGTCGTAGTCCGGTGGCCCGGTCGTCACCATCCCCGAGCGGTACGGGTAGACCTCGCCGTCGGCGCCCGGCGTGTCGGCCCGTTCTGCCGTCAGGACCAGCTCGCCGTCCTCGATCGACACCTGCGACGGCAGGTACCACTGCATCTCGTCGTTCGACGCGATCGTGCAGCCGCCGTCGGCCCACCAGTGGCACGTGTTCCACAACGACGCGTCGAGCGCCCCGTCCTCGAAGTCCTCGGCGAAACCGGCGGGCCGGCCCGCACCGTCGGGAACGGGAGCGCCGCAGGCGGTGAGCACCAGGGCGAGCACCGCGGCCAGCACCGCGCCGACGCTAGCCCGCATCGCGGAACCCCAGAAGGCGCTTCACCCCTGAGCGCACCGCACCATCGATCCGGGTGACGGGCAGCCGTTCGATGCGGATCTCGGCGTAGTCGACCGGGCGCGCCCCGAACCGCTCCTTGAACTGCGCGAGCGAGGCCGACCGACCGGACTCGCCCAGGTGGTAGACCGAGCAGCCGGCGGCGCAGGCCTCGGTGATCGTGGTCCACTGCAGCAGCTCGTTCGCGCGGGGCCGGGTGGCGAGATCGCGGTCCATGGCCCCACGGGTGTCGTGTGCGGTGCGCCCGAACAGGCTGATGGACCCGGCGGCCGGCCGGTCGTCGACGAAGGCGATGTAAACCCGGAACGCGTCGCCGAGCCGCGCCGCGAGCTCGTAGAACTTGTCGACGGGGTCGCGGCGGACGCCGCGGAGGCGGGCCAGCGCGACCGGCTCGTGCTGGTGCGCGGCCCAGCGCTTCAACGACGTCAGATACAGCTCGTAGTACAGCGGCAGCAGGCTGCCGTCCCAGTCGCGCTCGACCCGCACGCCGTGCCGTTCGGCCACGCGGATGCCGCGCCGGGTCGAGCGGGGCAGCCGGGCGCGCACGGCCTCGACTCCGCCCGACAGGTCGATGACGTGCGCCCGCCGTGCGATCCGCGTGATCCCAGGCCCGTCCACCGCCGCCCAGGCGTGCGCCTGCAGCGGATCTGGCCGCACGGTGACCCGCACCGCGTCGAGCGAACGCAGGTCGTCGACGACCGCGGCGACGACCCCCGCGTCGACGCCCGCGCCCGCGAGGCCACCGATGCCCCACCCCGTCGGGTAGGACCCGTACCAGCCACCGGGTGCCGACGGCCCCCGCCGCCGGACGAGCGGCAGGACGAAGCGGCGGCCGTCGCTGAACTCGTACAGGCGGGAGGCGTCCTCGTACGCGCCCCGGGCGACCATCGCGTCGATCCACTCCGGCGCGTGCTCGGGCAGGGCGTGCGGATCCCGGGCAAGCACCTCCCGCCACGGCTCGCGAGGAGCCGGGGCGATCACTCGCATCACGTTCTGCTACTCCCGATGTGCGGTCCCTGGCGTCGAGGACGGGCGTCCCCGTATCCCCGCGTCACGACCCGGAGCATCCGGACGGGGACCGACTCGCCGATCAAGTCGCATCGGTCGTCGTCGGCGTTACCGCGCTCCCCGGATGGGCGGGCGCCCCGTCGAACGGGCGCCCGCGAGCGGTCCCGTTCGGGGCCGTTCCTCCTGTCCGGACAATTGCAGAAAAAGGAAAGGTGAACGCGCCAGTCGGCGCGTGAAGTCATTTTCCAGAAAGGAAACGTCCGATCCGGCAGTAGCCCGAACATCCCCGCGGATTGCACCGTCCAGCGGCTACCGCGGCCCTCCGGACACGCGACCCGCCGCCCGGCATCGGGCCCGGCGGCTGCATTCGTGGAAGGCGATCACACCGACCACGTCCCGGGCGGACAACCCCGCATCGAACGACCGGCACCGGCCCCCCGGAACCGATCATTGCCACGTGGCCGGCACCCGACCGGCCTCACCGTTCACGGTGGACCACACCCCCACGGTCCGCGCCGACCCCGCACCCGGGACGGCGGCTCCACGACTCCCCTCACAACCTGCCCAACGTCGCGGACGCGAACATCGTTACACGAAGCCCGAACAGCGCACCCCCGTGCTCCGTTCGGCGCAGACAATGGCGTGCGCGAGAAGGCCGAACGCAGCAACCGGTGCAGCACCGAAAGCGAACTCTCAGAAATCGGCACCCGCGCCGCGTAACAGCGCCGGTAACACGGGCGAAACCATCAGCGTGCCGCGCGCGACGGGGGATCGGCGGCCGTCCTCGATCGAATCCGACAGGCCGACCAGGCGCTGCGCGACGCGCACGACAACACGCATTGGGGGGAACGCACGAATGGCGCTGATGCCGCCTCCGGGGCTCCTCGACCGCCGCATTGCGGATCGACGACGACCCCGTCCACCGAGAAGACTCGAGCACTTCTTCGAAGCCAGCTGCGACCGCAATCCGTCGGCGATCGCCGTCGAGGACGGCGACCTCGTCCTCACCTACGCCGAGCTGGAACGACGGGCCAACCAGCTCGCCCACCTGCT
>DATCLF010000052.1:0-7660 GCA_036564055.1 Spirillospora sp.
TCCGGGGACCGGGCGATGCCGAAGTCGATGACGCGCGGGCCGAACGTGGACAGCAGCACGTTGGCGGGCTTGAGGTCGCGGTGGATGATCCCGGCGTCGTGGACGGCGGTCAGCGCGGTCGCGATCCCGATGGCGACCGCCTCCAGGTCGGCGCCGCGCAGCGGCCCGGTCTCGGTGACGAGCTTCTTGAGGCTCGGCCCGTTGACGTACTCGGTCACGAGGTAGGGCGGGTCAGCGGCGGGGTCGGCGTCGAGAACGGGAGCCGTGCAGAACGGCCTGACGCGCTGCGCCGCCTTGACCTCGGCCTCGAAGCGCGCCCGGTACCGCCGGTCGTCGGCGAACGCGGGTTTGATCACCTTGATGGCGACCTTTTTCCCGTCGGCGTCCAGTCCCGCGAACACCGTGCCCATCCCGCCCTCGCCGAGACAGTCGACGATCCGGTAGGGACCGATGCGCTCCGGCAGGTCGGGCTGCGACACGGATGCACTCCTCTGGTAGGGACGCGTCTGCACAAGCCTGGCACAAACGGATGCCGGGTCGGCGCAAGCCGGCGAAGCCCGATGCACTCCGCGATCGACATTTCACGCGCACCGGACATTCTCCCTGAACGGCTCCGTGTTTGTGATCGTTCCTGTTTCTGTCACTTTTCGGTCTTGCATGACGACCGGCCCTGAACTGTAGTCTGGACAGGTGTCCAGAACCACGGATCGCCTTCTCCTGCTGGACGGGCGGTTGACCCCGAGCGCGGAGGGCGGGGTGTTCGAGACCCTCGACCCCGCCACCGGAGACGTCCTCGGCACCGCCGCCGACGGCACTCCACGCGACATGGACCGCGCGATCGGCGCCGCGCGGCGCGCGTTCGACGAGACCTCCTGGCCGCACGACGTCCCGTTCCGCGTCCGCTGCCTGCGCCAGCTCCGCGAGGCGATGCGGCGCAGGTCCGAGGAGCTGCGCGAGCTCACGATCCGGGAGGTCGGCGCCCCGCGCTTCCTGACGTTCGGCGCCCAGCTCGACGCGCCGGTGGACGACCTCGAATGGTTCGCCGGGCTCGCCGAGTCCTACGCATGGGAGCGGGACCTCGGCCGGGCCGAGCCGATGGGGATGCCCAGCCGCCGCCTGATCCGCAGGGAGCCCGTGGGCGTCGTCGGCGCGATCACCCCGTGGAACTTCCCCCACCAGATCAACCTGGCCAAGCTGGGCCCGGCGCTCGCAGCGGGCAACACGGTGGTGCTCAAACCGGCCCCGGACACCCCGTGGTGCGCGGCGGTCCTCGGCGAGATCATCGCCGAGGAGACCGACATCCCGCCGGGCGTCGTCAACATCGTCACCTCGTCCGACCACGGGCTCGGCGCGCAGCTCGCCGGGGACCCGCGCGTCGACCTGGTGACGTTCACCGGGTCGACCGCGACCGGCCGCGCCGTCATGGCGAACGCCGCCGCCACCCTCAAGAAGGTCTTCCTGGAGCTCGGCGGGAAGTCGGCGTTCGTGGTGCTGGACGACGCCGACCTGAAGGCCGCCTGCTCGTACGCGGCGTTCGCCGGCGTCGCCCACGCCGGGCAGGGCTGCGCGATCACGACGAGGATCCTCGTCCCGCGCCGGCTCCACGACGAGGCCGTCGAGATCACGGCGCGGACGCTGGCCGGACTCGGCACCGGCGACCCCGCGGACGACCGGACGGTGTGCGGTCCGGTGATCTCGGCGAGGCAGCGCGACCGGATCGAGGGGTATCTGCGGCTCGCCGTCGAGGAGGGCGGGTCGTTCGCCTGCGGCGGAGGCCGCCCGGAGGGCCGCGACCGGGGCTTTTGGATCGAGCCGACCCTCGTCACCGGGCTGACGAACGACGCCCGCACCGCACGTGAGGAGATCTTCGGCCCGGTACTGGTGATCATGCCGTACGACGGCGACGACGACGCGGTCCGCATCGCCAACGACTCGCCGTACGGGCTGTCGGGCGCGGTGCACGGCGGCGACCCCGAGCGGGCGCGGGCCGTCGCGCGGCGGCTGCGCACCGGGACCGTCAGCGTGAACGGCGGCGTCTGGTACGGGCCGGACGTCCCGTTCGGGGGCTACAAGCAGTCCGGCATCGGCCGCGAGATGGGCGTGGCCGGGTTCGAGGAGTACCTGGAGACCAAGGCGATCGCGGAGAGCGCGTGAGACGGGCGGAACGGCGGCACATGAGGTCCGGGACGAAGAGTCGAGGCACGGGGGTCGAGGCATGAGGTTCGAGGGCAGGGTCGCGATCGTGACCGGCGCCGCGCAGGGCATCGGGGAGGCGTACGCGCGGGCGCTGGCGGCCGAGGGCGCGTCGGTGGTGGTCGCGGACGTCGACGAACGCGGGCAGGCCGTCGCCGACGACATCAAGGGCGTGTTCGTGCGGACCGACGTGTCCGATCCGGCGTCGGTCGAGGCGATGGCCGCGACGGCCGTGGAGCGGTTCGGCGGCATCGACCATCTCGTCAACAACGCCGCCATCTTCGGGACGATGAGGCTGGACCTCCTGGTCTCGGTCGACTGGGACTACTACCGGCGGTTCATGTCCGTGAACATGGACGGCGCTCTGCTGTGCACCCGTGCCTGCTACCCGCACATGCAGGCGCGCGGAGGCGGGTCGATCGTCAACCAGTCGTCCACCGCCGCGTGGCAGTACTCCGGCTTCTACGGCCTCGCGAAGGTCGGCGTCAACGGGCTCACCCAGCAGCTCGCGCACGAGCTCGGCGGCATGAACATCCGCGTGAACGCGATCGCGCCCGGCCCGATCGACACCGAGGCGAACCGCAGGGCCGTCCCGGAGGGGATGTCGCAGAAGATCGTCAGGGAGAAGATGGCGCTCAAGCGGATGGGGACGCCGGGCGACCTCGTCGGGATGTGCCTGTTCCTCCTCTCGGACGAGGCCGCCTGGGTGACCGGGCAGATCATCAACGTGGACGGCGGCGAGGTGTTCCGGGCATGACGCCGCGCGAGACACCGGAGGGCGTGGGGTTCGTCGGGCTGGGGCAGATGGGGGCGCCGATGGCACGGCACCTCGTCGGCCGCGGCCTGCTCGTGCACGACACCCGTCCCGAGGCGGTCGCGCCGCTGGTGAAGGCGGGGGCGCGCGCCGCCGCGAGCGTCGCCGAGGTCGCGGCGCGCTCGGGCCTGGTGTCGATCATGGTCCGGGACGACGCCCAGGTGACCGAGGTGGCCGAGGAGGCCATCGCGAGCGCCCACCCGGGAACCGTCCTCGCGATCCACTCCACGATCCGCCCGCAGACCGCGCAGGACCTCGCCGAGAAGGCACGGCGGTACGACATCGAGGTGGTGGACGCGCCGGTCAGCGGCGGGTTCATGGGAGCGAGCGCGGGCACCCTCGCCGTGATGGTGGGCGGGACGCAGGAGGCCTTCGAACGCTGCCGCGAACCGTTCGGAGACTGGGCGGAGCTCGTCCTGCACATGGGTCCCGTCGGCGCCGGCACGCACGCGAAGCTGGCCCGCAACCTGCTGCACTTCGTGGCGTTCGCCGCGGCGGCCGAGGCGCAGCGGCTCGCGGAGGCGTCGGGGGTGCCGCTGCGCAGGCTCGGGCGGGTCGTCCGGCACACCGACGCGATCACCGGCGGCCCCGGGGCGATCATGCTGCGATCGACCACCGCGCCGCTGAAGCCCGACGACGAGCTGTACGACGTCCTCCGCCACACCCGCGACCTCGGCGAGAAGGACCTGTCCCTCGCCCTGGAGGCGGCCGAAAGACTGGGGGTGGACACCCCGTTCGCCCGCCTCGCCCGCGAACGCCTCGCCGAAGGGCTCGGCCTCCCGGGAGACGCCGATGAGTGACGACACCGCACGGCGCGAGCACGACCGGAGCGAGCACGACCGGCGCGACCGGGACCGGCGCGAGCGCGGCCTGGAGATGATGCGGCGCGTGTACGGCTGGGACGTCGAGGACGCCCCGGGCGACTTCTTCGGCATCACCGTCGACCACCTCTTCGGCGACATCTGGACCCGTCCCGGGCTCGGCATGCGCGAACGGCGCCTCCTGCTCATCGGCGTCCTCGCCGGACAGGGGCTGAACGACGTCCTCGACATCCAGATCCCCGCGGCGCTGGCGAACGGCGAGCTGTCACCGGACGAGCTGCGCGAGATCGGCGTCTTCCTCACCCACTACGTGGGCTGGCCGCTCGGGTCCCGGCTCTGCGTCCAGATCGACACGCTGATCGCCCGGCACGAGAAGCGCGCCCGTGAGGACCGCGAGGAGGCGGGCCGCTCACCCGGACGAGACCACGCCCGGCCGGCGACCCGCCCGGACGACGCACCCACCCGGACGAAGGACCCCTAGACGAACGACGGGGTCGGGTCGGGCATCAGCATCGGACCGGTCACCCGGAAGCGCTCGACGCCCCGCCGGGTGAGGTTCACGCGGAGGTCGATCCAGCCGGCCCGCGCGGTGGCGTCGCAGTCGTAGGTTCCCGACACCGGGAAGTGGAGGTCGCCGACGGACAGCTTGGCGCCGCGCACCTGGACCGGCAGCAGGATCCGGGACCCGGCCGACAGCGGGGCGATGCTGCAGCCGCCGACGTCCCGGCCGCGGGCGCCGCTCGGCACCGCCTCGGGGGCGGCCGGCGCGCACCCGATGATCCCCGGGTGGCCTCCGTTGTCGTGGACGCCGCCGGCGCGGCCGACGCCGAGCACGTCCACGACGATGACGTCGCCGGGCTCGGCCCCGACCACCACGAGCGGGCCGCACAGCAGGGGCTCCCCGCCGGGCTCGGGCTCCTGACACTCCATCCGGACCGAACCCCCGGTGATGACCTCGGCGACGCCCGGGATGTCGGGATGCCAGTGATCATGGCCGGGAACGACGCGAACACCGGGATCGTCGAGGTCGAACACGGCGGATGAGGGCATCGAGGGCACTCCTCTGGTCGGATTCCACGGACGGCTCCGATGTTCGCGTCCCGCTGTTTCGGCGCGGTTTCGGTGCCCTGACACCCGCGTAAGACGGGCTTCACCGACGCGGGCCGGCACCGGGGCGTCCTCGGTGCCCCGGCGCCGGCCCGGCGGTCAGCGCAGGCCCGTGGGACGTTTGAGCGCCGTCTGGATCAGCCGGTCGACGAGCGCCGGGTAGTCGAGCCCGGTCGCCGCCCACATCTGCGGGAACGCCGACGCGGGGGTGAAGCCCGGCATCGTGTTGATCTCGTTGAGGATCCAGCGTCCGTCGTGGGTGTAGAAGAAGTCGACGCGGGCGAGGCCCTCGCAGTCGAGCGCCTCGAACGCCCGCACGGCGAGGTTGCGGACCTCCTCGATCTTCCCCTCCGGAAGGTCCGGGGGGATCGCCAGCGTGGTGGAGCCGTCGAGGTACTTGGTCTCGAAGTCGTAGAAGTCGTGGTCGCCCGCGATCAGCACCTCGGCGGGAAGGCTCGCCTCGGCCGGGCCATCGTCCACGCCCTGCAGCACGCCGCACTCGATCTCGCGGCCCTCGATCGCGGCCTCCACGATCACCTTCGGGTCGTGCTCGCGGGCGGCCTCGACCGCGGCCTCCAGGTCGGCCTCGTCGACGACGCGGCTGATGCCCATGCTCGACCCGGCGCGGACCGGCTTGACGAACACCGGCGTCCCGGAGGCCAGCCCCAGCTCCTTGATCTCGTCGATCTTGCGCTTGCGTTCGTGCCGCCACTCCCGGTCGCCGACCAGGACGTACGGGCCGACGGGCAGGCCACGCGCCTGCCAGACGAGCTTCATGAACCCCTTGTCCATGCCGACCGCACTGGCCAGCACCCCGGCGCCGACGTAACGGACGCCCGCGAGGTCGAGCAACCCCTGGATGGTGCCGTCCTCCCCGAAGGGGCCGTGCAGCAGCGGCAGCACCACGTCCACGTCGCCGAGCCGCTCCGGGACGCGCCCCTGCTCGACGACCATCAGCCCGCGGTCGTCGGGGTCGAACGGCAGCGCGAGGGCGCCGCCCTCCCCGGTCACCTCGGGCAGCCGGCCGTCCTCGATCTGCAGCCGCAGGTCGGCGGGCGGCAGCACCCACCGGCCGTCGCGTGCGATGCCGATCGGCACCACCTCGTACCGGTCCCGGTCGATGGCGGCCATCACGGCGCCGGCGGTGACACAGGAGATCGCGTGCTCGGAGCTGCGTCCGCCGAAGACCACGGCCACGCGGATCCTAGAAGCCTGGGACATGACGTTTGACCCTACCGGTGATCAGTCCGGCCGGGCCATGCCCGGGCGGGGCGGTCCGCCGCCCGGGCCGTCACAGCCCGTACCGTTCGGGCTTCGGGGAACGGGAGATCAACGAGATCGCCGCCTCCTTGATCGGCATTCCGTGGTGCAGGACGGCGGTGACCGCCTCGGTGATCGGCATCTCCACGTTGTGCTTGCGGGCGAGCTCCATCACCGCCTCCGCCGACTTGACGCCCTCGGCGGTCTGCTTGGTGACGGCGACGACCTCCTCCAGCGTCATGCCCCGGCCGAGGTTCTCCCCGAACGTGCGGTTGCGCGACAGCGGCGACATGCACGTCCCGACGAGGTCGCCCATCCCGGCGAGGCCCGCGAAGGTGTGCTCGTCCGCGCCGAGCGCCGCGCCGAGCCGGGCGATCTCGGCGAGCCCGCGGGTCATCAGCAGCGCCTGCGTGCTGGCGCCGAACCCGAGCCCGACCGCCATGCCCACGCACAGCGCGACGATGTTCTTCACCGCCCCGCCGAGCTCGCAGCCGATGACGTCGGTGGAGGTGTAGACGCGGAAGTAGGGCGTCATCGTCGCGGACTGCAGGCGCCGCGCGGCGTCCTCGTCCACGCAGGCCGCGACCGCCGCCCCGGGCTCGCCTCCCGCGATCTCCCGGGCGAGGTTCGGCCCGCAGAACACCGCGACCCGCTCCTCGGGAACGTCGGCGACCTCGCGGATGACCTCCGACATCCGCCGGGACGTGCCGAGCTCCACGCCCTTGATGAGGCTCACGAGCACCGCGTCCTGCGGCAGCATCGGCAGCCAGGCGGCGAGGTTGTGGCGGAGCGTCTGCGCGGGCACGGCCAGCGCGACGAAGTCGGCGCCCTCCAGGGCCTCCGCCGGGTCCACGGTCGCGCGCACGTTCTCGGGGAGCGTGATGCCGGGCAGGTAGTCGGGGTTCTCGTGCCGCTCGTTGATCGCCCGGACGACCTCGGGGCGGCGTCCCCACAGCACGGCCTCGCCGCCCGCGTCGCTCAGCAGCTTGGTGAACGTCGTTCCCCAGGATCCGGCTCCCATCACCGCGGTGCGGTACGTCACGAGCCCGCCGCCTCGGCGTCGCCGGTCCGCGGCCGGGCCGTCTCGGGCACCGCCGGCTCGAACGTCTCCCCGTCCGCCGTGTCGCCGGGGGCCGCACCGGCGGACTCGGCCGCGCCGGGCCGGCGCCGCTCCTCCAGCACCAGGTGGTGGTCGTAGCGTTCCTTCGGCGGTTCCTCCCCGCGCAGCTCGCCGAGCAGTTCGGTGATCGCCGCCATGATGTCGTCGGTGGCGGCGCGCAGCGTCTCCCTGCTGAGGGGACGCCCCTCGTACCGCGACAGGTCGACGGGCGGCCCAGCGATGATCTTCATGGTCTTGCGCGGGAACGGGTGGAACCCCTTCTTCAGGCGGCCGGCGAGCCCAGTCCGCGGCCTCTTGCCGTACGGCAGCAGCTCGTGGGCCCCCCAGCTCGCCACGGGGATGACC